>JADJJZ010000023.1 GCA_016706255.1 Bacteroidota bacterium | reverse complement strand
CGCTGAACCTGATCAGGGTCTTCATTCGTCCATTCACTTAAAACAAGTGTATATTCAGCATTGAATAAATTGGTTTTTGATTGCTCTTCCCTTTTTTTAAAAACCAGCGCTCCATACATCCCTACCTGCTCCTGTAATCCACTATGTGAATGATACCAATATGTTCCATTTTGCACTACGGCAAATTTGTATAAATGAGTTTCGCCGGGACCAATTCGTTTTGTAGTTAAATATGGAACACCATCAGCATAATTAGGCAAAATAACGCCATGCCAGTGAAGTGAGGTTTCTTCAGACTTCAGCATATTGTGCAAATAAATTTCAGCTGTATCTCCTTCAGTAAATATTAAAGTTGGAGCGGGGATCGAACCATTAATTGCAATGGCTCGCTTTGATTTTCCGGCAAAGTTTACTATTGTATCGGTAACATATAAATGATAAACAACTGTTTTACCCGGATGCATATTTATTTTAACGGAGTACTAGATCTTCTCAACAATTTGATTTTTTATTTTCAACTTCTTTATTCATATTATGCATGTCATGTTGAGCCGACACATAACTAATAAACAAGTTGAATTAATATGAATGTATATATTTTCATTTTCCTTTCTTTCGAATGAATACTATTCAATTATGTCCACCACATTGCCACATGTAAGCATAGAGCTACCATAATAAGGATTTCTAATTTCCTTTTCGCTACTTAGCCAATACGCATCTTTCATGGGGCAATATTGTTCATAGATCGCCTCATCAGATAAAATCTAATGCTTTTGCCAATAATGACATATTGAGAGAAAGATTTTCAAAATATTCTCTTTGCTTTAACGTCCTTGCTTTCAGAAAATTGCTCCTGCATCTTTTAATAATGCATTAGCATTACCTTCTGAAATTACCTTATAATCTATTGCATTTAATATTTGTAAAAATTCACCCGCTCTAATTGATGTGCTATCTACCTTACCCGCAACTAAAGCATTTTTAATGTCATAGTAGGAGTTTAGCAACTGAGATGGTTGAGATTGTGCAGAATCTTGTGCAAAAGAATTTTGAACAAAAATCCTGATAAAACTGCAAGATAAAATAATTTTTTTCATTTTCATATAATTTAATTTTAACAAAATAAATTTCCGTGGATAAAAGCATTAACCCCAGCACGTTACCATTAATAAATCTTCAATAATTGTAACTTTACCCATAAGCAGTTAGTTCAAAATTGCCAACACACGCCCACTGAATAACTTTTCTTCACCACACTTTGAATTACTCCAATACTGCTGAAATCCATTACTGTAATTGTTGCAAAGTTGGTCAGATATAAGTCAAAACCATATTTTGGGTAATCTGATATTTTGAATCTAGACCTATTGCATCCTGTAATTGACTAACTGTAATTTGTTTCTGCATCGTTATAATGGCATCATCAGGAGGGTTCACTTCTGCTGATAAAACGTCAGGATGCTTTAACAACTGGCTTTACATACTATGCATCCTCCACAAGTCATATTAGTCACTTTATAATTATATGTCATATTCTCATAATACAAAATTCCATTTCTGTGGGCATTTACATGTTATATAATTACCGATTTGATTTACGTAATTCCAGCTTCATAATTTATCTAGAGTTTTTCTTTTGTGACCCTTAATGTTTTTAAAGTGAGTGGGTGTTAAACCTGTAATCTTTTTGAATTGCGCACTTAAATGAGCCACGCTACTGTAATTCATCTGAAAAGCAATTTCACTTAATGATAATTCATTATATACAAGTAATTCTTTCACCCGTTCAATTTTCTGTTTTATGATATAACTTTCAATAGTAATTCCTTCGGTTTCGGAAAATAGACTACTTAAAAAAGCTGTAATCTTTAGCAATTTGATTTGCAGTATTTGAGAGTAATTTAAATGCTTGTGAGAATTACTATTATAGTAGGATTTGATTTATAATTGCATTCTTAATGCTTTCAATAATCTTTTGCATTTTTCTCTTCAATTACTTGAAACTTCTTTTTCTAATTCATCGAGAATTAGTTCTTCTTTATTTCCAAGTGTGGAGTCATCAAGTTCAACTTCTCCCAATTCCACATTCCTTAGGATGGAAATGATCTCTTTCGAAAATATTTTTTGCAGTGGGATACACCTTTCGCAAACCATATTTTTACTAAATATCTTCATTTTTTTGCCACTACGGTGAATATTTATCTAAATATTAATTCAGCTAATTCACAATAATTAATTTTTTTTGAACTATTACCAATATTAGTTTCTAATTTTAAAGTGTATGTCTCGGTGGTAATCCTGAATATCAATTAAAATGTGATCAGTTGCTTTTTCCTGGTGGTTATAAAGAACTTCACCTAATATATTGACTATTTTAATTTCAACCCAAGTTGTATTATTATCCAATTGAATAAATAAATTGTTGGCTGCCGGATTGGGATAAATTAAAAAATTGATTCCATTGTCGCTTTCAATATTTGTGGCATTTGTGTCGATCACTCTAAAACTCCCCATCATACCATCATCTTCATGATGCAACATGTGGCAATGATACATATATGGCACATCATTGTCTGCAAAATCTTTAAACTCTGCAATTACTTCAACATAACTCATTGGCATAACCATTACTACATCTTTTAGTCCTTGTAATTGTAAAGGTACCGGTCCACCATTTATATTATCAACCGTAAATTGAATATCATGGATATGAAATGGATGTGCAATACCAGTATTATTTTGAATCCTCCATTTTTCTGTGTCATTAATATAAACAGTTTCGTTTATTACCTCCATATCAAAGTGGTCGCCGTTAATATTAAATGGTCCCATTACTTGACCTTCAGGGTCCATCATTTCATCGGGCTGTAAATTAAAAGTTCTGGTTTTATCGTAGCTAGTTAAAGGCATATTTTCAACTAACACTTCGGGAATTTCTAAAACGGGGTCAATTGTTTGAGCGCCTACATTTATTTGTAATATTTGAAAATCAGCTCCATTTAAAGGATTTAAATTATAATCAGTAATTACACCCCCCATCATTCCGGTTACTGTTGCAGCACCATAAATTCCATTCACCATTTCTGAACTGTTGCTCATTAAATAAATTGTTTGCCCTTCCATACCCTGCAAATCCAATAAAATTTCTCCGCGCTCTCCGGGTGCTAACATTAATCTATTTAATGGCAACGAATTACTCAATAATCCACCATCTGTACCGATTAAATTAAATTCTTTATCGTTAGTAAATCCAAAATTATATACTCTCATTGACGACCCGTTTAGTAATCGCAACGAATTACCTGTGCAGGTGCCTCTAAGTAAGGATCAATGTTACCATTAACACAAACAAGTGTATCATCTTGTGTAGCAATAGCAACTTGGTATAAAATATCAAATGCTTTAGATTGCACCACTATTGGGAAATCGTCAACGCCATAAGTTCTTGGAAGATTTAATTCCGCTTCAGCACTATCCTTAACAATTAAAAAACCTGCCAAACCTTTTTGCAACATGTAAACTGTTTTCCTAAACCGTGAGGGTGATACCAAAACGCATTGCATTATTCAAAATTTGAAATTGAGGGCTCCAAGTAGCGCCTTGTTCTATAATCTGATGTGGGCCTCCATCAGTCATAGCCGGCACATGCAAACCATGCCAATGCATCGTAGTTGTATTGCCGGTACCTGTTAAACTATTGGTAACATTTATTGTAACCCAATCCCATTTATTAACAATAATTGTAGCCCCAAAATATCACCGTTTATGCCA
Source organism: Bacteroidota bacterium (assembly GCA_016706255.1). Taxonomy (NCBI): domain Bacteria; kingdom Pseudomonadati; phylum Bacteroidota; species Bacteroidota bacterium. Next base: position 12,818 of record JADJJZ010000023.1, on the reverse strand, counting down.
AATGTTGGTGTATTTATTCCATCAAAAACTGCACAACGCCATTTTGAACATTCAGATTGAACGGAGTTCCGGTAAGCGCAGGTGGAATCACCAAGCGGATTTTGAGTTTTAGCAAAAGGGCGCCACAACAAAAATATGAGGTGAAATTGGTTTTTCATTTTTATTAATTACTTATTAATAATTGTGATCCTATTGAAAAAGAATTATTATTTAATATATAAACGAAATAGATACCCGTTATAAATGAAGCAACATCAATTGATACATTCGGTTGGAAGGATTTTCCGAATATTAATACACGTCCACTTAAATCGCAAATGAAATATTCAAATTCGTTATTCAAATTTGATTTTATGATTACATTTTGTTGTTGTGCGTCGAAAATAAAATCTATTGACGCAGAAAGTGCATTTGCAACACTAGAAACTCCATCTGTGCTTATTATCCAAGTAAGAGTATCCAATATTTCTGGTGTTGATTCTTCCCCTATCATATACCTAAACAATGAAGTTCCCGAAATATTTGCCGGGTTAACACCGACTGACATAAGTCCAACATCGCCATTAAATACAGTATCCATAGTGCCGCTATCCGGAAACCCGTCATAACAAGTACCGTTGTCGCATAAATTGGCTGTCCAACCTATCGGATAAATTGCATCTACTTTTTCATAACCAAAAATTAAAGCATCCGCTGTTAAATTATTTTGTATGATGTTAAAATGATAAATATCATTATAAGGAACTGTGCCTATAATAGTATCTGCAGGTGAAATAGAATAATTTTGGCTCGACAATAAATTAGTAACTGCAATCATTACAGCAGTTACTAATAAATTCCTATTGAAATTCATACAGTTCAAATTAGTGCGTTATAGCAATTTGTTCGGTTTTTGTTGAAGCTCCAGCTGTAAATCGCAGCATGTATAAGCTACTTTCTGGAAATGAATTTGTTTCAAAACTTTCAACAAATTCACCGGTGAGCGCAAATTGAACTTCTTTAACTAAAATTATTTTACCGGTTATATCAATAAGCTCAATTTTAATCGGGCCATTTTCAATAAATTAGCTTTGACCTCAAATTGATTATTTGCAGGGTTAGGCGCCAAATTTAAATCTGAAATAATTGAAGGAATATTCAAAATACTCGTTGTTTCCCCAAATAAGGCAAGTATCGAATCAGCCATTTCCGATGTGTCGCTTGAAACAAAACTCTGCGTAGAGAACATAATTCTATGATCTGTACCACCTAATAAAACTACTGTAGGCATTCCGAAGCCACCATAATATGCAACAGGTGTTGCCCGCTATCCATAGGTGCATGAATGGTAATAAATTATCTTCTACCCAAGAAATAGAATATTCGCAAGTAGTAGAATTTTGGAACGGAAATGCATACGCTTTTATCATACCGGGATAAGTTGCCATGATGTCATCTGCCATAGTTTGAATTTTTTTTGCAGGTGGAGGACATGATCCACAGTCAGGCATATAAAAGTGCAAAATAACCGCCTTACCTGCATCTAAATCAGCAAACATGTCAACCGCATTGCCATAGCAATCAAGGCCCTGAATTTGCATTGCCGATTGCGCCTTGGCAACTGTGATGATGGAGGCAAAAAGTAGTGAAAATACGAGTAAATTTTTCATAATAAATTGAAATTAACGTTGTGTAAAAATAGTATTTTAGGTTGTTGTATAAACGGTAAACGCCCAACAGGAAGCACTTCGGGTTACATCAAAGTGTTGTAAAATCAGATAAGTATGCTTGAATTAAGCACAGGTATTCCTGTTTGGGAGGAGGGGGCTAAATCCAGAATAAATTAGGAAAGCCAAGTATGGTTTCAAAATTATTAAAATCAATATGAGCTTGATTTATAGTTACCAAATTAAATTCAATAGGAGATGCCTTAACAATTTCAATTGTTGTCGTAGAAAAAAATTGACCTATAGAAAGCGAAAACGCTAAATGCTGCTCCTGACAGTCACCATTAGGCGAGGCAGCGGATGACGTAGACTCAGCCTCTTTACTGCAACAACTATGCGTTTCTATAGTCTCATTGCAACAACTTTTGAGACTAACACTGCAGAAAGCTGAGCAGGCATAGGTTTGCAGCAATCCAACTAAGATTACAACTACAATACTTTTAAACCCAATGTTTGCTCCGCTTGGCATAAATTCATCAAATATACATCAAAACTACAAACTATGTAGTTAAAGGTTGAATTTTAATTCAATTTTAAAATTTTGGCTACTAGACGTTTACTGATATTGGGCTGTGGCTTATTCTAACCATTTGTGATTTTAATGGCATCTTCACAAAAATGAATCATTTAAAATAAGTTTTCCCGAGTGAAAAAGGATAAAAAGATTGCTTTAGTAGATAACCGAAATTTGAAAATGATAGATATAAATATTTATTCCGAATTGCAATTGATGGGATAGTTTTGTGATTGCCTTATTTTACATAATTGGTAATTATTTCCACCAAATACTGACCTAAATGCTCAAAATATTTACCAAAATGTCTTGAATTTATCCACAATAAAATTTTCATTTTTTACTGAAAGCATTACAAATAATGATTAATAATCATGGGTCTAGAGAAATGGCATAGGCGGTGGATCTGGCATTAAGGTGCGGTTAGGAATGGTTACTTCCCAATACATAAAGTAAGAAGGCTTGATTTGTAAGGGTTTTGAGAGAACGGGGTACAAATGGGGGACAAAAGATAATGAAACTTGAGTTTTAAGCAGTAATTAAAACTTGTCATTCTTAGAATCAAGTTTTGCAAGTATCTGTGTTGAGATCCATTGCAATACTTAAATTAATTGTTCAATTACAAATTTGAATAGTGCAAAACAGTAAGAGGAATCAGTAAAGAAAGATTGCACTATTCAAAATTATATATGTGAACGGACTATTTACGAGACCAAGTCATAGTTCTTGTATGATTCATCATGTCGTTGCAATCGCCATGTGAATCATCGTTGGTAAAGTAGCAATTCATATCATCGTGACCGGTAATATTCCAACTATAATTTAAATCCCACAAATAGGAATCGTTATCACATCCCATAATATCAAAATTGCACATTGAATGTGAATCGTCGCCCCATTGCCAGTTACTATAAATTGTATCGCCGTTTATACAAATAGACATATTTCCGGATGCATCGCAGATAAATGTGTATTCTGAAAAATGAGTTGTCTGATTAATATTGCCATCCACAAATGAACTAATGCGCCATGAACCAACCATGTAATTATCCGGTGTATTTGTAAACGAAGCCGGGTTGTCTTTTTGGCAACCCAACCCTGATACTAAAATCAGGATAATAGCTCCAATAATTAGATTCGATTTCATTGTTTGAGTTTTTTTGTACACCGTAAAATTAGCTGGGTTTTTTGTGAGAAAGGATATCGTGCGTTGGCAAGTGAGGTGATAAAAATCATTTACTGCTCACGATTGAATACCTTGAAAGTAGTTGACTCCCAAAGGCCGCGTTTGTAGAGTGAATTTTACTATAACACTAAATATGTGAAGTTATGTCATATCCTGCGGCAGCTTCCAACCTCTTAGCTCATAATATTTTTTCATTGGTGTTGCTTTAAGTGGATTTATTCCGTTTTTCTTGCACCATGTAAAATGATATATGGTTCCGGGAATTAATCCGAGAATCGGAAACACTACTGCCCAATGCCCAACAAGAAAGTAAAGGCCAATGGTAATTCCGTCAATGATAAACCATTTCACTAATTTACTTATGAGTGGGGTTTCTAATTCAAACCGTGCGAAGGCAGAAATAAAAATTGTTTGAATGATAAGAAGTGTGATAAGTTCTAATTCCATTTGAATATATTTTATTATTTGAATTTCATTAATCTCAAACTTATTAAAATAACAAGCAACGTTACTCCAACATCAGCGGCAATTGCCAAGACCAGATTGCTATATCCTGTAAAAGCCAACACTATAAAGATCAGCTTTATTAAAATAGCTCCGATTGTATTTATTTTTATTTGCTGCAAGGTTCTTCTACTTAATCGAATCAAGTAAGGTATAAGCGACAATTTATCATTCATTAATGCGATATTAGCCGTTTCAATTGCTGTATCGCTGCCTGCTGCGCCCATAGCAATTCCTACAGTTGATAATGCCAAAGCAGGTGCATCATTTATTCCATCACCCACCATTGCTACAGATTTGTATTCCTTTAATAATTCTTTTATTTTATCTGATTTATGCTCAGGTAGTAAGTTGCCGAATACCTTATTAATACCAACCTTTTCAGCAATATAATTTGCTGCCAGCTCATGATCGCCCGTGAGCATAACAGGTTCAATTTTTAATTCTTCAATCTCTTTTAATGCTTCTGCGCTATCAGGTTTTATTTCATCCATCAATCCAATTATTCCCGCTACACCATCTCCAAAACTTACAACAACGCTTGTTTTTCCTTCGGAAGATAATTGGGCTACTATTTTTCTCGCTTCTTCAGAAACGGGCTGGTGTTCTTCAATGAAACTGAGTTTGCCAATAAAAATCGTTTCATCTTCACAGACAAGGCATTTTGCAATGGCTCCTTTTCCGGCAATGCTTTTAAATTTTTCTACGGCGTGCGGTTCATAACCTTCTTTTTTAGTAGCTTCAATAATTGCTTCAGCTAAAGGATGCTCTGAAAAAACTTCTGCCCCTGCGGCGCAAGCTAATAATTCCTCCTTATCAGTTCCATTTAAAGGAATTATATCAGAGACAACAGGTTTTCCAAATGTGATTGTTCTTGTTTTATCTAAAGCAATTGCCCTGATTTTAGCCAACGCCTCAATATATTTGCCGCCTTTAATTAATGCGCCTTTCCACTGGCATTGCCAATAGCTGCGTAAATCGCAACAGGGGTGGAAATAACCAATGCACAGGGGCAGGCAATAACTAATAATGTAATTGCCTGATTTAACCATTTATCAATAGGCTGATTATTAAAAACTACGGGAATAATAAAAACCAATACCGATAATAAAATGATTGCCGGAGTATATTTTTTACTGAATTTCTGAATAAATTTTTGAGTCTCACTTTTGTTCGCCTGCCCCTCGAAAGTGAGTTTTACGATTTTAGAAAATGTTGTATCAGCCGAAAGTTTTGTTGTTTCTATTTCAATAAATCCGTGTTTATTTAATGTGCCGGCAAAAACCAGATCATCTTTGTGTTTATCTTTTGGGATTGGTTCACCTGTTATTGCTGCTTCATCAATTGTTGTTTCGCCGCTTGTTATCCTCCCATCCATCGGAATTAATTCACCGGGCTTTACTTGAATAATTGACCCGATTGGTATTCTATCAATCAAAAGACTTTCTCCGGTTAATTTTACTGTTGCTGTCTTTGGTGATCTGGAAACTAATTCGTCCAATGCGGTTTTACTATTTTCAATTCCAATATCTTCTAACCGTTCACCTAAAACATATAAAACAATTACAACTGCCGCCTCAGGGTATTCACCTAAATAAAATGCTCCGGCAACAGCAATAAGCATCAATAAATTAATGCTGCCAAAGTTTAATTTGAATAATGACTTTATTCCATTCCATAAAACATTGTAACCAATACCCAAAACGAATAATGCAAATACAAATGGTGCATATGGCATTGGGATATGAATACCACTTAGTGATAATATCTCCAATATAATTACTACAATAACTCCTATAAGCAATAAGATAAATTTCCTGTCTTTGTATGGTAATTTCATTTTTAACTGTTTTGTTGCATCAAAAAATGGCGGGTGGGAACTCTGCCTCGCAATTCCGGTTTTGGCGTTCAGAACAGGAGGACAGAGCTTCACCCATGTAAAAAATTATTCCTCCTCTCCGGCGTTCGTTAAAATTGCCAATAAATAGAAAACGCCGTTTGTAACCACTTTTACATCCACTGGTATTTCTTTCAATGGTGTGATTTCCGTATACCCGTTATTTGTGATTCCTTTTTACCTGAACTTTTCAAACTGATAAGCTGCGTCTTGCTCGCCTGTCTGGATAAATATGTAGTCATTGCCTGCATTATTAATAATTGCGCCTGAAGGCAACGCTGATGTGGAGGTATTTTCAATTTCAATATTCGCTGATACATTCATGCCCTCAATAAGCCCGGATTTATTTCCCGTAATTTCAGCATGTGCCGAAATTGTTTTCGTTTCATTTTCGAAGGCACTGCCTATGCTGAATATTTTTGCCTCATACGTTTTATCAGGCATATTAATTAACGTAAATGTAACTTTCTGATTTTTATTTATTTTCGGAAGATCCTGTTCAAAAATAAATAAGTCCAAATGCAAATGACTATTATCAATTACATCCATGATAATATCTGAAGGCTCTACATATGAACCAATATTGACATCAATTTCACTTATGGAGCCATTTACAGGACTTTTTACTACAATAACAGAGGTGATCTTGTCAGAAGTTAAATTCGTTATATCAATTCCGATTAGTGACAGTTGACTTTTTAGTGAATTGATTTTCGTTTGCAACATTTTGTAACTGGACTCTGCTTCCTGAAAGGTTTTTTGGGAGGAGATATTTTTTTCGCTTAATCCTTTCTGCCTGTTATATTCCGAAGTTGCCAATTGTAAATCATTTTGGGCGTTTAAATATTCTTCCTGCATTTTAATAAATTCTGGATTTACAATTGTTACCAGAGTTTGCCCTTTCGAAACCATATCACCTTCTTTAATAAATATGTCCCTTATTGTTCCCGGCATCAAGGCTGTTATATCCGCTTTGCTCTCAGGCGGAACTTTTAAAAACCCATTAGCATGCAATGTTCCTGACATTGCCCGCTGTTCAATGTTGCCTATTTGCAGATCAATTGCTTTATACTGTTGGGATGAAATAGAAACAGTGTTTACATTCTGAGTTGTAATCTCCCCAGAAGATGTTTCTTCCCCAACTTCAGCTTCAGTATTACCCCCGCAGGAGTAAAGCAACAATAAAGGAATAGTGATGATTAAAATATTATATAGCTTTTTCATTTGAATGATTTTATCTGTTTAGAAAATAATTTAGATTAATAATTGTTTCATTATAGTCGTGAATCACTTGCAGATAACCTGACTGAATTTGGAAATATTGTTCAACTGCTGTCATGTATTCAAAATAACCCGCTTCACCAGCCTTGTATGTTTCTTCAGCGGCATCTAATATTTTTAAACCGAGCATCAAACCCGACGCCTCATAATAGTGAATGGCGGTTTTATTTTTATCCAATTGCTGCAATAATGAATTATAAGCTGAAGTGAATTGTAATTGATTATATTCATAATTCTTTTCCGCAATTTGAAAATCCGTTTTTGCTGCTTTAATATTTGCTGAATAACTCCAAAAAGCAATTGGAATACCGATACCTACGCTGTATCCTTTAAATCCATCATCAATTCCATACCAGTTTTGATTAAAATACCGAATATTAAAATCAGGCAACGCATTGTTTACTGCTAATTTTTTGTTTAATTCAGATAATTGCATTTGCTGTTGATAATAATTGAGGAATGGGTGATCAGTTGTATAGATATTAGGTGCGGGTTCGTTTATTTTAATTGCACCCTCTAAATCAGGCAAAACTGAGTCAGTAGTGTTTAACAACCGCATTAGTCCAAGTTGATAAATTATAACATCCTTTGTTATCTGTTGTAACTCTAATTCAATTTCCTGATGTTTTGCCTGAGCAGCAACACTTTCAAGGTAATTCGTTTCCCCGCTTTCATATCTTGCAAGTGCGGCTGTTTCGTAATTGCCAAAAATGCTGTCTTTCTTTTCAGCAAGTGTTTGTAATTGCAGTATATAATACAATTGATAATAGGCAATGGTAACATCCCGGATTAAATCCTTTTGCGTGAGAGCAAGCTCAGTCTTGCTTATAACAACATTTTGCTCATTGATCTTCCCCTTTGCTATATATACTGTCGGAAATTCAACTTCCTGTGTAATTCCTATTTTTAAAAGCCCCGCATCATCTGTATTGCTTTTGTCTTCATTTTCGACAAATATTCCGGTCTTTGGTAAATCAAAACTTGCTTTCTTTAAGTAAGTATTTTTTCAATTTCTAATTCTTTAGCTTTCACCCCCGGATTATTTTGTAAAGCAATAACAATTGCAGAATCCAAGCTTATACTATTTCCATTTTGTGCATTTATTTTAGATGAAAACAAACCAAGGCAAATAAATATACTAATTGCAGCCATATTTCCATTTACTTTTATTTTCTTTTTCCCTGAAAATAAAAGATATAACGCAGGCAATACGATTAACGTTAAAACTGTTGATGTAATTAATCCACCTATTACCACAGTTGCCAAAGGTTTTTGAACTTCAGCCCCGGCACTTGTGGAAACCCCTGCGCTTGTAATTGATTAAAATAATCAATCAGCACAATGCCATTCAATACACTTACGCCAAATAATGCTATGAATCCAATTCCTGCCGAAATACTGAAAGGCATTCCTGCAATCCACAATGCAAACACACCACCGATAGCAGACAAGGGAATAGCGGAAAAACTAAAACACTGGGTAATATTTCCGAAAGTAAAAAACAGCAGAATAAATATTAATGCCAATGCAACAGGAACTGCAATACTTAATCTTTTACTTGCTTCTTCAAGATTTTGAAATTGTCCCCCATATTCAAAATAATAGCCGGGAGGTAATTTGATTCCCTCATTCAATTTATTTTGCAATTCATCCACAGCACTCTTTACATCCCGTTCAGGAACATTAAAACCAATCCCGATTCTCCGTTTTGCATTTTCTCTTGTTATTTGAGCGGGACCAATTTCATAATCAATGGATGCAACCTGCTGTAAAGGAATTTGACCACCGTTGGGTAATGGAACAAAAACATTTTGAACATCATCAATACTTTGTCTGTTTGCCGTATCCAATCTCACAACTAAATCAAACCGTCTTTCATTCTCATAAATCAATCCTGCGCTTTCTCCGGCAAAGGCTGTTCTTACAATTTCATTTAAATCTGAAACATTCAAACCGTATTGCGCAATTCGATCCCTGTCATAATGAATAGCGATTTGAGGAAGACCGGACGTTGATTCTATTTTTGGTTGTCCGGTTCCATTCACAGTTTCAATAATAGCTGAAACCTTTTCAGCATAAAAATTTAGGGTATCCATATTTTCACCAAATATTTTTACTGCAACATCCTGTCGCACCCCTGATATTAATTCATTAAACCGCAACTGTATAGGCTGTGATGCTTCGACAAACAAACCCGGAATTACACTTAATGCCTTTGTCATTGTATCGGCTAATTCAGTTGCTGAATTTGTGGTAACCCATTCACTTTTATCCTTTAATAAAACTGTAATGTCTCCTGCATTAGCAGGCATAGGATCGGTTGGAATTTCTGCTGATCCAATTTTGGTGATTACTTCTTTCACTTCAGGAAATTGTTTTAAGATTTTCCCTACCTGAGTATAGGTTTCAATACTTTGTGATAAGGATGCACCTTCTGGTAATGCAGATTCAAAGGCAAAATTTCCTCATCTAATGTCGGAATAAATTCTCCTCCTAATCTTCCATACACAATAAAAGCAATTGCGAAAAATGCAACTGAGGTAATTACAATTTTAATTTTATTTCCGATTGTAAAATTGATAAGAGGCTCGTATAAGCGGTGCAAAAAATTCATCAGCTTGTCGGAAAGGTTTTCTTTATGCGTTGTTTTTCTGCTTAGAAAAACAGAAGCCGCCATGGGCAAATAAGTGATGCTTAATAGAAATGCGCCAAGAATTGCAAAAGAAACTGTTTGAGCCATCGGCTTAAACATTTTACCTTCAATACCAACCAAGGCAAGAATTGGCAAATACACGATTAAAATAATGATTTGCCCGAATGAAGATGAATGCACCATTCCTTTTACCGCACTGCTCACTTCATTATCCATTTGCTCCCTGTTTAATTTAGCGATCCCCGAATGATGATTTCTGCTCATAAATATTCTGTGAACAACTGCTTCAACAATAATTACTGCACCGTCTATAATAATTCCAAAATCAATTGCACCCAAGCTCATTAAATTTCCACTTACCCCAAATAAATTCATCATGATAATAGCAAATAACATTGCCAATGGAATTACACTTGCTACTATCAAACCTGCTCTGAAATTTCCAAGAAAAAGAATCAGGACAAAAACCACAATTAAAAAACCGAGAATTAAGTTTTCAGCGACAGTATGTATTGCACGTTTTACTAAATCAGTTCTGTCAAGAAAAGGCTCTATTTCCACTCCTTCAGGCAATGAATTTTGTATCTGCGGTATTTTCTCTTTTACGTCACTTACAACCTCAGCACTATTTTCACCTTTCAACATCATCACAATTCCTCCTACCACCTCTCCTTCATCATCCCTTGTCATTGCACCATATCTGATTGCACTTCCTAATTGAACTGTAGCAACGTCACGTATTAAAACAGGGATTCCATTGCTGCCTGTTTTCACAACTATTTTACGAATATCATCCATTGAATTAGCAAGTCCTAAACCCACGTATATAATAAGCACTCGGTTTTTTTCTATGTATGCTCCACCCGTGTTTTGATTATTTTTCTGTAAGGCAGAAAAAACTTCAGGTATTGTAATTGCCATACTTCGCAATTTTTCAGGATTAATAGCAACTTCATACTGCTTTAAAAAACCTCCAAATGAATTTACTTCCGCAACACCCGGAGTGCCGAGTAATTGTCTTGCAACTATCCAATCCTGAATTGTCCTCAGATCAGTTGCATTAAACTTGTCCTCAAATCCTGCTTTTGGTTTAATTAAATACTGATATATTTCACCAAGACCGGTACTAACGGGCGCTAATTCAGGTGTGCCTGAACCCTCAGGAATTTCACCTTCGGCTTCTTTTAACCGCTCGTTTACTAATTGCCTTGCAAAATAAATGTCCACGTTATCTTTAAAAACAATAGTTACCACACTTAATCCAAAACGTGAAATGGATCGTATGTCCTCAAGATCGGGAAGCGTGGACATACTTCTTTCAATTGGATAAGTAACAAATTGCTCCACTTCCTGTGTTGCCAGTGTTGGCGAAACAGTAATCACCTGCACTTGATTATTTGTAATATCAGGCACTGCATCAATAGGCAAGATTGTTACATTATAAATACCATATATTATTAAAACGACCGTAAAAAGGCCGACGGCAAATTTGTTTTTTATACTAAAATCAATGATTCTATTTAACATGATCAGGTTAATTAAGATGAAACAAAAAAGGACAATACAATGCATATTTTATTGCACCGCATTAATAAATTACTATCTTAATTAACTGAGTTTAGGCGGTTGCCAGACGGAAGAAAAATTGCGGGAATGAAATTGTGATTCACTGTTGAGCAAGATCAAATCTGATGGAGATAATAATTGGAGTGGAGAGACATTAAAAACATAATTAGAAAAAGCACTGCAACCGCAGCAATTACAATTGCAAAACGGTGGACAAATATTTTCATTGTTTTCCTGATGATGCTGGTTGCCGCTTGTTGCGACCTCTGAAACGTCCTTATGACTGTGTAAAGCATCGGAGCATGGCACAGTTCCAACACAAAGGATATAAACGGTCAATATCATCAAAAAGACTCTCAATGGACGCAAAGATAGGTAAATTAGAACTTGTTCTGCAAATCTCGGAAATTACGGCTGGACGGGGCAAATGGATTACATTCTGACTCATAAAGTAATTATGCTTGCGGGAGTAGGCTTTTGAACGAACGGGGTGCAAATGGGGGACAAAACCTATTTTTTTTTGAATTATTCAAGGTCAGTATCAATTCCTTCTGTCAGAATATCCAATAATTCCTTAGTTGGCAAATAGCCGGTCAACCGATCACCGGAATTTTTGTCAACCCAATCGGAAACCGCCGGATCAAATTCCCAATTTTTATGATCTGTTACACAAGTCGTTTTGCTTTCCGGTCTTATTTTTTTTGTTGGCAGATTAAAGCCAAACCTGCCAAACAAATGGTGGCCATCAAAAGCCATCAGGATATTATTAAGCGCAGATATATAAACTTTGCGTTTCCCCTTATCGAATTTTTTCTTTCTTGGGTCAGGTTCAGTGAGAATTTTTGTCCCGTATTTTACGGTTTCGATCATATCCCGCTCCGTGTTAAGAACCTTTCTTTCATGCTGACCTTTTCGATGTGTCCAACCCGGATTTGATCGTGTTAGCCATTCTTTGACTAAAATTTCTGCCATTTCCTGAGTAGGAACAATTATATGATAATGTGGATTATAAGTACTTCTCGTAGGATTGAAATTGCATTCTAAAGATTTAATTCCCATCAATTTCTTTCCCTTATTACGTCGCTCTCGTTTTTTATAAGTATCAATAATTTGTGTCCACTCTTCCACCATACTATCTATAACAGGTTTTAATCTATATGCTGGGACTGATCTGAGCGTTAAGGTTACAAAGTGTGCATCAGTCCAGGTTTTTAACACCGGCAAATAATCATTTATTTTTTCGGCTTTTCTGATTGAGGAACAAATCGGACAAATTCGATACTTGCAATATCTACCGAATAGTTTATCATTTGCAGTTACAACCACTCCCTGACACCGGTATGCATTCCACAAACTTTTTACCCACATATCCTTGCCTTTTTTCTTCGCATCATCAATCAATGCTAAAATAACTTTCTGAGCAATTGTTTTTTGCTTTGCTCTGTTCTGCAGAACCTTACTGTCCTTCAAGTCTGAACCATTTCCGTTTACTATTGCAGTCGGCTTTGGTT
>JADJJZ010000022.1 GCA_016706255.1 Bacteroidota bacterium | reverse complement strand
TATACTAGCCCGGATCGCAACGGAAACAAACTAATGTACCAATGTAATAATGTACCGATACCAATGGAACAGCCGGATTGGAGTATTAATTAAAATGTGGTGTTTGTTGGAGTGTAGAGCCGGCAAGGAAGTTCAATCGGAGCGGGATGTTGATGCTTCAAAATATTATAACTTGGTGGAAACAAAAGTTCATTTTTGCGGTGAAGTGGTGCAATGAGTATAAACTGTTTATTTTGGGTAGTTGTTAAATTATAGCGGGGTATGGATGTTTAAGTGATTGAATAATCGCAAACTCAGTCATGGTTAATATTTAAATATAATATTTAAGGACATTTTCAACGAACCAATTTGGCAGTTCTGAGGGTTCTACTTCGAGGGAAAGTTTATTTTCAGATATTTTTGCAATTAATTTAATCTCTTCGCCGGAATTGTCAAAAAAATAGCATTTATCGACCACTTCAACCATGTTAAACAGATTTTTAAGCGTATTGTAATAACGAGTTGAAATTTTATCCTGAGCAACATTATGTCCTCCTTTTTCAACTCTATTTTCTACCCGAGATATATTAACTTCAGGATCATCAGTGCAAATAAAATATAGATAAGTTTTATACCCTTTTAATTTTGCCTCCTTTATTTCATCTATTTTTGATGGATGGCTCATCACCGTTTCAAAACAAAAATCAATATTTTTTTCCTGCAAATGATGCCTTAAAAATAAGCTGATAAGCGCTCCTTCATAACTATGAGTGACAATGCCTTCATCTACTAAAATGTTTTCTTTGAGGGAAATATTAATTTTATGATTTTCGTCAACTGCCTTATTTATTAAGGATTCAGCCCTTTCAGTTGTTATAAATTCATCAAAATCACTTTGTTTAAGGTTTAAACCAAATTCACTGAGGTCGATAAAACCTCTTGTTTTTAGCTCATTTTCAATCACATCAGCATTTAGAAAATTCCGGTATTATATTTTTTGAAAAGGCGTCAAACAATGTACTTTTTACCTGATCCATTTGGCCCGGCAAATACCTAATCTTGAATTTGACATGTTATTTGCGTTCTAAAATCATTCCCTTTCTTAGTGAAGAAACGTCGATTTTCGTTGGGGAATAACTCTCCATTACTTTTTCAGAATCATCTGGGCTAATCACAATAATTTTATTTCCACGAATCACCTTAATAGTAATACCTAACGCTTTGAACTTCTAATTGCTTTTGAAGATGCGCTTCTTGCAGAATCTAAAAGCAATGCATCTTCATTAGAATTTAAAAATGATTTTCTTAATGCTTCATTTCTACGTTTTCCATAACCTACTAGTCTTATGTTACGTTTTAAACGTTTTTCCAAGGCGTTCATAACTTCCGTGTTTTTCAAAATACAAAATTAGCGTGCTATTGAAAATATTCAATCCACAATTCCTAATTAATACGAAAAACCAAGGCCAATGGTTGCACCTAATGGTGACCAACCCGTGAAGTAGAACAAGCAATTAACTTCGCGCATGTGCAATTTGAAGTGGATTTATTAAGTTTATTTGGAAAGCCAAATTCTGGACTAAACTTGTTCATTTTCATGGCTAGGCATGTCCTCTAGCCGGGCTGCAATGATAAGTTCCCGCAGGAGCTGCAACGCAGTGGAGGCGACGAGGACCCTGAAGTAGAACAAGTTATGCCCTTTCCTTTCACAATTTGATTGCATAGTCCTTTTATGCAACATGCCATTTGACATATCCCAAACCTGTTCACTTCAGGGCTATGGGCAATTTTAGCTAGCCCGGATCGAAATGGAAACCCCGCATCCCGGTTCTGCGGGAGAGGAGTTGGAATGTAGAGCCGGTAAGGATGTTCAATCGGAGCGGATGTTGATGCTCCAAAATATTATGACGAATAGGACACAAAAGTGCATTTTGGGCGATGAAGTGGTGCAATGGGGTAAATCTGTTAACTTTGGGGGGGTGATTTCGAAGGAAACGATTGGGCGGATTATGATGCTTCCAGGATTGAGGAGGTGGTGGGGATTTTGTGAATTTGAAGCGGAGAGGGGTGAATTTGATTGGGAAATGCCCTTTCCATAATGAGAAGACGCCTTCGTTTACGGTTTCGGTGCCCAAGGGGATTTATAAGTGTTTTGGGTGCGGAAAAAGTGGTAATTCGGTGGGGTTTGTGATGGAGCATGAGCAACTCAGTTACCGCGAGGCGCTGATTTACCTGGCGAATAAATATCATATCGAGGTTGAGGAAAAGCAGCGCACAAATGAGGAAATTCAGGAGGAAAATCGCAGGGAAAGTTTATTGATTATTAACGGTTTCGCGCAAACGTATTTTAATGAATATCTGCACAACGATGAGGAAGGCAAAAGTATCGGCCTGAGCTATTTCACGGAACGGGGTTTGCGCAGTGATACGATAGAAAAATTTAAATTGGGTTATTGTCCGGGCGATGGTGAAACGTTTACACGCATTGCTACCAACACGGGCTATAAATTGGAATTACTGCAACAACTTGGGCTGACTTCGCAATACGGAAAAGATTTTTTCCGCGGCAGGGTGATGTTTCCTATCCATAGCATCACAGGAAAGGTGCTTGGTTTTAGTGTGAGGACGTTGAGTGCGGATAAAAAAATTCCGAAATATATCAACTCGCCGGAGACGGATATTTACCTAAAAAGTAAAATTGTTTTCGGCATTTTTCAGGCGCGCAAAGCAATAACACAACGCGAGGAATGTTACCTGGTGGAGGGTTATATGGATGTGATTTCGTTATCGCAAAGCGGGATTGAAATGTTGTTGCTTCATCGGAACTTCGTTGACGCAGGATCAGGTGCGGTTGATTAAACGATACACTCCGAATTTAACGATTTTATATGATGGTGATAGCGCCGGTGTAAAAGCTGCCCTGCGCGGATTGGAAATTGCATTGGAAGAGGGCATGAATGTAAAGGTGGTTTTATTGCCCGCTGAAGATGACCCGGATACTTACGTGCAAAAATTAGGTGCCGACGGATTTAGAAAATATATTGAGGATAATAAAAAGATCTTATCCATTTAAAAACGGATTTATATCTTGAAGATGCAAAAGGTGATCCTGTTAAAGTTGCGGGAATTATTAAAGATATTGTTCAGAGTATAGCAAAATTCCGGATGGCATTACACGTAGTCTTTATTTAAAACAAACTGCACGCAATTTAAATGTTGAGGAACAATTATTAATTTCTGAAACTAATAAAATATTACGTAAAGGGGCTTTTGATAAATTATCAAACAACGATAAAGCTTCTGTTGAACATTCCGAAATTACACCAATTGCGAAGGAACAACCAATATTTAAATTCCATTTCGATGACCAATCAGAACGCGATATCGTACGTTTATTGTTGGAAAGTAGTAGTTACTTTGTTGATGAACAAAATGCAATCTTGAGTATTCTACGAAATTTAAATGATGTTTCAATTGATAATCAATTATATAAAAAAATAATTGATGAGTATTACGAATATTACGAACACAATGAATTTCTACCCCAAGTTTATTTCACACACCATGAAAATGAAGAAATAAAAAAATTGGCTATTGATATTTTACAATTCCATATGAATTAAGTCACAATTGGGATAAATGCATGATGCCAATTACGGATAAACAGTTTTTAGTAAAGAAGGATATCATAAAAACAATATCACTTTGAAGTTAAAAAAATAATCAAATGAACTATGATGTTCAATATCTCATGCTTGAATTTGAACAAAAACGATGAGGATTCAAAGAGTGAAATAAATTTGTGCATGAAAGAGAGCATGCAGTTGCAGGTGATTATTCATTAAACTTGCGAAGGATACCGGGACCTACTGTGTTGCCTGTGGTGAATTGATGTGCTAATATGCTAATGTGCTGATGTGCTGATTAAACAGCCGAAAATTAATGTGCTAATATGCTAATGTGCTGATGTGCTACTGGAACAGCCGAATTTGAGAGTGATTTTTATTCGGAGTTGTTGGATTTGATATTGAGTGTACCGGACAGGTTGTTAATTAAACAGCCGAAACCACAAAGTGCACCGAGAAAATACACACAGAGTTCACGGAGAATTAGTTGGTATATTCGAATTAATCTCTATGGTTGTTCATTAAATATAAAATTAAATTCTATTCGATAAATTCCTCTGTGTTTTCTCTGTTGGCTGTTTCTTTGAGCACTCGTATGTTTACTTTTTTAAGGAAATTAATTGAAATTTTAAGATTTTAGTAGAAAAATAAGGGAAAAGGATGAGAGATGATCTGCGCCCAAGCAACCTTAAGGTATGCACACACAGAGAACTATCCTCATTCTTTTCGCTTCTTCATTAAGTCTGAATAGAATTTAAGAGCATTTGTATAACGAATGACTTTGGATAAATCCACGAGACAAGACTAAGGAAGAACTTCCCTTATTAATTATTATTCATTTATTAAACCTTAAATCAATGGAAAAAAGAATCAGACAAAGCGTCGGTATTGATTGTTCCAAGGATCACCTGGACTGTAGTTTTGGTATTATGCATGCTTCATTTGATGAAGTAATCCTTTCTAATTCAAAATTTACGAACAATGCTGCAGGACTAAAAAAATTATTATTGTGGAGCAAAAAACTAATGAATACGGATTGCGAGGTGGTGTTTTTAATGGAGGCTACAGGTGTTTATCATGAACGGGCTGCATTATTTTTATTTGAAAGTAAAAATAAAGTAGCTGTGTTATTGCCCAATAAAGTGAAAGCATTTGCCGGCACGCTTAAAGTAAAGACAGTGAATGATAAAGAATGTGCTAAAATCATTGCGTTGTTTGGACTGGAAAAGAATGTAGACCCATGGTCACCTCCTCAAGAAGTGTTTAACCAAATCCGCCAGTTGACGCGGGAACGCGACCAATTACTGCTTGAGCGAACAATGAAGAAAAACCAACTTCACGCTGAAAAAAGTGGTGCATGGCCAAACAGTGGTAGCATTAAAAGAATCGAACAGGTGGTGAAAATACTGAATAAGCAAATTAAAGAAATTGAAACAGAGATTAAGGATCTAATCAACGCTAACCCTTTTTTAAAAGAAAAAATGAAAAAGTTGTGCAGTATAAAAGGAGTTGGAATGATTACCGCAGCTATTGTTGTGGCAGAAACAAATGGATTTAATCTCATTAGAAATAAAAGTCAATTAGTCAGTTATGCAGGGCTAGATGTGATAGAGAAGCAATCAGGGACATCGGTGAGAGGTAAAACGCGAATATCAAAAAGAGGAAATAAATATTTACGAAAATGTTTATACTTCCCGGCCTTTACATCAATTAATCATTATGAACCATCAAAAAATTTATATACCAGAATAATATCTAAAACAGGATTAAAAATGAAAGGAGCAGTTGCAGTGCAACGTAAAATATTAGTGCTAATATATGTATTATGGAAAAAGGACCAGTTCTTTGATCCGGATTATCATAAAGCAAAGCAAGAAGAGCCACATCAAGATGCAGCTCTTCACGAACTAGCTTAAAGCCGTTCTGTTTATAAAACAAATTTACTAAAAAATTAGGATTTTAACATAGAATCTCTGTGGGCTGTTGCTCCGTGGACTCTGTGGTTAAATAACGGAATTGTGATTTTGGGGTTGAGGTGAAAAGGAACACGGATTGGACGGGTTGAACGGATACTGGACGGATTTTTTTTGGGAACGCTGAACCCGGCAAGCGGGTCGCTGATTTTTGTAGATTTAAACTGATTTTTTATTGGATGTGTTTGGTGGATGCCCGTTAGCGGGACGCTGATTTTTTGTAGGGTGCAATTTGTAATGATTTTGATGGGATATAGTTCATATTTAAAGATAAATGTGAGTAAAGCCGGTATGTAGGGGCGAATTGAATCCGCCCTTACATACCGGATTTACGAATTGTTACGATAAATTAAAATAGACAAGCGGGTGGCAATAGGGGAACACGGATTGAACGGGTTGAACGGATACTGGACGGATTTTAATTGGGAACCTGCCTACCGGCAGGCAGGCGCTGAACCCGGCAAGCGGGTCGCTGATTTTTGCAGATTTTAACTGATTTTTTTTTGGATGTGTGTGGACGGATGCCGCTAGCGGCGGACTGATTACTTTTTGGTAGATATGGGATTTGGTGCGCTGTGGGGAGGCTTATTTGATGTAAGGATTAAATGTAATATTTAGATTGCAATTTTAATTTTTAATCAAAATTCTCCGAGCACTCTGTGGGCTGTTGCTCCGTGGACTCTGTGGTTAAATAACGGAATTGTGATTTTGGGGTTGAGCTGAAAAGGAACACGGATTGAACGGGTTGAACGGATAGGGGAGGGATTTTTTTTGGGGATGACGTGGAATAGGAACGCTGAACCCGGCAAGCGGGTCGCTGATTTCGGCGGATTTAAACTGATTTTTTATTGGATGTGTTTGGTAGATGCCCGATAGCGGGACGCTGATTTTTTGTAGGGTGCAATTTGTAATGATTTTGATGGGATATAGTTCATATTTAAAGATAAATGTGAGTAAAGTCGGTATGTAGGGGCGAATTGAATCCGCCCTTACATACCGGATTTACGAATTGTTACGATAAATTAAAATAGACAAGCGGGTCGTGTTAAAGGAACACGGATTGAACGGGTTGAACGGATATGGGACGGATTTTTTTGGGAACGCTGAACCCGGCAAGCGGGTCGCTGATTTTTGCAGATTTTAACTGATTTTTTTTGGGTGTGTGTGGACGGATGCCGCTAGCGGCGGACTGATTACTTTTTTGTATAGATGGGATTTGGAGTGCTGCGGGGGCTTTTTATTTTTTTTTCTTTGTTTCTTTTCTTTTTTTTGTGGGTTTTGTTTTGTGTTTTTTGTGTTACTAAAATATACACAAAAAATCCGCTGGATTAGAGCGGATTTGGTTTGGAATTAATTTTATTTATCCGATGAAACCGGTGGCCCAGAAAATGGCGGCGAGGGCGATGATGCCGATGATGCTCCAGGTTAGGGTGCGGTTTAATTTTTTGTATTTTGCTAATTCGTGAATTACCTGACGATGTTTGAATAATTTTTCGAAAGCCTGTTCGGTGCGCACAAATGCTGAAGGACCTTTTACTACATAATCGAAAGCACCTTCGCGAACACACTCAACAGCAACATCAATTTTATCTTGTCCGGAAATCATAATTACATCAACATGATCATATTTCTTTTTTAAATGAATTAATGTTTCGAGACCACTTCTTGCACTTTTATTTACAGCATCTAAGTGATAATCTAACACAACAATAGTTGGATGTTTATCCATATTGTCGTTACACTCTTCACCGGTGCTGAATTTATAAATTTCAAAATTTGGATATTTCGACCTGAGGTGGTCTTCCATCATTTGAGCATGCATTGGCTCGTCATCAACTATAAAACTACTTCTTTGTTCATACGTTATTGAATTGGGTTTTGATATGCAATATTAAGCTATTTTTTCAATTACACTTCTTAATTCCTCGAAAGCCTCATTACAGCCCGCTTCCACCAGTTGTATCAGCATGGCTATCGCCTCCGGATTCTTCGATTCACCGGCATATTCCTCAATACGCAGGATGGGCTCCTTCAACGATTCGATACCCATATAGGCCAATTGTGGTTTTAATGAATGGGCAGTGGTTCTGAGATTATTCCAGTCGCCACATTCATGTTGTGTTTTCATGGTATTAATACTCACAGGAGCCAAAGCGAGAAACATATTAATATATTTCGTCATTTTGGCATTATTTTTTTCAGTAAAACTTTCCAGGAATTCCAGATTAATTCTTTTATAATTATCCATTGTTAAACGTTTATGATCTTACGATTATTTTACTCATTTTTTCTAATAACTCATCAACAGAAAATGGTTTGCCGACAAATTCATTCATACCGCTTTCAAAACATTTATCTACTTCTGCTTTGATTACACTTGCTGTCATCGCAATTATTGGCATTGAATTTATACGCGGGTCGCTGCTGCTGCGAATTGTTTTTGTGGCTTCGTGCCCATCCATTTCCGGCATTTGAATATCCATCAACACAATGTCAAAGGTATTATTCTTTAGCATATCCACAGCAATTTTTCCATTCGCCGCTACGGTAACTTGTGCACCTTCAATTGCACTCTCTAATGTGTCAACAGCTACCATCTGATTAAACTCATTATCCTCTGCCAACAAAATGCGCAAATTTTTTCATTTTTGCCACTACTTGTTGCTTATGTTCTGCTTTCGGATTTTCATCCACCACATCTTTTCCGATAGCAAATGGCAGCGTAAAACTAAATACCGAACCTTTTCCAGCTTCGCTATCCACAGATATTGCTCCACCTTGTAATTCTATCAATTTTTTACAAATCGCCAATCCCAAACCTGTGCCACCAAATTTGCGTGTGGTGCTGCTGGTTTCCTGGGTAAACATGTCGAAAATGTAATCGAGTTTATCTTTTGCAATGCCAATTCCTGTATCAATTACGCTAAAGGTGAGCAATACTTTTTCGCCCTGCATAGCAGCAGTGGTTTTTATAGTGACACTACCTTTTTCGGTGAATTTTATCGCATTGCCGGTCAGGTTTAATAATATCTGACTCAAACGATATGGGTCGCCGATAATTGTTTTGGGGATGCTATTTTCGATATCGGTTTTTAATTCGAGGTTTTTATCATCCGCATTCACTTTCATGGTTTCGAAAACCGATTTAATTTCATTGCGAATGTCGAAAGGAATACTTTCGAGATTTATTTTTCCGGCTTCAATTTTTGAAAGGTCGAGAATATCATTAATAATTACCAGTAAATTATCGGATGCATGTTTTATGCTGTTGAGATATTTTAACTGGTCGGTGCGTGGTTCTTTTTCCAAGAGCAAACGTGTCATACCTAAAATGGCATTCATTGGTGTACGAATTTCGTGACTCATATTGGCCAGAAATTGTTCCTTCACTTTTTCAGAATATTCAGCACGTTCTTTTTCCGATTCGAGCTCGCGTGTTTTTTCGCGGACCTTTTCACGCAAAATACGCTGGTCAACGGCTGCATCACTAATGCGTTTGCGGATAACATAATAAATGAAAATTCCGATCACAATGATACAAATACTGTAAATCCACCATGTTTTCCATGATGGCGGATCAACTATGAGCGGAATATTAATTAAGCTGCTGAGGAGTTGCATATTTTAATATCTTATTACGTAATTCTTTTGGTTCAAATGGTTTGGCAATAAAATCATCCATACCACTTTCATAACATTTATCTACTTCACTTTTAATTACCGATGCGGTCATTGCGACAATGGCAATGGAATTTTTCTTTTTATTTTCCAGTTTTCTGATGGTGCGCGCTGCTTCATAACCATCCATCACCGGCATCTGCACATCCATCAGCACAACATGATAATCGCCAACTGTAATTTTATCGACTGCAATTTTACCAATCGGTAAAGTTGTGTCGCCTGCTGCATTTTCGTCGTCGGCATTTTTGGAAACCGCAGCTTCACTCACTTCAAACGGAATGGTAGCAGTAAATATAGAACCTTTGCCTAAGGTGCTTTCTACAGATAAAATACCACCTGATAATTCTGTCAACCTTTTGCTGATGCTCAATCCGAGACCTGTTCCGCCAAATTTACGTGTGGTAGCCACATCAGCCTGCGAGAAACTATCAAAAATGGAATCGAGTTTATCCTGTGCAATACCCACACCATTATTTAATAAATTGCGGAAATGAAATGGTATTTTTTCCAATTCCATTTTCCGGCTTGTATTTTTGAGAGGTCAAGAATATCGTTAATAATCACAATAAATTATCTGACGATTGACGAATTGCATTTAAATAACGTTTTGAGTTTCTTTCGGTTCTTTTTCCAACAACAGTCGCGTCATACCCATAATCGCATTCATCGGTGTATGCGAATTTCGTGACTCATATTGGCAAGAAATTCTTCTTTCGCCTTTTCTGAATTTTCAGCCCTGATAGCTGCGGTTTCGGCTTTTATTTTTTGTTGTTCTAATTCAGCAGTACGTTGTGTAACGGTTGCTTCCAGCAGGTTTGCGCGCTTGCGTAATCTGCGGTTGCGGAGGATATTAATTAAAATAATTAATCCCAAACCTAAAACACCAGCTGTAATCTGGAATAATAATGTTGCCCAAAATGGTTTTTTAATGGTGAAGGAATACGTTACCGCATCGCTCCAAATTCCATCTGCATTTTTTGCTTTTACACTAAATGTATAAGTGCGGGTTTTAAATTGGAATAGGTCATGGATGTGCTTTTACTATATCTTTCAGTCATCCTCAAATCCTTCGAGATAAACCTGATAGGTAATTTTTTTCGTGCACACTAAAAAAAGATAGCACTGAAATCGAATGTAATATGATTTTGGTCGTGCGGTAATTTTAAAATTAACTCGGGTAAATTATACCAGCCTGCAGTGGTGTCGCTGTATGGTCCCCAATCGGTTGTTTCAAAAAACAAACGAATATTTCTGAGTTCGATTAATGGTTTTGTTTGGGTGATAATATCTTCCCTCAGGGATTATATCTGAATAAACCATCAACAGTGCCAAATAAACATGCCCAACCGGTCGACTAATATGGTATTATTGGTATTTTTTATACCAAAGAAATCCGTCAAATGCATCAAAATGTTTTGTGGTGATGGTGGAATCGGCATTAAATTTTAAATAATCTAATCCGTCATTTAATCCCACCCATAAACCATCTGTTGCATCAAATGCTAAGAATTAATATTGTTTGATGATAACACATCGTTATCGGTATAAAATGAAAAATCCTTCGCCGTTGTAACTGCACAAACCCGCGTCGGGACTGCCAAACCAGATATTGCCGTGTTGGTCTTCATTAATACTGGTAATATGATTACTGATTAATCCATTATCAAAATACGTATAGCGATTAAATTTCCGTCCATCATAAGTCATTACACGGCATCGGCTGTAGCTATCCATAATAAACCCTGCTTATCGGTAAATAAATAAGTAATATTATCCGAACTGAGTGAATCGCTTGCGGTGAGATGTTGCCACGTAATATTTTTACCGATATAAATACCTTCGCCATTTGTTGCTACCGCAAAATTGCCTGCTGCATCTTCGCTTATCGAAGTAATTTGTATTCGGTTCCAGGGCAGTCATGGTGGTTACCGCATACCGTCCGTCGAAATAAATAATATTATTATTTTTCATCTGCTGCATACCAATTGCCATTTGCATTTTATAAATACAATTAATGCGACTGGTAGAAATAAATCCATTTACATTTAATGGTTTTTCATAATATTGTTTGGTAACGGTATCTACTACAACATATTTAGTCCGCTTGCCGTTCCAATTAATAATGCTTCGGGGTTGCACTTATTGCGGTGATATAATTATTTCTTAATGCAGGAATATTATTAAAATTGGAAAATGCACCGTCGTAAAATAAATACAATCCGCTAAAGGCGGTCCCAATCCAGATATTGCCTTCCCGGTCCTGCGCAATACTGGTGGCGGGCTCTTCAGGCTGTTCAGGGTTCAGAATAGAATTGAACTTTATAGAATCGCTTGAATTTTCGAGGTCGACAAATGGTTCTGATGGTATAAATGCCGGTATGTGTGGCAATCCATTTTTTACCTTGTTTATCGATAAATGATTTTATGGCTTTGGGACCACCGGCGCGGAAAAAATTAATTAATCGGTATTCGTTGAATTATCGGAAGCAGGAATAATACTGTCGCCACTAATTTTATATAAATTCGAAACTATATACTAAAATATTTCCACTGCTGTCATTATAAATTTTCAATATTTTTCACAACGTCATCGCCGTATTGAAAAATTCGTAACCATTAAATTTTGTTACACCATTATTTTTGTGCCGATCAAGATATTGCCTTTTGTATCTTCAAACAAACAATTAATGGGTATTATCGCAATAACCGTCGCGTTTATAATTAACAAATGTTTTTTCCATCAGAACAGGAAATACCACCATCTTCGGTGCCAATCCAGATATAACCTCTGTTATCCTGCAATAAACAGGTAACGGAAATTCCTGCTGATCCGTCGTCGATGCTGTAATTTTTTAAATGATATTGTTGTGCAGAAGAAAAATTGTTGCAGCACAATAAATAAAGAGTGCGAAAAATAGAAACTTGCTTTGCGCTGCATTGTTGAATTAAAAATGGTTTATCCGGCTTTAATGGTAAAGTTAACCGTTACATCATGTTCAGGCACATAACCCTTTTCACGATAGGTGACTTCACCTGATTATTGATGCTTACAAAGTAGTTAACCGCGTTCCATAATTGTTTGAAGTTATAAACATTGCGGAAGGTCTTTTCTCAAGCTCCAAGGCACCTGTTTCATTAATTCTTCCTCGGGGCGGTATCGGTGTTGTTTAATATTTCGATAAAAGGAGTGGGTTCAGGGGCTCCTTCAGGCTGTTGTTTAAATGCAGCCTTACTGTTGACCACTTTCGGCCATGGCGTGTCAAGCAGGGCATTGCTGAGGCCATAAATGCCGGATAGAGTTGCCGAACCTGGTCGGTCACGTTGGAATAGTAGAATAATGCGCTTACATCGCCATAAATGAGGTTAAATCCGTTGTAAAGTCGGCCCTGGGTTTTCAAGAGTTGATGCATTTCGTCGGTATGCAGTTTTCCTTTCAAAAATTGCTCACCAAATGGCCTCTTGAGGGGTGCATTGGTGTTGATATTGTTTAAATCGCGGTAGTTGGTGAGCGCGCAAATTGTCGGTTTTGTTAATGCCCATCCATGTGCCACCTTCCTGTAAATCTTTGCCTGCCAAAATTTCCGGAAATTCATCTTCCCACTGCAACTTGCGTCGCTGATTATAAAATTCATCCCTGTTCCAACCAAAATAAAGAGGTAGGAGGCGTGATGCTGAAATGCGAAGTTGATTAAGCACATGAATGTAAATGTAGGTGTATTCTTGGTAAATGTGTTTTAACCCAAAGTGCACAAAGAAACCCGCAAAGGCACGGAGAATTTTGTCTAAAAATTAAATTATGAATATAAATTTTCATTTTAAAGAATAATTAAATATTACTCACTTTGTGGTCTCTGCAGGGCTGTTTCCTTTGGGTTTTCTCTGTGGTTTCGGCTGTTTAATTGGTGCGTTATACGGCTGTTCAATTAGCACATCAACACATTAATTTTTTTAACCACGAGTTCACAAAGAAAATACACGCAAAGGGCACGGAGAATTTTGTCTAAAAATTAAATTATGAATATAAGTTTCATTTTAAAGGGTTTGATGTTAATTATGACCAAAACCACAAAGGCACAAAGGCTTCTAAGAAACGCTAAGGTTAAATATTATATTCTTCGTGTTGCTTTTTTGCGGCCTTTAGTCTTCGCAGTTTCGACCGTTTAATAATTACATTATGCATTACATCACATTGAGCAGACCCTTGGGTCTGCCTTCAAATAACTCGAATGAAAATTTTGGTAATAATTTGTAGTTCTATTTTCAATCCGTCTTGGGCTAATATTAGTTAGCCCCAGCAGAACTCGAATGAACAGGTTACTCAAATCGGCTGTTCCATTGTTGCGTTAATTGCATAGTGCATTCGCACATTATTCGTTACAACCATGGGCAGACACATGGGTCAGCCCCTGCGTAAGCTCGAATGGCAGAATTCGAACTCAAACCGGCTGTTCCATTGGTATCGATGCATGAGTAAAGTGGCGTCGCATTTGTCATTACTGAAACGCAATTTCCCCGCTTTGCTCATCATGCTGATGTATGCGACTAATCGCCTTTTGATACGTTTCTGCCGCAATCGATTTTTTAATCAAACCATTTCTTACCAAACAGGAAAACGAAACGTCATCAATTTTACGTTGCAAAACAATATTATAAGCACCGTAATTTTAATGCCGGGGTTGGCGAACAGTGCGAACTTAATCCTATAACTGGCTACCTTCCAAATATTCAATATGATGCCAGTAGCGGAGAGGCATAAATAGTGTGTCACCCAAATTCCAGCACACCTGTGTAACCTTTTGCATATTTTAATGCGGATATGTTTTGTAATCCGGTTTGTCGATATCAACTGTAGTGATGTGCGTTAAATGGCAATTTATATAATAAATCCGATTGATCGACGCAAATAATACCACCCGTTTTGCCTTCAAACTGCGTTAAAAAACACATTACTCATATCAATATCCTGGTACATTCTGGTCGCAGATTTGCGGACCAAAAACATAATGGTAATTTGTTCTCTTTTTGCAATGATAGGATAATCAAATCTTTTTAATTCGGTTTGTATTTAAAAATCGGAAAAAAAAATAATCGTAAAATCGGTTGGTTCTGTTTCAATCAGTTTTAAATACTCACTGAAACGCATTTTAGTAGTTGGCTCAAAGCGTATTGCTTCTGGGTCGGCTTTGTAACTTGCTGTATAATCCCACTTCAATATCGCCCATCGATTTTTTAAAAAATCGTAATTCCATTTGTAAGCGGAATACTGCTTCCACAAACCTCTAAGAATAACCGGCTTTTGTGGGTTTTAAGTAATTTTGTTCAGATTCCTCTTTTGAAATCGATTGTCCGTCAATTATCGGAATAGATTTCGAAACATCAATTACCATAATTTCAGGTTTTTATATGTAAAATTAATTAATAGAAAATAATCTGGGTTCTATTTAAATATTAACAAATAATAAATGTAAAATCGTGCGAAATATTTTTAAAATGTCTTAAATACTTATAATTTCAATCTCTGTTCTTCTATTATTTGCTCTGCCGAATTTCTGTTGTATTAGCATCAATCGGTTTTGTTTCGCCATAGCCTGATAAGTGATTCTGCTTGCATCTATGCCTTTCGACGCAAATAATTTTCACCTACCGACCTGTTTTGCGATAATTTTAACATTATCTGCATCAGCACCAACATTATCCATATGTCCATTTACTTTAATTTTCATATTCCGGTTTTCTGCATTAAATCCACAACTTTGTTTAATTCAGGTTCCGAAATGGGTAATATTTCAGCAGACACTAATTCTCGAAAATATTTTTTAACGTTAATATTTCTCGGGGTTTACAGGTTGTAAAGCCACTTTAAATAGTAAAAGGTTCATCCGGCATCATTTACCAAAGAAAAGTTTCCGAATGAAATAAATATCTTCCCGTTGCACAAATAATCATAGTCGTTACCACTTGGTAATACAATTAAAAATGCACCGGTTTTGAGTCGGAAGTGAACTGATACAATGATTTCGCAGTTTCGATATTCATTAACTGCATTAGCTTTTAATGGTAATTTGGTTTTGCATCGGTAACGATCGCATTCACCCAGGTAACCTGTTCAGCCTGCACGCTAAGGGCAATTCAAACGAATAAATATCTAAATCGCCAATTTCCTATCTCTGTCGCTCGAAAAATATGCCGTTGTTCCATTTGCCGATACCGACAAACTGATTTCCCTGTTTTTCGTATTTATCGGATAACCCAAATTCACGGTTTCGACCAGTTGCCCTGCGCATCACGTGTCGAGAAAATGAAATCCTGAAAACCCATACCGGATGCCTTCACTCGAAAAATATAATGTTTTACCATCAGGGTGAATAAACGGACATTGCTCCAAATAAGGGTGTTAATTACATTCCCCAAATTTTCCGGCTCCATCCAATATTTAGCATCACCCATTTTTGCATGCCAAATATCATATCC
>JADJJZ010000021.1 GCA_016706255.1 Bacteroidota bacterium | reverse complement strand
CCCGCCTATGAAATTATGCTGGATGAATTACGCGATTATCGGTTTTATGCAGAAGATATGTTACATCCCAATGCAACAGCAATTCAATACATCTGGGACAAATTTTCTGAAGCTTGTGTTGATGAACGCGGACGAATATGTTTCAAACAAATGGCAGAAATAAATGCTGCTATTGCGCACAAACCCTTTTTCGAAACATCATTCCAACACCAACAATTCAAAAAAAACATGTTCGAAAAATCACAATCCCTTCAACTAACTTATCCGGAATTGGATTTGAGTGATGCGGTCGGGTATTTTAATTAGCAAATTAGGCGATTAACTAATTAGATGGGGTTTAGTGGTTGAATGGAATTCTTGCTCAAAATTCGGCGGTACGATTGGTACATTATTTATTTTTAACCACGGAGTGCACAAAGAAACCCAAGCAAAGAGCACGGAGGATCTTGTCTAAAAATGAAATTCCAACTATAAATTATCATTATTAAGAATAATTAAAATATTACGCTCTTTGTGGTCTCTGCGGGCTGTTTCCTTTGGGTTTTCTCTGTGGTTTCGGCTGTTTAATTGGTGCGTTATACGTTACAGCGCAATGGGCAGACACATGGGTCAGCCCCTACATGAGCTCCGAATGAAATTTTTACTCAAAATCGGCTGTTTAATTGGTACATTGGTACATTAACACATTGGTACATTAATTTGGAGCATCAACAACCCCCTCCGTATCAAAATCGCTGCGGGCTTTTCGCTTCAACAAGTCATTAATTTAATTTTTGCTCAAAACCGGCTGTTTAATTGGGTACATCGGGCATTTTCACATTGGGCATTAGCTTGTTTCCGCTACAATCCCGGCTAGGAGTTGCTGCATCGTTCTATTCAACAAAAAATTGGTGTATCGTAACATTTGAATTCGTCAAAATTGTTTCACCCCTACGGGGTTTGGTTTGTCGTTTCGATTTCATTTGCTAAAAATATGCAACCCCTGCCTCGTCCGGCAGGTAAACCTAAAGGGGTTGGTAATTCGTACCATTTGGGTTTTGTTTAAATTATTTTACCCCTACGGGGTTTGGTGATTCGTTTAAATTTCATTTGCTAAAAATATGCAACCCCTGCCTCGTCCGGCAGG
Organism: Bacteroidota bacterium; assembly: GCA_016706255.1. Lineage (NCBI taxonomy): Bacteria > Pseudomonadati > Bacteroidota > Bacteroidota bacterium. The sequence continues at coordinate 84,500 of JADJJZ010000021.1, read as the reverse complement.
TAAACCTAAAGGGGTTGGTTTGTCGTAACATTAGATTTCGGCAATTAATTGGTACATCAGTACATTATACGGCTGTTTAATTAACGCATCAGCACATTACCACATTAATTATTTTTAAGCACAACCCCGATAGCTATCGGGGGCACAAAGAAACAACACACAAATTTCACAGAGAATTTTGTCTAAAATTGAAATTTCAACTATAAATTATCATTATTAAGAATAATTAAAATATTACGCTCTTTGTGGTCTCTGCGGGCTGTTTCCTTTGGGTTTTCTCTGTGGTTTCGGCTGTTTAATTGGTGCCCCCTACGGGAGCTCCGAATGAAATTTTAGCTCAAAATTCGGGTGTTTAATTGGTGCATCATCATGGGTTAATATTGATTAACCCCTACGGGAGCTCCGAATGAAATTTTAACTCAAAATCGGGTGTTTAATTGGTGCATCATCACGGGTTAATATTGATTAACCCCTACGGGAGCTCCGAATGAAATTTTTAACTCAAAATTCGGGTGTTTAATTGGTGCATCATCACGGGTTAATTTTGATTAACCCCTACGGGAGCTCCGAATGAAATTTTTACTCAAAATCGGGTGTTTAATTGGTGCATCATCACGGGTTAATATTGATTAACCCCTACGGGAGCTCCGAATGAAATTTTTACTCAAAATTCGGGTGTTTAATTGGTGCATCATCACGGGTTAATATTGATTAACCCCTACGGAGCTCCGAATGAAATTTTTACTCAAATTCGGCTGTTCCATTGGTACATCGGTACATTGGTACATTATCCAGCTGTTTAATTATTTCATTATCCATTACAGCGAATTGGGCTGACACATGGGTCAGCCCCTACGGGAGTTCCGAATGAAATTTTTACTCAAAATTCGGCTGTTACATTGGTACATCGGTACATTCGCACATTGGTACATCAACCTTTCCACTCCTGGTATAACTGCGAAATTAATCCATCACTCAAACCTTGCTTCGGAACATAAATTTTTTCAATGCCGGCCCATTTCATTACGTTGATGTAGATTTTTAATGCGGGAACAATTACGTCTGCTCTATCCGGTTTCAAACCTAATTCGCGAACGCGTTCACCCATACTTAATTCATCCATATACATCATTACACGTTTTAGAATGCTGATACTTAAATATGGTTTTCCGGTTTTACCGTAGTGCTTCATTACATGGTTAATATTTCCACCAATGCCAATAGCACTTAATTCAAAATTTTGATTTTTTGTTTGTCTAATCCACTCCAGCATTTCTCTCCAGTCACCATCTGCAACCTGATCATTTAAAATGCGTAAAGTGCCAATATTAAATGAGCGATTCGCAATCATTTGCCCTCTGCCTAAAAAAGCCAGTTCTGTGCTTCCGCCACCAACATCTATATATAAATAAAAATCATTGGGTTCCAATCCCATTTGATCGAGTGGCATGCCCAGAATTGTTTTTCCTTCTTTATCGCCGGAAATTATTTGAATATCTAAACCGGCTTCTTTTTTTACTCTTTCAATAATTTGCGCACTGTTTTTTGCATCGCGCATGGCCGATGTTGCACAAACCTTAAATGCTGTTACCTTGTGAATTTCTATAATATGTTTCATAGAAATCATCGCTTTCACCAGCATATTTATTTTGTCGTCAGAAATTACACCATCTATAAAAGCATCTTCCCCTAACCTAACCGGAATACGAATTAAAGAATCTTTGTGAAAAACAGGGCCTTTAGGTGTTTCATATACATTTTCAATCAGTAGTCTGATTGCATTACTCCCAATATCAATTGCTGCAAATTTCATTTTTAATATTTATGTTGCACATGAGTACAACAGTTTTATGTATTTGATTTTAATTTTTCGTAATAATTTTTGAAATAATCATATAATGCCAACTGACTTCTTACCGCTGCTGCATTTTTTCCTTTGCTGATATAATCGTTTAAATGACCTTGTGCTAAGGTTCTGGCTTTAACGTTATCTTGCCATTGCAGGTCCAGAATTTCTTTTAATTGTTTTCTGATGTCTTTATCTAAAATACTTACCAGCACCTCAATACGATGATCAATATTTCTTTCCATCACATCTGCTGAACCCATATATATTTCTTCTTTACCATTATTGGCAAAATAAAATATACGCGGATGTTCCAGAAACCGGTCTAAAATACTAATGGCTTCAATATTTTCACTCAATCCTTCAACACCCGGCACCAGCGAACAAATACCGCGAACAATTAATTTCACTTTTACACCGGCATTACTCGCTTCGTATAATTTTTTAATAATTTCTTTGTCTACCAGATTATTAATCTTGAAAAATAATAGAGCAGGTTTTTTTTCCTTGGCATGTTTTATTTCCCGACTAATCAGTGATTTTAATTTTGCACGCATATTTAACGGTGCCACCATTAAATGTTTGTACTTCCCTATTTCAAAACGATTATCGAAAAATTCAAATATCTTTTTTACTTCTCTTGTAATTTCCGGTTTGGCTGTCAGCAGAAAAATATCGGTGTACACACGGGCTGTGTTTTCATTAAAATTACCCGTGCCAATAATCGCATATTGCACCAATTTGCCTTCGTGATTATGTGTTATTAAACATAATTTAGAATGCACTTTCAAATTATTAACACCAAACGAAACTTTTACACCTTCTTCCTGCAAACGGTTCGACCAGTAAATATTATTTTCCTCATCAAAACGCGCTTGTAATTCCATTACAACTGTAACTTGTTTTCCATTACGCGCAGCATTAATTAAACTCATTACCACACTCGAATTTTTTGCTACGCGATACAAGGTCATGTGTATGCTGGTAACATTTGGATTAATTGCCGCCTCACGCAATAAATCAATAATATGGTGAAAACTCTGATATGGAAAATGTAAAAATATATCCCGCTGTCGCAATACACTCGTAATACTGGAATTGGTGTTCAGCAACGGATGATGCACAGGAGGCATACTGCTATATTGTAGATCTTTCCTGCTTAAATCAGGAAAATTCATAAAGTCTTTGAAGTTGTGATAACGTGCACCGGGAATAATGGCATCATTACGTTGCAATTTCATCTTTTTTGCAAAAAACTGCAACATCTCTTCAGGCATTTGTGCATCATAAATAAAACGTGTGGTTTCACCTTTGGTGCGACGTTTTACACTTTTCTGAATTATCTCTAACATACTTTGCGATAAATCGGCGTGTAAATCCAATTCCGCATCGCGGGTAATTTTTATGGTATACGCATCAATGGAGTCATAATTAAAAATATAATACATGGCATCCAGATTGTAGCGGATAATATCATCTAATAAAATAATAAATTTCTTATCGCCATCATCAGGTAAAACAAAAAAGCGGGAAGGTTCACCATCAGGTACTTCTATTAATGAATATCTTGTTGCAGCAGGCTTTCCTGTTTTTACCATACGCACCGCCAGATAAATACTTTTGTCGTTTAACAAAGGCATTTTTTTATTATTATCGAGCATAATGGGAAACAATCGCTGATGTACTGTTTCATTAAAATAATTACGAATTAATTCGCCCTGCTGACTATTAATTTCTTTTTCGTTTAAAATAAACGTTTTATGTTTTTTCAGGTCTTCGAGAATTTGCAGATAGGCATTATCGAAACGGTTTTTTAAAACCAATACCTTTTTTTGAATTTGATTTAATGTTTTTTGCGGATTTACATCAAATACTTTCAATTGCGATTTTTGCAAACGCATCATGCGCCGCAACACTGCAACACGCACCCTGAATAACTCATCCTGATTATTGGAAAAAATGCCCAGAAAACGAATGCGTTCATTTAATGGAACACTGTTATCTTCAGCTTCCTGCAACACTCTTTCATTAAAGGATAACCAGCTGATGTCCCGGTTGATATATTTTAACTTCAATTTTTTCGTCTTTTTCGCGCTCATATACATTCGGTTGTACAGAGCAAATTTAATCTTTGGCTAAAATACTTGCCTGCCCTTACACCGCAACAGTAAAGATGATTAATTAATTGTTAATTAATTGTTTGGGTAACAAATGAGCAGATTTAAGCATTTCCGTAACTTTGCCGCATGAATCAGGATAAATACGGGTTGCGTGGGGTTTCATCGCAAAAAGAAGAAGTGCATAAAGCTATTGCCCACATGGATAAAGGCTTGTTTCCCAACGCTTTCTGTAAAATTTTACCTGATTTTGCCGCCGGCGATGGAGCGTATTGCAATGTAATGCACGCCGATACCGCAGGCACAAAAACGGCTTTAGCCTACATTTATTGGCAGGAAACCGGAGATTTAAGTGTTTGGGAAGGTGTTGCACAAGATGCTTTGGTTATGAACCTCGATGATATGGCTTGTGTGGGAATTACTGATAATATCACGATTTCATCAACCATTGGCCGAAACAAAAGTATCATTCCCGGAAGTGTTTTAGCAGCTGTAATCAATGGTACCAACCATTTTCTCGAAAATATGGCTCAACACGGCATCACCATTCACCATGCCGGTGGCGAAACTGCTGATGTGGGTGATATTGTACGCACCATTGATGTTGGCATTACCGCTTTTGGCAGAATAAAACGTAATGAGCTGGTAATCAACAACATACAACCGGGTAATGTAATTGTGGGACTGGCGAGTTATGGTCAGTCGACATACGAAACCGACTACAACGGTGGTATGGGCAGCAACGGACTTACCAGTGCGCGTCACGATGTTTTTTCAAAAGCATACGCCGAAAAATACCCGGATAGTTATAATCCGCTGATACCCAATGAAGTAGTTTATACCGGTTCGAAAAAATTAACCGATACATTATCTATCGGTGGGAAAGATATAACTGTCGGCAAATTAGTGTTATCTCCCACCAGAACCTATTTACCGGTTATAAAAACCATTTTAGCGCAACACAAAAGTGCCATTTCAGGCATGATTCACTGTTCCGGTGGCGGGCAAACTAAGGTGAAACATTTTATGGGAGATGTACATGTGATCAAGAATAATTTGTTTCCTACCCCACCTCTTTTTGAATTAATTCAAACTGAATCGAAAACGGACTGGAAAGAGATGTACAAAGTGTTTAACATGGGTTGTCGTTTGGAAATTTACACAGATGCAGTTGCTGCGGAAGCGATTATAGCCATCGCAAAAAGTTATAACATTGATGCACAAATCATAGGTCGCATTGAAAATGCTGATGCACCAAAAATTTCAGTTATTACCGAACACGGACATTTCGAATATTGATTACCAACCCGGGAAGTCGCGGAAATAAGCCCTGAACCGTTTTGCAGAGGTTACGCGATTTACATAAAAGAAGTTGAGGATTATCCCCAGAATTACAATCAGCATGCCGTTTATGGCGATAAGATTGAATCGTTCCCCAAAAAAGATATACCCGAAACCCAGCGCAAAAACAACGCCCAAGTAGGCATAATTTGCAATAGTTCCTGCCTTTTCTAACTGATAAGCTTTGGTCATATAAATTTGAGCAAACTGGGTTACAAGGCCCATCGTAATAATGAGCAACCATTCTTTTCCTTCAGGCATAACCCAGTTGTGCAGACAAAAAGGTAATACTAATGGGATTGTGCACAAGGGCAGATAAAATACCATCACCAAAGCAGGAACATGATTTGCAGTTTTACGTAATGCATTATAGGCTAAACCGGAAAAGGCAGCACCAATAATTCCGACAAGTAATAATGTTGTATGATTATTTTTTTCAAACCCGTTAATAAACAGAATACCTATAAATGAAATGCCAAAAAACAACCATTGTCGCCAGTTCATATTTTCTCTCAACAAAAAGGTGGCGAAAATAATGGTGAAAATTGGTGACAGATAGGCGATGGTAACTGCAGTAGCAAGCGGAAGATGCTGAATACTGAAGAAAAAAATCATGAGTGAAACCGAACCGGCTACTCCGCGACCAATCATAACCCAGCGGTGACTTCTTCCGAAGGGATATATATTACTGCGATAGAGCATAAACCCTGATGCAATAAGCATTACAAGCGAGCGAAACAAAACTAATTCATAAGAAGGAATGCGACCGAGATATTTAACCAGCACATTCATAATACCGAACAAAAACGTTGCGGTAATCATTAAATAAACTGCCTTTGCGTGAGTATTTGCCTGCACTATTGTAAATACAACATCTGCTGAACTGAATTAGTGCAAAATAACGCGCTAATTTTATGGAATTATACGGGAGTTATCACCATATTCACAAATTGCTATAATATTGCAGGTGACAATTTATGCACTGACAAATAAGCATACATTTTAATAAAACAGGTAATTCATGCAATAATTGTTGCTAAAATGGCCACTTATTTAAATTTTTAATGCATTAAAGGCTATAGCAGTTAAAACTTGTTAAAGTGAACCTAATTTGGCACGAATCTCGTTAATCTATAAATTCAAATGTAATTTAGCTACACAATAAAACCTATTGAAAGAAGATGAATAAAATGAAATTCCTATTTTTCCTGCTTACAGTTTCAGGCTTTTATGCAGGATATAGTCAGGTAGGCACCGCTCCTGCAAGTAGTTCAGAAACATTAACGGAAGCCCAGGCACTCGAAAAATTTGAACAATTTATGATGATTGTTGACGATCGTTACATGGACGATGTTGACGCAGGCAAGTTGGTAGAAGATGCCATTGTAGAAGTGCTCACTCAACTTGACCCCCACTCTGTTTATTTTACTGAAGATGAACTGAAAGCAGCGAACGAGCCGCTTGAAGGTAATTTTGAAGGAATCGGTATTCAGTTTAATTTACTGGATGATACCATCAATGTTGTTGGCGTTATTTCCGGTGGTCCGAGTGAAAAAGTGGGATTAATTGCCGGTGATAAAATTGTAAAAATAAACGATGAGCCTGTTGCAGGAATTGGCATGAGCAACAAAGGTGTCACTGACCGTTTACGCGGTAAAAAAGGCACCGATGTAAAAGTTTATGTTGAGCGCAAGGGTGCTAAAAAAATATTGGAATTTAAAATTACCCGCGATGTAATTCCGCTGTATAGTATTGATGCAAAATATATGGCTAATCCATCAACAGGATATATTCGTGTGAGCAAATTTGCTGCAACTACAACCGAAGAGTTTAGTGCTGCATTGGATCAATTACAAAAACAAGGCATGCAAAATCTGATTTTAGATTTGCGTGGTAATGGTGGCGGATATTTAAATGCTGCTATTGATATGGCGAACGAATTTTTACCTGCCAATAAATTAATTGTATATACAGAAGGTCGTGCTTACCCGCGTAAAAATGAAATATCGAAAGGTGATGGCAGTATGAAAGAAGGTAAAATTGTTGTATTGATTGACGAAGGTTCTGCATCTGCGAGTGAAATTGTTACCGGTGCTTTACAGGATTGGGATCGTGCCTTAGTTATTGGTAGAAGAAGTTTTGGAAAAGGATTGGTGCAACGTGCATTTAATTTACCCGACGGCTCAGCAATGCGTTTAACGGTTTCAAGATATTATACACCATCAGGAAGATGTATTCAGAAAAGTTATGAAGGCGGACTTGATGCTTATCACAACGAATTAAATGAACGTTACCGCGACGGTGAATTAACTGCTGATACAACATTTCATTATCCGGATTCACTTACGTTTTATACCAACAACAAACGTGTAGTATATGGTGGTGGTGGTATTATGCCTGACCTTTATGTTCCACTGGATACTTCATGGGCAACCGATTATTATGTTGAAGTGGTTGGAAAAGGTATCGTAAATCAATTTGCATTAACTTATGTAAATGCGAACCGCGACAAATTAACAAAACAATATGCCGACCCATTTGCATTTAACGACAACTTTGTAATAGACAGTAAATTATGGAACGACTTTTTTGCATATGCCGAAGCCGACAGTGTAAAAAAGGATGATGCTGAGTTTAAATTATGTGAAGAGAAATTAGGCAACGTAATAAAATCAGTTATTGCAAGAGATTTATATAATTTCGAAGCCTATTGGATAGTTTCCAATACTACTGATGAATATTTTATTAAAGCGCTCCAAAGTTTATCGGACGATACTTTTAATAAAATGAACATAGCAGGCAATTAAAATTATTTAGTAAAAAAAAACCGCGTTTGCAATGGCAACGCGGTTTTTTTATTTTATGCATTATCGCAATTAATTAAAATCTTTTCCCGCTTCCAGTTTTTTAATTGCATCCTCTAAAGTAGCTTTTACCTGTGGGTCAGGATTCAGCTGTAATGCTGCTTTCGCATATTTTAAAGCATTTTTATAATCACCATTTGCTGAATATCCTCTTGCCAAACCTAAATTGGTAACAGGTAATTCAGGGTGATTTTTATAATTCAGTAAAAATATTTCCAGTGCTTCTTTGTTTTTCTTTTCAGCCTGTAATCCTCTTGCATAAAAATGCACATCCATTGCAGATGCTGAAGGGTCGTTAATGGCAACGCGCATTAAACTATCCGATGCTGCAGTTTTACCCATGGCTTTTAATACACTAGCTTTACAGCTTGAACTCACAAAGTTTTTCCTTCCAAAATAAGGCTCTTCAATAGCATAAGTTGCCCATGTTAATGCTTCTTCTAGATTAGTATTTTGTTGCACACAATAATTAGCGCCATCTACCCAAGCCATATAATTAAATCCGATATCACTTCGTAATTGTTTTCTGATATTTTCAAGATACAAAGCGGTCATATTTTCCACTTTAATATTAATAGGCACTTGTAAATTTTCCCACATCAATGCAACAGTTGCCTGTTCTTGTTGTCTGTCGGTAAATTCGTAAGTCAGCCATTCATGATAAGCACTTTTAATTGGCTTAACGGTTACACGTAAAACATCTTCTTCAGGTTTATAAAAAAAGCTGCCCCATGAATCGGAATTAGCAGAAAAAATTACCACCCATTCCGTTGGTCCCGGAATAAAGTGTAAACCATATTTCCCGGCGTTTAATTTTTTTCCTTCAACCAAAACATCATGTGAAAATTGAATCGTGGTATTCATATTTGCTCCTCCACGCCAGGGTGACGGGTTGGCATCAGTAGACCAGCCAAATTGTAAATTAGCTAAACCATAAGGCACCAGTTCTCCCCAAATATGGCCGGTTCGGTCTTCACCGTTTGGGCCGTGTACATTTGGCGAAGCATAATCAAAAGTTACTTCAACCAAACCTATTGACTGGGTAACCGCTGCGTGTTGGTTTTCACCGCTGGGTGGCAGCGTTAATTGCGCGGAAGCCTGGAAACTCAAAAACACCGGCAATAGCAAACTGCCAAAAATTTGTAATCGTTTTTTCATGTCATCTATTTTTTGTTAAAATTATTTCTATTATCATTGAGGTGTTATTAAATAGCGTTAATTGTTGTTAAACCCGAATGCCTACCCAAATGCGAGAACAGGATTTAAAAAAGTATAAACAGGAAGTTGAAACCACACTTGCCGGAATAAAATCGCATCGCAAACCCGACCCGAATTTCGATTTGCAAAAATACATCGGAACACATTTTACCGTTACCGGTTTATCGATGCCGCAATTACGTGCCGCATTTAAACATGGTTATTCATTCAGTCATTTACCACTTGACGAACAATATCAAATTTATAAATATATTTATTTCAACAGTGAAATTTTTGACGTGTTGTTGCTGGCATTATTTTTTAACGAAATTTATGTGCGACAAGCAGAATCTGAATTTATTTTTAACGAATTAATTGAATGGATCGACCGTATCGACAACTGGGCACATAGCGATATGCTAACACATCATTTTGCTTATTTGCTTGAACATTATCCAAACATGGTTTATCCGCATTTGCAAGCGTGGAACATATCTGAAAACCCCTGGTATCGTCGTCAATCAGTGTTGAGTTTACTCGGTTATGCGCGTTTCAGAAATAAAAAACCTACTTTTAATAAAATTATTGCCTTAGTAAAACCGCTGTTAACCGATAAAGATTATTATGTGCAAAAAGGCGTGGGCTGGTGTTTGCGGGAAACGGGACTGGTATATCCGGAAAAAACACTTGCATTTTTAAATCAATATCATCACTTAATTACCTCAACAGCATTTGCTGCAGCGAGCGAAAAATTACCGGTTAAAGAAAAAGAAAAATTAAAAGCGTTAAGAAAAAAATCCAGAAAAAAATGAGCCCTTTATTCGAATTAATAAAAAGTAAATTACCGTATCTCGAAAATAATTTAATTGAAGAAATTATTAGTAGCTCCAGTGATGTAACGTTGCCACCCAATCAACAAATTTTACGTGAAGGTCAATATATTAAAACCATTCCATTAGTAATAAACGGTTTATTAAAAGTAATTACCAGTCATGGCGATAAAGAAATATTATTGTATTATATCCATCCTTCCGAAAGCTGTGTGATGTCGTTTGCGTTCAGCATGTCGGCCGAGCCCAGCAATATTATGGCATTTACCGAAACCGAAACGCGTGTGTTGATATTAAATGCCGAAGATGTAAAAAAATGGATGCTCAGTTATCCGACCATAAATTTATTGTTTTTAAATCAGTATAATAATCGTTATAAAGATTTGGTAGATACCATTGGCAATTTAATATATGAAAAGTTGGATGTTCGGCTGCTGCAGTATCTACAACAGCGCGCCAAAATTTCTCCCGACCAAATTATCACCATTCCGCATCGTGAAATTGCCGAGCACCTTGCCTCTTCGCGCGAAGTAATCAGTCGTTTGTTAAAAAAATTGGAGTCAGAGCAAAAAATCTCGCAAACCCGTGATGGGATAAAAGTCCTATAGCGATGTGACTAACATCACAAACATTAGGTATGCCACTACCCTACTTTTGCTGTATCAATTACATGCACAGTGGTTAAAAAATTCATTTTAGTTTGTTTATCCTGTATCGCCATTGTTGTTGCAATTGTTTACCTGATTCAATTATTTAACTGATAAAAATTACATGATTATGAAAAAGAACATGGGCTCAGCCGACCGAATTATCCGCATTTTGATTGCAGCGGTTTTTGCAGTATTGTATTTTACCGGTACCGTTAGCGGCACTTTGGGATTGGTTTTATTGATATTAGGAGCAGTATTTGTGCTCACATCACTGGTTTCATTTTGCCCTTTATATACCATTTTCGGTATGAATACCTGCGCAACCAAAAAATAAGTGGAAAATCAGCACAATTGAAATTGCAATATGCAGGAAGTCTGTTTATTGCAATTTTTTTTTCTTTTAACATCTGCGCACAGTATAAAACAAAGCAGGCTTAAAAATTTGCCTATCTTTGAATTGTAAATAAATACTATGCGTAAAAATATCTTTACTCCTCTTTTTCTTTTGCTGATGGCATGCGCTACCAATTTGAGTGCGCAGTTGAACATCGAACTGCTAGGTCATCTGGAATATGCTGACCAGTTGTCGAACCTTACCGGCTGGGCCGATGGGGCAGGAAACGAATATGCTATTGTCGGAACAGAAGACGGAACTTCGATTGTTGACATTACCGACCCAACCAATCCTGTTGAAGTGCAGTTTGTGGATGGTATTAACAGTATTTGGCGCGAAGTAAGAACCTGGAGCCATTATGCTTATGTGGTTACTGAAGGCGGTGGCGGATTGTTGTGCATCGACTTACAAAATTTGCCGGGCTCTGTAGATTATAATTTTACCGATGGCGGTGTTGGATTAAATTCGGGACATACCGTGTTTTGTGATGAAAACGGAATTGTGCACGTTTTTGGTTCTAACAAAGGTGTTGGTGGCGACCAGATGTTTGATGCCAACGTTGACCCTTTAAATCCACCTTTTATTGGTGAAGTTGAAGAATGGTATATCCACGACGGTTTTGTACGTGGTGATACATTGTGGGCTGGTAATATTTATGATGGCTGGTTTTCAGTTTGGGATATCACAGATAAAACTTCACCTGTTTTAATGGCGCAACAAAGTACGCCCGGTGAGTTTACACATAATGTTTGGTTGAGTGATGATAATAATTTTTTTATTCTCTACCGATGAGGAAACCAACGCCGTTGTAGCTTCTTACGATGTTTCTGACTTAACTGATATTCAGGAATTAGATGAGTTTCGCGCTAATCCGGGAACGAACTCAATTCCGCATAATACTTTCGTGCTGGGCGATTTTTTAGTAACCGCTTATTACCGCGATGGTGTTATTATTACCGATGCAACTTACCCGAATATTTTAATTAAAACCGGTGAATATGATACTTCACCTTTATCCGGAAACGGATTTAACGGAGCTTGGGGAACCTGGCCGTTTTTACCTTCAGGTAATATTATTGTAAGCGATATGGAACAAGGTTTGTTCGTATTGGGACCAACTTATGTGAAGGCTTGTTATTTAGATGGTACTGTAACCGATGCAGTTACGGGTGCACCTTTATTTGAAGCAGAAGTGAGTTTTACTGGTGTAGGTGTAGTTGACGCTACGACCGATTTAACCGGTAAATATTTTGGTGGAACAGTAAATGCAGGCACTTATGATATCACCTTTACTAAAACCGGTTATTTACCGGAAACAGTAACAGGTGTTGTGCTTACAAATGGTATTTTAACAACAGTTGATGTTGAATTAGATCAATTACCTACTTATACCATTACCGGTCAGGTTGTTGATGTTGCTACCGGCGCAGGCGTTCCGAACGCTAACGTAATGTTTGACAACGCAACATACAATTTTGAAACAGTTGCTGACGCAGATGGAAATTTCAGTTTCCCTGCCATGTATGATGATATTTATACTTTATATGCCGGCACATGGGGTTATGTGACGAATGATGCTGAGGTTGATGTTAATCCGGGCGGAGTTTACACCATTGAAATCGGAAGAGGATATTATGATGATTTCTTGTTTGATTTCAACTGGAATACCAATGAAACTGCTGATGCAGGTTTATGGGAAAAAGGTGAACCTGTTGGAACTTTTATAGGCCCATCTATCAGCAATCCTGATTTTGATTTGGGTGGCGATTATGGTGATGAATGTTATGTAACCGGAAACGGCGGCGGTGCTGCGGGTGATGACGATGTTGACAATGGTATCGTAAACCTGATTACACCATCAATGGATTTAAGCAGTTATGAAAACCCTAAGCTTACTTACTACCGTTGGTTCTTTAACGGTGGCGGTGGCGGAACACCAAACGATACGTTACGCGTATTTATCAGCAATGGCATTGAAGAAGTACTTATTGACGCTGTAAATGCTTCAGGTGGTGATATGAGTGTTTGGGTTCCATTTGAAATTGAAATGGCTCCTTATATCGATATTACCGACAATATGACCGTTCGTTTCAGAACTGCTGACCAGTCTGCAACAGGCCATTTAGTTGAGGCCGGTGTTGACCATTTTTATGTGTATGATGATGTTACAGCAGCACCTGAAACTGCTTTTGGTTCAGATGTTCAATCCGGTTGTGCACCGTTAACTGTTGTGTTCGACAATGCATCTGTAGGCGCAACTACATGGGCTTGGGAATTTCCGGGTGGAACTCCAGCTACATCAACATTGGAAAATCCAACCGTAACTTATTCAACACCAGGCATTTATGATGTAACTTTAACAGCTGCAAACGACCTCGGTTCTACTGAAGTTACCACTACAGCATTTGTTACCGCTGAATTGTGTAATGGTATTGATAATGAGGAAGTTACAGCATACATGAACATCTCGCCAAACCCTTTTGCATCAACCACCTTAATTTCGGTTAGCAATACCATTGGTGCAGATTACTTAACGGTTACCGATGTTACAGGTCGTGTTTTGAGCGAAATTACTATTGCTGAAGGCGCGCAAAATATTGCAATTGGCAATGGATTACCAGCAGGTATCTATTTTATCAACTTAACGAAAAGTGGTACTACGATAGGTAGTTTAAAAGCGATAAAAGCTGAATAAAGTCAAAAATAAATTTCAAAAAATGCCATCCGGTTTTGGGTGGCATTTTTTGTTTTAATGCCACAAAAAGTGTTGAAGCAGGCAAGAAAATAAGATTTTATGTGCATTTGTATCTGATATTCCCGAAAAACACGTCGAAATCTTCGAAACTTCAATCCTTCCACCTATATTTGCAGCCGCTTGTAAAATAGGCATAACTATATTTTTTCAATAACCAACACAACATTAATATGCAGGGTAAAGGTCTAATTAAGTTTTTTTTGGCCGCAATGGTTCTGGTATGTTTATATCAGCTTTCGTTTACATGGGTTGCAAACCGTGAAGGAAAAAAAGCAGAGGATTTCGCAAATTCAGGCATCGATCAGTCATTGACAGGTGAAGCACGCAAGGAAGCAGTTGCAGACAAAAAAAGCGAGTATTTTTCTGTTAATTCCGACAAAACCGTTTACAACCTCGGAATTGCAAAATACAACTACGATGAAGTAAAGAAAAGAGCGATTAACCTCGGTCTCGACTTACAAGGTGGTATGAGCGTGGTTTTAGAAGTATCTAAATACGACTTATTAAAACAACTTTGTAACGACGCTAAAAGTCCGAAGTTTACTGCAGCACTCGACAAAGCCCGTGCAGATGAAATTAAAGGTAATGGTGAATTAATCGAAAACTTTGTAGCCAATTACGAACAAGCTAACCCCGGCGTTCAGCTTGCAGCGTTGTTTACAAACCAAAGTAACGTTGAGGATCTTCCAAGAAACTCTTCAAACAACGAAGTGTTATCGTGGTTAAAAAAACAAGCTGACGAAGGTGTTGAATCAACTTATACGAAATTAAAAGAACGTATCGACAAATTTGGTGTAACTCAACCATACGTTACATTACAGAAAAATACAGGCCGTATCATGGTTGAATTACCCGGTGTAGACAATCCGATACGCGCAAGAGAACTCCTCCAATCTACAGCTAACTTACAGTTCTGGAATGTTTATGAATACCAATCGGTAGGTGGTGCTTTAAATCAGGCTAATAATGTTATTACTGAGTTAGAAGATGGTGAAGCTGATATTACGGCTACAATTCCAGGAGATACTGCTGCAACAGCTGCTAACGATACTACAGTAACAGCAACAACTGAAGATACTTTAATGGTTGAAAATGATACTTTGACTGAAGAAACACCTGAAGAATCAGTTAGTGGACCAATTTCAAGCATTTTATTACAACCGAGCGACCCGGCTGCTATTGGTATGGTTGCGGTTACAGATACCTTCAAATTAATGCGTTACCTGCGTATGGAAGAGGTGAAAAGCCTGTTCCCGGGTGATGTAATATTTATGTTGAGTTCAAAACCGGTTGAAGAAACAAAAAATTATCATTTATATGCGATAAAAGCAGCCAACGAAAATGGTGACCCATTATTAGATGGTTCTGCGGTAAAAAGTGCAAGTCCTGACCGCGATCAGGTTGGTAATCCACAAATCAGCATGACCATGACATCGGAAGGTATGCGTGACTGGAAAAAAATTACTACCGATAACGTTGGACGTTTTGTTGCCATTTCATGGATAACAAAGTATACTCAGCACCTCGCGTAAACGAACCAATCCCAAGCGGACGTTCATCGATTTCAGGAAATTTTACAACTGAAGAATCTATTGACCTTGCAAACATTCTTGAAGTTGGTAAATTACCTGTTCCATCACGTATTGTGCAGGAAGAAAACGTAGGGCCATCATTAGGTGCCGAATCAATTCGTATCGGTTTAATTTCGATGATTGCCGGTTTATTGTTGGTTATCGTTTTCATGGCGTTTTATTATTCAACAGCAGGTTTAATTTCTGATATTGCCTTATTTGCCAACTTATTCATCATTTTCGGGGTGTTAGCCTCGATTGGTGCAACGTTAACCCTTCCCGGTATTGCCGGTTTGGTTTTAACCATGGGTATGGCGGTGGATGCCAACGTAATTATTTACGAACGTATCCGTGAAGAGCTTGCCAAAGGAAAAAGTATGATTAAGGCCGTTGCCGATGGTTATCAGGGTTCCTACTCTGCGATTATTGACGGTAACTTAACAACGCTGATTATCGCTATCATTCTTGCGAACTTCGGAACAGGTCCGGTTAAAGGTTTCGCAGTTGTGTTGATGATTGGTATTATTTCATCGATGTTTTGTTCAATTTTCATCAGCCGTTTAATTATCGACAGAATGGTGAGAAAAGACAAACCGGTTAAATATTATACCAACTTTACTAAAAACGCATTTAAAAATGTTCGTTTCAACTTTATCGGTAACCGTCGCAAAGGATACATTTTTTCAGGTGTATTAACTGTTATTGGTTTAGTGGTAATGTTTACATCAGGATTTAATTTCGGTGTAGATTTTAAAGGTGGAAGAACATATACCGTTCGTTTTGAACAGGCAATTGATGCTGATAAAGTACGTAATGAATTATCGGATTTTGATCCGGGTGTTCAGGTTAAAACATTCAGTAGTTCCGATAAATTAAAAATTACAACCGGTTACATGATTGATAATCCTGAACCAGGCGCAGATTCGCTGGTTGCGCAGGCTTTATTTAAAGAATTAGCACCATTATACAGTGGTGTTGACTTTAAAACCTGGGATTCTACGTTCAAAGAAAGTCAGATGAAGGTTGAGCCTACCATTGCTGATGACATTCAGCGATCAGCTTTACAGGCAATTGGTTTAGCGTTGCTCGGTATCTTTATTTATATCGTTTTACGTTTCCGCAGATGGCAGTTTGGTTTGGGTGCTTTGGCATCGTTAATTCACGATGCATTCATGGTGCTCGCCTTATTCTCCATTCTGAAAAACGTGATGCCGTTTTCGCTCGAAATAAACGAAACATTTATTGCGGCCATATTAACGGTGATTGGTTATTCGATTAACGATACCGTGGTTGTATTTGACCGTATTCGTGAATACCTGCGCGAAAGCAAAGCAGGAACCGTTCCTGAAATATTTAATAAAGCCATTAACGACACGCTGAGCAGAACCATGATTACATCAGGTACTACCCTGCTCTCGATTGTTGTGTTATTAATATTCGGTAACGAAAACATTCAGGGATTTGCCTTCGCATTATTTGTTGGTATTGGTTTTGGTACCTATTCATCTGTATTCATCGCTTCGGCAATTGCAGTAGATATGTATAAAAAAGATGATCACAACAAAGCAGCAGAAGACGTAATGAAATAACAATTCAAAAAAAATAATACAAAAACCCTCTGTTACAATTAACAGGGGGTTTTTTATTTAAAATGCAACCAAAAACCACATTTTACGTATAACGGATTTCCGCTATAAATGTCCTCCTATACCAAATTAACTTCCCCTCCCTCCAAATTCTATTTATGCTCCGCCCCATACCCCTTTAGGGGTTACATATTTTTAGATGAAATAGATACCACGAAATGTGTTCTAGCCCGGATTGTAGTGTAAACAAACCGCTGATTAATGTGCTAATGTAATAATGTGCTGATGTGCTGATTAACAGCCGGTTTTGAGCATAAATTTAATTGCGGTTTGTTGCAACGAAAAGCCGGCAACGATTTTGATTGGCGTGGGGGATGTAATTGCTCCAAAAAAATAGAATTTTATTTTTAAAACAACATGATATTGGTTGTTGATTAACGTGTTTGTCGGGTTCGAATTTGTGAACGATTTTTGTGGTTATACAATTAACCTACATCTTTACGTTATTATGAACATGATGAAATTCCCGATTATTGCCCTATTGCTGATGATGAGCATGGCTGCAATAGCCCAACCTGTAACAGAAGCGAATGCATCGAACAAGGCGATGAAGTACCTGGATGAGGGTGTGCAACGCGCAATGGCCAAATATTTTGATAAGGCTGTTATTAGTTTCCAAAATGCGATTAAAGAGGAGCCGGAGTTTGTGACTGCGTGGCAATATTTAGGAGATACGTATTCCCAAATGAAAAGCGATTCACTGGCGGTGGAAGCCTACATGAAAACGCTGGAATTAGACCCTGAGCGCGATGTAATTTTATATAATAAATTGGCTGAAGTTGAAGGAAATATTGGCATGTATGAAGAGGCGCTGGAGCATATCACGATTTTTCTGCAAAATCCGGATGTAAAAGGTGATTTGCGCACGAAAGCAATTAAACAACGGAAAAATTATGAGTTTGCGAAAGAGGCAATTAAAAATCCGGTGAATTTTAATCCGGTTAATATGGGGCCTGAAGTAAATTCGGAGTTTCCTGAATATTTTCCGTCGCTGAGCGTGGATGGAAAAATGCTGGTGATGACGCGCAAAATTGATGATGTTGTATCATTAGGTGTGGGTGATATCCGTAAAATTGATAATGAAGAGTTCTTCATTTCTTTTTTTGAAAATGGTGCCTGGAGTGTCGCACAAAATATGGGTGCACCAATTAACACGAAATTGAATCAGGGCGCACAAAGTATTTCTGCGGATGGCCGATTTTTATTTTATACTTCATGCGATGATATAGAAAATGGTTATGGCAGTTGCGATTTATATTATTCGTTTAAAATAGGCAATGTGTGGACGAATCCTGAAAATTGCGGGACGATAATTAATACTGCCGATTGGGAATCGCAACCATCGGTGACTGCTGACGGCAGAGAATTATTTTTTAGCACTGCTCGTCCGGGTGGAATTGGCGGATATGATATTTGGCATGCAAAAATGGGTGATGATGGTTATTGGATGGAGCCTGAAAATTTGGGGAATGTAATTAATACCCCTTATTTGGAGCAATGTCCGTTTATTCACCCTGATGGAAAAACATTATATTTTTCGAGTGAAGGGCATCCGGGTATGGGTTCTGCGGATTTATTTTTCTCGACACGTGATGCGCAGGGCAACTGGTCGAAACCGGTGAATTTGGGTTATCCGATAAATACGAAAAACAGGGAAATCAGTTTGTCGGTATCGGCAAATGGAACAACGGCATATTTTTCGAGCGACAGAGATAAGGAAATTGGCGATTTAGATATTTATTCGTTTGAATTGCCCTTAGCGGTGCAGGCTGAACAGGTTACCTGGGTGAATGCGATCGTTACCGATGCAAAAACCAAATTACCATTAAAAGCTAATGTGCAGTTAATGAATATCGAAACCGGTGAAATCATTGCACAGTCTACCTCCGACTCAAAAACCGGTGCATTTTTAATTGTATTACCAAGTGGTAACGACTACGGATTATTTGTGCAACGGGAAGGATATTTATTTCATTCGGAAAACTTTTCTTTGGTAAATGTGATGCCGGATGAACCTTTTACCATTAAAGTGGCTTTACAACCTGTAAACCCCGGAGAAATATTAACATTAAAAAATATTTTCTTCGAGACTGCGTCTGCTGAAATATTACCCATTTCGGAACCTGAATTAAACAAAGTTGTGGATTTAATGCAGAAAAACCCGAATATGAAAATTAAAGTAAATGGACATACGGATAATGTTGGTGCTGATGCAGATAATTTAAAATTATCGCAAAACAGGTCGGTAAGTGTGAAAAATTATTTGGTGTCGAAAGGCATAGATGCAAGCAGAATCACTTATCAGGGCTATGGTGAAACAAAACCGATTGATGCTAATACAACAGAAATTGGCAGAGCAAATAACAGAAGAACAGAGATTGAAATTATAAGTATTTAAGACATTTTAAAATATTTCGGCACGATTTTATATTTATTATTTAGTTAATATTTAAATAGAACCCAGATTATTTTCATTAATTAATTTTACATATAAAAACCTGAAATTATGGCAATTGATGTTTCGAAATCTATTCCGATAATTGACGGACAATCGATTTCAAAAGAGGAATTTGAACAAAATTACTTAAAACCACAAAAGCCGGTTATTCTTAGAGGTTTGTGGAAGCAGTATCCCGCTTACCAAAATGGAATTACGATTTTTTTAAAAAATCGATGGGCGATATTGAAGTGGGATTATACAGCAGTACCAAAGCCGACCCAAGCAAAACGCTTTCTGAGCCAACTACTAAAATGCGTTTCAGTGAGTATTTAAAACTGATTGAAACAGAACCAACCGATTTACGATTATTTTTATTTCCGATTTTTAAATACAAACCGGAATTAAAAAAAGATTTTGATTATCCTACCATTGCAAAAAGTTATATCAAATTACCATTTATGTTTTTTGGTCCGAAAAATTCTGTAACCAGAATGCATCAGGATATTGATATGAGTAATGTGTTTTTAACGCAGTTTGAAGGTAAAAAACGGGTGGTATTATTTGCGCCCGATCAATCGGATTTATTATATAAATTGCCATTTAACGTACACACAACCGTTGATATTGATAAACCGGATTATAAAACATATCCGGCATTAAAATATGCAAAAGGATATACGGGTGTGCTGGAATTTGGTGATACGCTATTTATGCCTTCGGGCTACTGGCATCATATTGAATATTTGGAAGGTGGCTACGGATTAAGTGTTCGCACTGCTCCGCCAACCCTGGCATTAAAATTACGTGGTGCTTATAATATTGTTTTGCAACGTAAAATTGATGACGTGTTTCGCTTCCTGTTTGGCAAGAAATGGTTTCGATTAAAAAAATCGATTGCGCAGAAACGTGCTGAAAAAGCGATTAGTCGCATACATCAGCATGATGAGCAAAGCGGGGAAATTGCGTTTCAGTAATTACAAATGTGCGAATGTACCAATGTACCGATGTACCAATGGAACAGCCGGTTTTGAGTTAGAATTTCATTCGGAGCTTACGTAGGGGCTGACCCATGTGTCTGCCCATGGTGCTGTAACGAATAATGTGCGAATGTACCCATGTACCAATGTACCAATGGAACAGCCGATTTTGAGTAACCTGTTCATTCGGAGCTCCTGTTGGGGCTAATCAATATTAGCCCAAGACGGATTGAAAATAGAACTACAAATTATTACCAAAATTTTCATTCGGAGCTTACGTAGGGGCAGACCCATGTGTCTGCCCAATGTGATGTAATGTATAATGTAATTATTAAACAGCCGAAACCGCGAAGACTCAAAGGCCGCAAAGCAACACGAAGAATATAATATTTAACCTTAGCGTTTCTTAGCGGCCTTTGAGCCTTTGTGGTTTTGGTCATAATTAACATCTAAACCTTTAAAATGAAAATTTATATTCATAATTTAATTTTTAGACAAAATTCTCCGTGCCCTTTGCGTGTATTTTCTTTGTGAACTCGTGGTTAAAAAAAATTAATGTGCTGATGTGCTAATTGAACAGCCGTATAACGCACCAATTAAACAGCCGAAACCACAGAGAAAACCCAAAGGAAACAGCCCGCAGAGACCACAAAGTGAGTAATATTTTAATTATTCTTTAAAATGAAAATTTATATTCATAATTTAATTTTTAGACAAAATTCTCCGTGCCCTTTGCGTGGGTTTCTTTGTGCACTTTGTGGTTAAAAAATACATTTACCAAGAATACACCTACATTTACATTCATGTGCCTAATCAACTTCGCATTTCAGCATCACGCCTCCTACCCGTTTATTTTGGTTGGAAATAGGGATGAATTTTATAATCGGGCGACGCGCAAGTTGCAGTGGTGGGAAGATGAATTTCCGGAAATTTTGGCAGGCAAAGATTTACAGGAAGGTGGCACATGGATGGGCATTAACAAAACCGGACAATTTGCCGCGCTCACCAACTACCGCGATTTAAATAATATCAACACCAATGCACCCTCAAGAGGCCATTTGGTGAGCAATTTTTTGAAAGGAAAACTGCATACCGACGAAATGCATCAACTCTTGAAAACTCAGGGCCGACTTTACAACGGATTTAACCTCATTTATGGCGATGTAAGCGCATTATTCTACTATTCCAACGTGACCGACCAGGTTCGGCAACTCTATCCGGGCATTTATGGCCTCAGCAATGCCCTGCTTGACACGCCATGGCCGAAAGTGGTCAACAGTAAGGCTGCATTTAAACAACAGCTCAGCGAGCCCCTGAACCCCACTCCTTTTATCGAAATATTAAACAACACCGATACCGCCCCCGAGGAAGAATTACCGGAAACAGGTGTGCCTTTGGAACTCGAGAAACGACTCTCCGCAATGTTTATAACTTCAAACAATTATGGAACGCGGTTAACTACTTTTGTAAGCATCAATAATCAGGGTGAAGTCACCTATCGTGAAAAGGGTTATGTGCCCGAACATGATGTAACGGTTAACTTTACCATTAAAGCCGGATAACCATTTTTAATTCAACAATGCAGCGCAAAAGCAAGTTTCTATTTTTCGCACTCTTTTATTTATTGTGCTGCAACAATTTTCTTTCTGCACAACAATATCATTTAAAAAATTACAGCATCGACGACGGACTGGCCGGAATTTCCGTTACCTGTTTATTGCAGGATAACAGAGGTTATATCTGGATTGGCACTGAAGATGGTGGTATTTCCCGTTTCGATGGAAAAACATTTGTTAATTATAACAAACGCGACGGTATTGGGGATAATACCATTAATTGTTTGTTTGAAGATACAAAAGGCAATATCTGGATCGGCACAAAAAATAATGGTGTAACAAAATTTAATGGTTACGAATTTTTTCAATACGGCGATGACGTTGTGAAAAATATTGAAAAAATTTATAGCGACAGCAGTGGCAATATTTTAGTATATAGTTTTCCGAATTTATATAAAATTAGTGGCGACAGTATTATTCCTGCTTCCGATAATTCAACGAACACCGGATTAATTAATTTTTTCCGCGCCGGTGGTCCCAAAGCCATAAAATCATTTATCGATAAACAGGGCAATAAATGGATTGCCACACATACCGGCATTTATACCATCAGCAAACCATTTGTCGACCTCGAAAATTCCAGCGACTATAAAGTTCAATTCATTTTGAACCCCGAACAGCCTGAAGAGCCCGCCACCAGTATTATGCAGGACCGGGAAGGCAATATCTGGATTGGGACCGCCTTTAGCGGATTGTATTTATTTTACGATGGCGCATTTTCAAATTTTAATAATATTCCTGCATTAAGAAATAATTATATCACCGCAATAAGTGCAACCCCCGAAGCATTATTAATTGGAACGGCAAGCGGACTAAAATATGTTGTAGTAGATACCGTTACCAAACAATATTATGAAAAACCATTAAATGTAAATGGATTTATTTCTACCAGTCGCATTAATTGTATTTATAAAAATGCAAATGGCAATTGGTATGCAGCAGATGAAAATAATAATATTATTTATTTCGACGGACGGTATGCGGTAACCACCATGACTGCCCTGGAACCGAATACACAAATTACTTCGATAAGCGAAGATGCAGCAGGCAATTTATGGGTAGCAACAAATGGCGAAGGTATTTATATCGGTAAAAATATTACGTGGCAACATCTCACCGCAAGCGATTCACTCAGCTCGGATAATATTACTTATTTATTTACCGATAAGCAGGGTTTATTATGGATAGCCACAGCCGATGCCGGTGTAATGACTTATGATGGACGGAAATTTAATCGCTATACGTATTTTGATAATGGATTAATCAGCAATCATATTACCAGTATTAATGAAGACCAACACGGCAATATCTGGTTTGGCAGTCCCGACGCGGGTTTGTGCAGTTACAACGGCGAAGGATTTTCATTTTATACCGATAACGATGTGTTATCATCAAACAATATTAATTCCTTAGCATTTGATGCAACAGATGGTTTATGGGTGGGATTAAATGACGGATTAGATTATTTAAAATTTAATGCCGATTCCACCATCACCACAAAACATTTTGATGCATTTGACGGATTTCTTGGTATAAAAAATACCAATAATACCATATTAGTCGACCCGGTTGGGCATGTTTGGTTGGGCACTGTTGATGGTTTATTCAGATATAATCCTGAGGAAGATATTATCACCCAAACAAAACCATTAATCGAACTCAGAAATATTCGTTTGTTTTTTGAAACAACCGATTGGGGACCATACAGCGACACCACTGCAGGCTGGTATAATTTACCGGTTAATTTAAAATTACCGTACGACCAAAATCATATTACATTCGATTTCAGTGCTATCTTTTTTAGTGTGCACGAAAAAATTACCTATCAGGTTTATCTCGATGGATTTGAGGATGACTGGAAAGATATTGGTAATAGTACATCCATGACCTATTCCAATTTAAAACCCGGCACTTATACATTTAGTGTAAAAGCAAAAAATGCAGATGGAATTTGGAGCGATGCGGTAACGTATTCCTTCACCATTAAAAAACCATTTTGGGCAACATTATTATTCCAGATTACAGCTGGTGTTTTAGGTTTGGGATTAATTATTTTAATTAATATCCTCCGGAACCGCAGATTACGCAAGCGCGCAAACCTGCTGGAAGCAACCGTTACACAACGCACCGCTGAATTAGAACAACAAAAAATAAAAGCCGAAACTGCAGCTATCAGAGCTGAAAATTCAGAAAAAGCGAAAGAAGAATTTCTTGCCAATATGAGTCACGAAATTCGTACACCGATGAATGCGATTATGGGTATGACGCGACTGCTGTTGGAAAAAGAACCGAAAGAAACTCAAAAACGTTATTTAAATGCAATTCGTCAATCGTCAGATAATTTATTGGTGATTATTAACGATATTCTTGACCTCTCAAAAATACAAGCCGGGAAAATGGAATTGGAAAAAATACCATTTCATTTCCGCAATTTATTAAATAACCTCGGCGACATCATGAAATTTAAATCGGATGAAAAAAATATCGGATTTGAAGTAATTATTGATGAACATATTCCGGAATATGTAATTGTTGATCAGGTGCGCTTAAATCAGATATTAATTAACCTGACAGGTAACGCAATTAAATTTACAGAAACAGGAAAAGTTGTTGTGCGATGTGATTTACA
The DNA here is from genome assembly GCA_016706255.1 of Bacteroidota bacterium. NCBI lineage: Bacteria > Pseudomonadati > Bacteroidota > Bacteroidota bacterium. The sequence goes on along the minus strand of JADJJZ010000021.1, from coordinate 59,627 downwards.
AAAAACTGAAAATAACATCGCCACCATCGCCTTTCATGTTGAAGACACCGGTGTGGGTATTGCACAGGATAAACTCGATTCCATTTTTGATAGTTTTTCGCAGGCTGATGTGGCTACCACACGTAAATTTGGCGGAACAGGTCTCGGATTGAGCATCAGCAAACGTTTAACCGAATTATCAGGTGGTATTTTATCGGTGGAAAGCACTTTAGGCAAAGGTTCAGTGTTTACTGCCACCATTCCGTTTGAAGTGAGTGAGGCCGCTGTTTCCAAAGATGCAGAGAACGATAATTTAGCAGGTGATACAACTTTACCGATACATATTTTGTTGGTAGAAGATAATATGTTTAACCAGATGGTAGCAACCGATAGTATTGAAAGTATGTTCCCGAATGTTACGATTGATATTGCAGAAAACGGTAAAATTGCAGTCGATAAAATTACAGTTGGCGATTATCATGTTGTGCTGATGGATGTGCAGATGCCGGTGATGGATGGTTATGAAGCAGCGCGCACCATCAGAAAACTGGAAAATAAAAAGAAAAATTCCATTGCCATTGTCGCAATGACCGCATCGGTAATTAAAAGTGAAGTAGATAAATGTTATGAAAGTGGTATGGACGATTTTATTGCCAAACCATTTGAACCAAAAGAATTACGAAATAAGATATTAAAATATGCAACTCCTCAGCAGCTTAATTAATATTCCGCTCATCGTTGATCCGCCATCATGGAAAACATGGTGGATTTATAGTATTTGTATCATTGTGATCGGTATTTTCATTTATTATGTTATCCGCAAACGCATTAGCGACGCGGCAGTTGACCAGCGCATATTGCGTGAAAAGGTCCGCGAAAAAACCCGCGAGCTCGAATCGGAAAAAGGACGGGCGGAATATTCTGAAAAGGTGAAGGAACAATTTCTGGCCAATATGAGTCACGAAATTCGTACACCAATGAATGCCATTTTAGGTATGACACGTTTGCTGTTGGAAAAAGAACCGCGCACCGACCAGTTAAAATATCTCAACAGCATAAAACATGCATCCGATAATTTGCTGGTAATTATTAATGATATTCTCGACCTCTCAAAAATTGAAGCCGGAAAAATAAATCTCGAAAGTATTCCTTTCGACATTCGCAATGAAATTAAATCGGTTTTCGAAACAATGAAAGTGAATGCCGATGATAAAAACCTCGAATTAAAAACAGATATCGAAAATACCATCCCCAAAACAATTATCGGCGACCCATATCGTTTGAGTCAGATTTTATTAAACCTGACCGGCAATGCCATAAAATTTACTGAAAAAGGCAGTGTCACTATAAAAACCACTGCTGCTATGCAGGGCGAAAAAGTGTTGCTCACCTTTAGTGTAATTGATACCGGAATTGGCATTGCAAAAGATAAACTCGATTACATTTTCGACATGTTTACCCAGGAAACCAGCAGCACCACACGCAAATTTGGTGGCACAGGTTTGGGATTGGCGATTTGTAAAAAACTGATAGAATTACAAGGTGGTGCAATATCCGTGGATAGCGAAGCAGGAAAAGGTTCTGTATTTAGTTTTACGCTGCCGTTTGCCATCGGAAAAGATGTGGTGGATGAAAATCCGAAAGCGGAACATAAGCAACAGGTAGTGGCAAAAATGAAAAATTTGCGCATTTTGTTGGCAGAGGATAATGAGTTTAATCAGATGGTAGCTGTTGACACATTAGAGAGTGCAATTGAAGGTGCACAAGTTACCGTAGCGGCGAATGGAAAAATTGCTGTGGATATGCTAAAGAATAATACCTTTGACATTGTGTTGATGGATATTCAAATGCCGGAAATGGATGGTCACGAAGCAACAAAAACAATTGGCAGCAGCAGCGACCCGCGTATAAATTCAATGCCGATAATTGCGATGACTGCAAGTGTAATCAAAGCAGAAGTAGATAAATGTTTTGAAAGTGGTATGAATGAATTTGTCGGCAAACCATTTTCTGTTGATGAGTTATTAGAAAAAATGAGTAAAATAATCGTAAGATCATAAACGTTTAACAATGGATAATTATAAAAGAATTAATCTGGAATTCCTGGAAAGTTTTACTGAAAAAAATAATGCCAAAATGACGAAATATATTAATATGTTTCTCGCTTTGGCTCCTGTGAGTATTGATACCATGAAATCGCAGCACGAATGTGGGGACTGGAATAATTTGAAAACCACTGCCCACTCATTAAAACCACAACTGGCCTATATGGGTATCGAATCGTTGAAGGAGCCCATCCTGCGTATTGAGGAATATGCCGGTGAATCGAAGAATCCGGAGGCGATAGCCATGCTGATACAACTCGTGGAAGCGGGCTGTAATGAGGCTTTCGAGGAATTAAGAAGTGTAATTGAAAAAATAGCTTAATATTGCATATCAAAAACCCAATTCAATAACGTATGAACAAAGAAGTAGTTTTTATAGTTGATGACGAGCCAATGCATGCTCAAATGATGGAAGACCACCTCAGGTCGAAATATCCAAATTTTGAAATTTATAAATTCAGCACCGGTGAAGAGTGTAACGACAATATGGATAAACATCCAACTATTGTTGTGTTAGATTATCACTTAGATGCTGTAAATAAAAGTGCAAAAGTGGTCTCGAAACATTAATTCATTTAAAAAGAAATATGATCATGTTGATGTAATTATGATTTCCGGACAAGATAAAATTGATGTTGCTGTTGAGTGTGTTCGCGAAGGTGCTTTCGATTATGTAGTAAAGGTCCTTCAGCATTTGTGCACCGAACAGGCTTTCGAAAAATTATTCAAACATCGTCAGGTAATTCACGAATTAGCAAAATACAAAAATTAAACCGCACCCTAACCTGGAGCATCATCGGCATCATCGCCCTCGCCGCCATTTTCTGGGCCACCGGTTTCATCGGATAAATAAAATTAATTCCAAACCAAATCCGCTCTAATCCAGCGGATTTTTTTATGTGTATATTTTAGTAACACAAAAAACACAAAACAAAACCCACAAAAAAAAAGAAAAGAAACAAAGAAAAAAAAATAAAAAGCCCCCGGCACTCCAAATCCATCTCTACAAAAAAGTAATCAGTCCGCCGCTAGGCGTCCAACCGCCCACACATCCAAAAAAATCAGTTTACATCAGCAAAAATCCGCGACCCGCTTGCCGGGTTCAGCGTTCCCTTCTAAAATCCGTCCAATATCCGTTAGATCCGTTCAATCTGTGTTCCTTTTTAACATTCGTCCAACCCATTCGTAAATCCGGTATGTAAGGGCGGATTCAATTCGCCCCTACATACCGGCTTTACTCACATTTATCTTTAAATATGAACTATATCCCATCAAAATCATTACAAATTGCACCCTACAAAAATCAGCGTCCCACTGCGGGCATCTGCCAAACACATCCAATAAAAAATCAGTTTAAATCCGCCAAATCGGCGACCCGCTTGCAGGCAGCGCCTGCCTGCCCGTAGGCAGGTTCCCAAAAAATCCCTCCCTATCCGTTCAACCCGTCAATCCGTGTTCCTTTTCACCTCAACCCCAAAATCACAATTCCGTTATTTAACCACAGAGTCCACGGGCAACAGCCCACAGAGTGCTCGGAGAATTTTGATTAAAAATTAAAATTACAATCTAAATATTACATTTAAATCCTTACATCAAATAAGCCTCCCCACAGCGCACCAATCCCATATCTACCAAAAGTAATCAGTCCGCCGCTAGCATCCGTCCACACACACCCAAAAAAATCAGTTTAAATCCGCCGAAATCACCACCCGCTTGCCGACCGCGTTCCGCCGTCCAATCCGTGTTCGCGTTCCTCGCAATTCGTAATCCGGGCGCCTCCCCCCGCCCCTTCTCCTTTTCTTTAAATTGAACTACCCACCTCATTCCCAAAAATCGCGTCCCCGCTAACCCGTCCATCCGTGCCCTCGGCGCCCGCGCCGAGCGTTCCCAATTCCGCGTCTCCCCAAAAAGTCCTCCCCCGTCAACCTTCTCTGCCCCCCCCCCCCCTCCTCCTTATTCTTCCGCACATTATTCCAAATAAAATACCTCCCATTCATCGTAATATAAACCCCATGCGGCAACGTTTGAACAAACGATAGCGCACAGCCCATATTAAACAACCCATCCGACGACCCGAATTTATATGGAATCATCGCACCCGTCAAAATAATCGTTTTCGCTATCTGCGCATCCGCAATCGCCTTCGCCGTTTCCACCATCGTATCCGTTCCGTGCGTGATAATAATACGCGGATTTTCACAATTACTGCAATTATCTACAATCCGCTGACGATCCAATTCAGTCATGTGCAAACTATCAATCATCATCAAGGTTTCAATTTGCACATTCAGCGTGCAACGACCCAAACGCAAAATTTCCGGCAAATGTGTTTCATTAAAATACAACTGACCGCGAATTTCATCATATTCCTTATCAAATGTGCCGCCTGTAACAAATATTTTTATCGACATAAAACATTATTCATTTTTTAAAAAATTAGCTGCGCCCCGAATAAAACTAATCAGAATCAGCGACCCGAAAAAACAAAATACCAATGCCCCGAAGGCCGGTAAATTGCCACTGTATTCCGAAAAATCTTTTCCCATTAATAAATATAACATCAAAAATAAAATACCCAGGTTGAGCAGATAAACCAGTATCGTAGTTTTAATATATTTCCATAATTCAGGCACCAGCAGGCAACTAAATGCATTCAGCAACATATAAAGCAATAAATTCATACCCACCACCGACCACACATACGTATAAGCCGCACCCGAAATAAACACCAGCAACATTATTAAAATCGCGCCACCGCATAATGCAGTGCCCAAGTACCAGGGATACCATTTTTGCGCCGTCAGCTTCCTTACATTTATCTTATCCAGCATATCGTTAACTTATCATAATCAGTAAAATAGCCGCAATCGATAACATAATACCAACCAGATTAACCCGCGTGAGTCGCTCCTTAAAAATCACCATTGCAACCAGACACGAAGCTACAACAATCGCGATATTATTTACAGGAAAAACCGTCGAACTGCTCCATCCCGGTAAGCTTAACACCGCAATCAGAAAATACATGGTGCCATAATTTGGTATGCCCAACAGCAATCCGTGACCAATACTTTTTGCAGAAAATGTTTCACGTCGCGTAATATATTTGTAGATTAAAATCAGCCAACCAATTGTTGCAGCCGTGCCGAAAACACAAATTAAAAATAAATTAAATTCAGTGTCCGATAAATATTTTTCCTGATTCCATTTTGTAAATGTGTCAATTAATCCGCTGCCGATTACAACCAATAATGGAAAAAAATAATAATTAAAATTGTGTTTGTGATGTTCCGTATCCTGCTTGTAAGCCGCGAGCACAACGGCAAGCATGGCAATTAAAATACCAATTATTTTTAATGGTGTAAATACTTCATCATATAAAAAATACGCAGCCATTACGGGAATTATTAGCGATAATTTACTCGCAATAGAAGCAACCGCAACACCACTAAATTGCACCGTTAATGCCGTGATATAAAATACCGAAATAAATAAAGCGCCCAACATACACGCATTTGGAAACCATGGTGTATTCATAATATAATTAGCCGAAGGAAATTCTTTTTGCACCAACGCACCCTCAATAACACAAACCGTATAATTAATCACAATCGCCTGCAAAATATTGACATGATTTTTCGCAATCAGCTTGAATGCAACAAATATCATTGTCGAAGTAAGAATACTCAGCAGCAGGTAAATCATGACTTATATTAATTCAGCAGGCAAGTTAACAGTTAGTTTTGTGAAAATATAAAAACAGCCATTTTTGGGGGAGAAAGGTTCAAACTGAGTCGGGGCAATACTTCCTGCACTTATTCGACTGCCGTTGCGGTAGTTACTTATCCCCCTGGCATCCACGTAAACAGGTTTACATGATCAATACTGCTAGCTTCAAATTGTTGAGTAGCCAAGGGTGCAGCTATACCCGAGCCCAATTGTATTTCCGATTCAAAATAATAAATCGCATCACATAATCCGGCATTTAAAAATGTTTGAATCGTTTTTGTTCCGCCTTCAATTAAAACACTATTAATATTTAATTGATATAAATGCGCAAGCACTTGTTGCGGAATATTTTCGTTTTCAATTTTAATATAACGAATATTATTTTCTGTTTTATCCTGCACAAAATTAAATACGATAGTTGATGTCGATTGATCTAATACATATGCATCTTCAGGTAAATTATTTTTTGTATCCAGCACAATACGTATCGGATTTTTCCTTTCCATAAACGTGTGGTTAATTGCGGATTATCGGTAATAATTGTTTTTCCGCCGACTAAAATACCCATATGTTCCGCGCGCATTTTATGCACAAGAATATCACTTTCGTTATTGGTAAAATGAACAGGTGTCCCATCATCCGCAGCAATAAATCCGTCTGCACTCTGCGCCCATTTTATAGTAACGTACGGACGTTTTTTTTCATGATAACAAAAGAAAAATTTATTTAGCTCGCGACATGCATTTTCCAAAACACCAACCGTAACCTGCACTCCATTTGCTTTTAATCGCTCCACACCTTTTCCTGCAACCAGCGGGTTCGGGTCCAATGTACCGATTACCACATTTTTTATTCCAGAAGTAAGAATTTTTTCGGTGCAGGGAGGTGTTTTTCCGAAATGGTTACATGGTTCGAGGGTAACGAAGAGGGTTGCTTGCGGAAGCAGATGCAAATCCTCAGCTTTCACATCCTGCAACGCATTCACCTCAGCATGCGCCCCACCAAACTCCCGATGCCAACCTTCCCCAATAATCCTCCCCTCAGCCACCACCACCGCCCCCACCATCGGATTCGGTGACACGTAGCCAGCCCCTCTCGATGCCAGGCCCAAACAGTATTGCATGTACTTTTCCAATTCACAAAGATAAAGGAACACAGATTAAACAGATTTAACGGGTTTAAACGGATTAAATCTGTCCTAATCTGTTTGATCCGTTCAATCCGTGTTCCCCTAAAACACACCATCCTAAAAAAAATCAGTTAACATCAGCAAAAATCAGCGACCCGCCTGCGGGTTCAGCGTTCCTTTTACCTTTTGTGCAAACCACTCGTAAATCCGATATGTAAGGGCGGATTCAATTCGCCCCTACATATCGGATTTACTCACATTTTTCGAAATTATTTAACTGTATCTTAATCAAAGAAATCCGTTCAAAATCCGTTCAAACCGTTAAATCTGCGCCTGCCTGCCGATAGGTAGGTTCCTTTTAATCACACCATCCAAAATCAGCGAGTATCATCAAATACACCTAAAAACAGTTTACATCACAAATCCGCGACCCCTGCGGCAGCGTTCCAAAAAATCCGCCCCACCGTCCCCGCCCCATTTATCGAAATAAAATTGGCTTATCAAATTCTAAAACACAACCCCCAAAAAATCAGCGAGTATCCATCAAATACACCCTAAAAAATCGGTGACATCAGCAAAACAGCGACCCGCTGCGTCAGCGTTCCCAAAAACCCACCAACCGTTAAACTCTTTATCACACCATCCCAAAAATCAGCGAGTATCCATCAAATACACCCTATAAAAAAATCAGTTAACATCAGCAAAAATCAGCGACCCGCTTGCGGGTTCAGCGTTCCCAAAAAAATCCGTCCAATATCCGTTAAATCCGTTAAATCTGTGTTCCCTTAAATTTGCACTGAAATGCTACGCGACCAAATAAAATCCCTAACCCAAAACCTAACCCCCCTTTACGGCAATCGCGAAGCCGCAAACATCGCCCAATACCTCGCCGAAGAACACTTCGGTAAACCCTTCGTCCGCACCAACCCCACCCTCGATGCCACGCAACAGCTCTGGTGGGAAGCCGCTTCTAAGCGCCTCTTATCCAACGAACCGGTGCAATACGTCCTCGGCAAAGCTTGGTTTTACGGCCAACAATTCACTGTAAACCCCGCCGTCCTCATCCCCCGCCCGGAGACCGAAGAACTCGTAGAAACCATCATCAAATCCAATCCCGGCCCAGGCACCCGCATCCTCGATATCGGTACCGGCAGCGGCTGTATTGCCATTACCCTGAGCCTCGAGCTACCACAGATTGAAATATTTGCAATCGACAACTCCCCATCAGCCCTCGAAGTAGCCGCTCACAACGCAGCTAGCCTCGGAGCAAAAGTCAGCACCCTATATGCCGATATTTTGCATTTTGAGACGTTTGCAGACACTTTACCCCTGTTTCACGTCATTGTATCCAATCCGCCCTACATTGACCCTGCAGACCGCCAAACCATGCATCCCAACGTATTACAATACGAACCACAATCTGCACTTTTTGCAGACCATTCTGATCCATTAGTCTTCTACAGCCGAATTGGCGCATTTGGCATGCAAAAATTGCAATCCGGCGGCCACCTCTACTTCGAAATCCCCGAAACCCGCGCCTCCGAAATCCAAACCCGCCTAACCACCCTCGGCTACCAACACCTCACCCTCCTCCCCGACCTCCAGGGCAAACCCCGCATCCTCATCGCCCAAAAACCCTAAAAAATAAACCGCAAAAAATTATTAATTCACAACGCGCCCACACCCACAACCCAACCCCATCAAGCCTTGCCAACAATTTAATGATTTCACTATACATTATTTTCCAAAATATTTGCCCAAATTCCATTTAAACATTTTATATTTGCATCTCTTTTGAAAAATGAACTTGTTCAAAAGAGCATCAATACGGAGTGGTAGTTCAGTTGGTTAGAATGCCTGCCTGTCACGCAGGAGGTCGCGGGTTCGAGTCCCGTCCGCTCCGCTAAGAATTCAGAAAACCCTTGCAAGAGTATTTTGCAAGGGTTTTTTGTTTTTAGGTTAAACATGGGTAAAACAAATCCTATATTTTACTACAATGTACACATTTTGCTAGAACCTTTTTTCATAATGGCGGAACTTAAATTTTATTAAAAAGAAGCAGAAAATTGCGAAGGTTGGAATTAAATACAAAAACCTTTACATTTGTTATAGCTTTTTGAGAAATGATCCAAATTATTTTCAATTAATATCCTAAATTTAAAGACACTCAATTATTAATATTCTACACCTAAAAACACGAAAATGAGAAAAAATTAACATTTATAATTTGTTTGCTTTTAGTTTTTAAAATTTCAAGTTTTGGACAAGCTGGCGGAATTGATCCAACATTTGGCACCGATGGAATTGTAACCACTGGATTTAGTCCAAGTAACGATGATGGCATCTCCTCAATAATCCTTCAACCAGACGGTAAAATAATTGCTGTAGTACAACATCCTCTGACGTTGAGGATAATTTTGCTATAGCACGATATAATGTTGATGGTAGTTTAGATATCACATTTAGTGATGATGGCAAGGTAACCACAGATTTAGGTAGTTATTATGAAAGTTGCGCTGCAGTTGCTTTGCAGGATGATGGTAAAATCATTGCAGTCGGATCAAGTGAAAATAGTTTTGCTATAGCTCGTTACAATAGTAATGGAACTTTGGACAATACATTTGGGGTTAGTGGTAAAGTTATTACAAACTTTGATGGTGGTTCCAGAGCAACTTCTGTTGCAATTCAGGATGATGGAAAAATTGTTGTTGCAGGCTCCGCGGATTATTATTTTGATTTCGCATTAGCGAGATACAATACCAATGGAACTCTAGATAATACATTTGGTGTGGATGGTAAAATAATTACGGATTTTACAGGCTATTCCGATGACTGCTGGGCGCTGGCGATTCAAGATGATGGTAAAATCATTTTAGCTGGGAGTATTATGAGTACTATTCCTTATGAGGACTTTGGTTTAGCACGTTATAATACTGATGGGAGTTTAGATAATTCCTTCGATTTAGATGGAAAGGTTATTACAGATTTAGGAAGTGAATTTGAAGGTGCATCTTCAATAACAATACAATATGACGGCAAAATTATTATTGCTGGTACTTCAGATGACAATATTGCAGTTTTAAGATATAATATTAACGGAAGTTTAGATAACACTTTTGATGGCGACGGAAAAGTTACTACTGATTTTGGCACTGATTCTGATTGGGGAACCGCGGTTAGCCTACAAATTGACGGAAAAATTGTTGTAGTAGGGGAAGAGGGATACCCAAGCGCAGATTTTGCGTTAGTACGCTATAATTTTGATGGAACATTAGATAATACCTTTGGAATAGGTGGGAAAGTAACTACTGACATTGCAGGCAATGATAATGGAGCGAGTGCAATTTTAATTCAACCGGATGGCAAAATATTGGTAGCGGGATATGGATATGATATTTCTAAAGACTTTGCAATTATTAGATATAATGGTGATTGTGAATTTATTAATACCTCAATTTCTCAGACAGGAAACACATTAACTGCCACTGAAACTGATGCGGAATACCAATGGGTAGATTGTGATAATGACTACGCACCAATATCAGGTCAGATAGATCAAGACTTTACTCCGATTATTGATGGTAATTATGCTGCAATCCTCACTAAGGGATTCTGCTCTGACACTACTGATTGTTATAGTATTAGCATAGTGGGCATTTTTGGAAATTCAAATCAAAACATTAATTTATATCCAAATCCATCGTTTGGTATTATTAATATTTACAATATAAATCAAGGATCTGTCGAAATTTATAATTTACAAGGGCAACTAATAACCATTTTTACTGTATCAGGATCTCCATCTACACTTAATTTATTACGATATCCAAAAGGCACGTATTTATTGAAAGTAATTGACGAATTTAATTGTCATGTAAGTAAAATTATCTTGAAATAATTTATGCATTTTTTATAGCTTTAAAATGTAATTTAAAATGTAATATCCTCTAATAGGACGAAATTAATTTAATAAAAACCGGCCTAAATTAATAAACTATATTAGTTGAAATTAGTTAAGAAAATTTATACATAGTTAGTGAGTCTATTTATACAAAATAATGAACTTATTCCAGCTAAATATTCTGGCTATATTTTGAATATCTTCAAATACGTCTGAATTACGGTTTAATTTGAAAAAAATGGAACCACAAATCTTTTTAATAATCTTCAACGGACAGTTTTTAGCGATAATTATTATAGTGTCATTGGTCGTGCATTAACAATTGCCTCACGATATGAAAAACTCTGTCAATCCATGACAGCAATCTTAAAACTTAAAGCCGGAATAATTCCTTTAGATGATGACGATAGTTTGAAGAAGTTCTCTGATGAGATTTCACGAACTACACTAAACAACCATATTAAAGCATTTGCCTTTGATAACGATTTATATCATATTCTGAAAGCAGCAAAAGATGCTAGAAACGAAATAGCTCATGAAATTTCAGTTGGTTGCGACATGTTATTTGATTCAAAACCAGAAGATTATTTAAACCAATTCATTGAACAGATTAGAAAACTTATAATTAATATTGCTAAAGGAGATCGCATAATTTCTATGCTATTAAGTGTTGCTACTTACGAAGAGGTACCAGGAAGTATGTTGTTAGAAAATTATCCAGAATCTGTTGCAAATTGGGTTGTAAACATGGATGATTAATCGGACGTTTGGGGCATTGGGTAGGCTACAATTCTTGAAAATGGTATCCTATAATTATTTCTTAATATTTTCTTTTACCCATTCTTAAACGTGTATCTAAAAATACTTTCATCGGTGTAATTTCTTTAATTATTTGTGTTATTGTAGGTCATCTAATCTCTTTTATCGTTTCATCACCACTGATATTTCTGACTTTTATTCGTAATGGTTTTTTATCGCTTGTTATTTTCCCATCCCAAAAGTTTTTTGATTTTACTCCGTTTGTAATTACATATCCAAGTTTATCAATTTTTAATTCGGTTGTGCTGTGCCATTGTCCTTTGGTGTTTTCACAGTCGAGGGCAATAAGTTCTATTAATTCTAAACCCTCTTCACTAATGTTAATAGGATTGAATTTTTTGCCTTTGGCAATGGATTGTAAATTTCCTTTTTGGTTGAACTCACCTATTTTTTGAATTAAACGGTCGCTAATGAATGTGTTTATTTCTGTTTCGTAACCGTCTTTTATTTTGGTGGTTCTAATATCGATGATGTCCTCAATTACCACATCATGCAATAGATTTTTAAGGTCTTTCAGCTCAACTTCTATTTCGGTACCATTGTTGTCTTTTATGAATTTCTCCAATGCCTTTTGGTCGTCAATATCTATGTAATACACGATTACTCTTTTAGCGTTGACTTCTAAGTTTTGCAGTTCCTGATTAATGATGGTGTTTATGATTGGAATGTCCAATACTTTTTCCTGTGTGTTGAGTAAATTGGGAACGTAAACAGGGACAATACCTTCTTTGCTTTTGGTAATAGCACCAAACCAAAAATTACTGATGCCTTTTACTCCCTTTTGTAAGCCTGGAATAAGTGTTGCCAGTTTATCCATCGTCTGCTGAGGATTTCGGAACAAATTAACTCCATCTTTAATTTCTACAATTTGAAAATTGGCTTTGCTTTCTTTCAATCTATCTCTAACAGTTTGAATGCTATTGATACCAATATCATTATGAATAAATTTTCTTCCCAAGTCGTTTGCAACTTTCGCTGTAACGCCACTTCCTCCAAAAAAATCTGCTACAATCATTCCTTCTTCACTACTTGCTTTCATAATTCTTTGCAAAAGAGCTTCGGGTTTCTGCGTTGCGTAATCTAATCGTTCTTTCGCCATAGGATTGACAATAGGAATGTCGAGCCATAGGTTTTGAATTAGTTGACCTTGATAAGTATCTGCATAGATTTTGCGATAAATGCGACCTGTGCCATTAACAGGCATTACCAATTCGTTGTTATCAAATAATTCCTGCATTCTTTGTTTCTTATACAACCAGCCGTTCTCTGGTGGCTCAACTCCATTAAAAACATATTTCAAATTTTGGCGGTATAAGGAATTTACAAGTGGTGATTTCATATACTACATACCTCATCAAAAACCACCCTCCCCTCAAGATAATTTTGAGTATTTTCATCTTCTAAAGAATACTCTGCATTGAATACATATTCTTCGCCTTTGCAATACCAAAAAATAGTGTCGTTTGTAATTCCGAATTGCTTAGAAGCATAAGAAGTAGCTAATTTTCTTCTCCAAATAATTTCATTAACAAAATTATCATCCCCAAAAACTTCGTCCATTAATATTTTAGCATAATGTGAAATGTGCCAATCCAAGTGAAGGTATATACTGGCTTTTTCACTCATTATGCTTTTGATTGCCATTAGATTTTCATACATCCAATTCAAGTAATCTTCCTTCTGCCAAATATCTCCATACATTTTTTCCTCAAATGCTTTGAGTTCATCAATATCCATTTCTTGCTCGGCTGCTGCAATTTTTTCTGCAAGTTTTGGGTTTCTGCGTAAGTAAACTTTTTTAGCATAATCGGCACCACTTGCAAACGGTGGGTCAATGTAAACCAAGTCCACCTTAATTCCTTTCTCTTTCAGGTAGGCACAAGCCGAAATACATTCACCACGAATTACCATATTTTCAGAAGGTTCGCCTACAGTTTCCAATGGTTCTACTTCGTAATAAGGCATACCTCTTTTTAGACGGTCGTAAACCTTATCATTTTCACGGTAACGCAATACTCTTTGTGTCCGTGTAATGTTATCTAATATCGCTTGCCCTTCAACTGTTTTCGGGTAATATGGTATATATTTTATTGGCATATTTAGTTTTTGTTATTTAGTTGATTTTTATAATATTCAAAAAACCATTTGTATTTCATTAATTCTGATATTTTTGATGGACTTCCCCAAAAATCATTAATTGTTACTGGAAATTTATCTGAAATTGTAATTTCTGCAACAACCTCTAATATATCATCTTCGAGAACATCTCCAACTGATTCCTTTGTCTTCGCAAGTTCATACCATATCTTTCGAAAAACTATCAACAATTGATTAATTGATATACCAATGGTTTCCAAATCTTCAATATACTCACTAGAAAATACATTCCCTTCCGAATCATATAAGACCTTGTGAGTTATTTGATGGTCATAAAAAAAACAGTTAATAAAATTATTATCTCGATGATGGTTACAATGGGATTTGCTATTGCATGAAGCAAGCAAATTGTGATATGCAATATCATGAGGATAAATACCTGGAATTACCAAGATGACTCCTCTATTAAAAAGAGATCTATGAACCACATTTTGAACAATTACAGGTTGCGTATATTTATTAAACTCAACTGTACTACAATGATGAGGCGCAATATGTTCTAATGATGTTGTATGGTCATTAGTGAGTTGTTTCATACAATAACAACATAAATAATTTTGCTCATGCAAAAGTATTTGCCGTATTGGGGGTTTGGGAAAAGAGTCATATGTAGCACCAATATATTCAGCCCCATCCCAACACTGGTTTAGGAAATTGTCAACTATCGCGGTTGAAGGACTCGGGTTAGGTAATTTGTTAATATATTGCATTATTTACCATATGCTTTTTTCTTTTCGTCAATTTCCTCTTGTATTAACTCTGGTATGTTTCCGCCAATATACGCCTTAAGTTTTGAATACATTTGATTTGCTTCTTCTGCTTTTCCTTTGCCAAGCAAGAACAAATAGGCATTAATATATTTTTCAATCGTAGAGGGACGTGGTGCTACTTCCATCACTTCGGATAAGTTTGTAGAATAATCTATTCCATAAATATTTTCTACATTTTCATTTAAATATATATTACCTTCATGCTCAAGTTTAATAATTGTATTTGTCTCATTTGCTTTGAAATTTGAAATTATTATAGGAGAGTGAGTTGTAATTATAAATTGAACTTTGGGGAAAGCCTTTCTGAACCTTTGCAAGACGTCTTGTTGTAAAGTAGGGTGTAAGTGAAGTTCTATTTCATCAATTAAAACTACACCTTCGCTTTCTTTTAATTCGTTTAAAATAAAAGAGCGATAAGCAATATCTATTACAATAGAAAATATCCGTTTATATCCCATAGGCAGCATATCAAAAGTGATAATTCTACCATCTTTAAAGCTGAATTCCAAAATATAATTCTTTTTATCGGGTCTATTTACTGAAACCCTATACAACTCAAATTCCTTATTAATAAAACTATATTCCTCCGACAAGGGTTTAGTAAATTCTATAAGTTTATTTTCTATGTACAAACGTTCTTTGCTAAATGAATTAATTCTTTTATCACTATTTAAATATTTTAAACGTTCATTTAACTCCTTAATAGTACCTTGAATATGATTTAATTTTGAATCATCATTTTCCTCAGCATCTAAAACCTACCTCTATGTATTTCTAATTGGGATTCAATTGATTTTATATCATCGTTAAGATCCTTCTCAAAATTTGAAACTTTATAAAATCTATTTAGCCATAATTCAATACAATTTGTTCTATCATCCCAACCGTAATAAGCCAAATCTCTTGGGACAATATCCTGACTAACTATTTTTCTCACCCGTGAGCCAAAGTTGATTTTTAGGTGAGGAAAAGAATCTGAAATAACTGCCAATACAGGAAGTTCCACCAATAAATTTTCATTATAAGCATTTAATACAGCATGCAACGCCTCTTTATAATAGTTGGTTGTATATCCACCGCTTTCGGTATTTTTTAACATTGCCCAATTCAAAGTCGAACTTCTAAAGGAAGCGATAAATGAATTTTTAATAGGATAGTTGTAAATTCTATTTACTGTGTCATAATTTGCATCCTCTTTTAAATAAGATCTCACATTAGCGTTATTTGATATTGCTAAACTCTTTGAATATCTTTTAGATTTAGCAAACATAAAGCTCAGCCCCCTACGAATACCAGATAATATACTAGATTTACCAGTCCCATTCTTCCCTATTAAAACTGTAGTTTCGCCTCCATATTTTAAGGTGTAGCTTTTAAAGCAACGAAAGTTATTAAAAGTAGTTTCAATTAGCTTCATATATTAATCGTTAAAAAACAAGTTAATTTTATTATTTAATTTAATAATGTTTGCTTCAAAGTTTTTGCTGTCTTCCAAATATAGGAAGTCGAAACGTTTGTAGCCGAATTTTTCATGGTTTAGCTTTAAAAACTCGGTTTCTACGTATTCTTTCTTTTTCTGAAAAACCTTGTCTTCTGCATACAAAGCACCTTTGGTTTCAATGAGCAAGGCTTTGTGAATTTTGTCTTTGGTGGTTCGTTTCACAATTAAAAAATCGGTGGTGTATTTCCCAATGTTTTTCCAATACTTACCTTCTTTGGCAAAGCAATTAATTACAAATTCAGTTAAGCCACGTTCACCATTGTAGTATATTTCCAACTCTTTAGTTTTGAAATTAGATAATCGCAAAGTTTCTTGGAGTGCTTGTATTTCAAAACCACTGCTGCCACTACCAAAGTTGTATGGTAAATAATGAAAGGAATTATTTTTTGCCTTTACAACTGATGAATATTCTTTACCTGATTTAAAACTGTCGTAAGAGATAACCATACTTGCCATTCCTTGGGCTTCCAACGCTTCTTTCATAAGGTTATAAGCCTTTTCAACTTCGGCCATATCAACCTCAACACTTTCATTTGTTTTATCTAATTCAAGAATTTTATTTGTGTCGGCTTCTTTCGGATAGAGTTTAGGATTTTTCTCTACATCGGTCAAGCGTTCGGCAATCAATAATTCTGCTTGTTTTGGAATTACTTCTGTGTCGGTTTGTAAATCTCCTTTTGATGCTAAACGCAACACGAATTTTTGATTGTATCAAATGCAAATCATACAACTCATTGAAAAAACGGTTCCCGTCTTTTTCAAATGAAACGGTTTCAAATATTTCGTTTAGTTCTGTATCATATTGGTGCAATTGCGTTTCAGAAATCAAACCAAAACTTTGACGGCTTATTTCAAAAAGCCATTGGTTAAAATTGGCAAATGCAATTCCAGTTTCGTTAATGATGTCAATTGTTCCAGTATCAATGTTTGAAATTTCACTTGTGCTTATCAAAGCCGAAGCCTTGTAATCTGCCATCTTTTTTAAGATGGCTTTTAACTTGGCTTTTGTGTTTGCCGTTTCTTCCTCATCAATACTTTGATAGGTAACTTTCATTTGATAAAATTCAACTTTCGGCAATTGCAAGTATTCCATACGGCTGTGGCGTTCCACCATTTCGGCTTTACCTATTCGTTTGGCGCTGTTCAGCTCATCAATGCTGCTATTTTGCTCTTGCTTCAACTGTTTGTTTAGCGTATCAGCATTATCTTTATTCAGCCAAATTAAAGCCGTTTCTTCTTTTCCTTTGTCTACTTGGCGTAAACACCTGCAAGAAGTTTGCAACACCATATTTTGAGGACTGTCGCCTTTTTGAGAAAGGATTACACCTGTTAAACTTGGGCAGTCCCAACCTTCTTTACCAACTTGCACTAAAAGAATATATCGCTTTTTAGAAATTGCCAAATCCAATGAACGAAACTCTAATTCATTCTCTTTTGGCAAAGAATATTTTTTATTTCCTCCGTGAAATTTCAAAATCTCGACAGGATTTATTTTTAATTCGCTTGTCAGGAACGGGTAAACTTCTTCTTCCAAAACTTCAATGTTGCTGCAATACATAGCAATCTTCGCAATTGCTCCATTTTCATAAACCGTTTTATTGTATTGTGCATCAAAGTCCTCAATTCCTTTTTTAATGATTTGAAAACGGTCAAGGTTTTGGCCGATTTTTACTGTTGGGGTTTTAAGGAATTTTTTAATCGCTGTAACCAATGGATAATAATAAACCGTGTTGGTTATTTGCGAAAATTTAAAAGCGTAATCACCTGCTTTGATGGTTTCAGCACCTTGTAAATAAGGTGTTCCCGAGAAACCTAAAACCGTTGTGATATTTCCTTTGCTGTGCCAATAATTTACGGCTTGCCGTAATTTAATATCATCGGTTGCAGCGTGGTGAACTTCATCTATTAGAATTGTAAGATTTGGAATTTGTCCGAATAATCTTTTTAAATCGTTGCTTGTGTCTTCTTCTTCTTCCAGTTCCAATTCAGTTTGTGCATTGAACTTGAAACTTTCCAAAATAACTTTCTCAGCATTTACTACAAACACTTGTCCGAACGGATTAGGCAAACAGGCGTTTACTTTTTGTGCATTTGGGTTTCTTGCTTTGTTACTTTTCTTGGCTGATTTCTGCTCGTCTAAAACATCAAACTTCAATAACTTTTTCAGTTTGCTTGCCGATGGTTCGGGCAACACCCAAGAAGGGTCGTAATTTTCAATTGTCTTTAAACTCGGAACGATAGAGGATTTTAAGCCAGAAGGAATAAGCACTAAAAAATTATGTGCAAATGCTTTGTTCTCTGGTTCGTTGTCGGCAAAATACAAGTCTAAATAAATGAAAGCCGCCATCAAAAAAGTTTTACCTGCACCCATAGGCAAACTCATTAAATAGTCGGCATAACTTACATTGTAGAAAATGCTTTTTATAATTGTGTCGTAATCTAATTCGGTTGGTTTGTCAACGATTAGTTTTTCCAGTTCAGGAAGTAAAGAGACGTTTCCGTTTTTGTTCTTGCAAAGTCATACAATGCAAAAGCGTCTTTGTTGGCGGTTAAAAAATCTCTTGCGGTTTGATTAATATTAAGTTTTGATAAGTCTGTTCCGTTGGTAAAAAGCCTTCTGAAAATAATTGCCAAAGTGGTTTATTCTGTCCTTGTATTTTCAAAAACAAATAAGTTTCAATCGCTTCAATTTGCGTATCACGCAACTGTCCTTTGTCGCGAATATACTTTATCAAATCACTAATGGCGCAGTCATCAGAATGCAACCATTTGTTTTTCTTTTCCTGTATGATATAATGAAGCATTACTTTTTCTTATATTTAATTTTTTGTTCAGCAATAACTAACGCTTTTAATGCAAGGTCATTATCCCCTATTTCCTTTACAAATTTTTCACTCCAATAGAGGAGTAATAATTTTTCGTAATCACAATTATAAACATTGGAAAGGCTAGCTAACAAGGGTCTGTTGAAATTCCTCTCCCCTCTTTCCATTTTACTTAGCAATCCAATATCAACTTTTGCTAATGCGGATACCTCACTTAATGAAAGATTAAGATTTTCACGAATTGAACGGAGTGTTTCTCCCAAATTAAGAGGATAGAAATTAGGCTTTGACATAAAGTGTCAAATTTAGTTGTTTCTTCTAACTATAAAGTCCTAATAAACAGCATTTTGCACAGTCTATTAACATTCGGACAAGGTAGGTAAGATCAGTTTTTCCTGTAGAGAAGATCTAGCACATTCCAAACTCTGTATCTATTTGCTTCAAATTCAACCTTTTTGAAATAAAAAGGCTCCTAAGTCTAATGTTCAGCGGACTTTTCAGTTTCCACCTTACCTGCCTTACCTTCCAATGCCTGTCGAACTTTTTCAAGCTGACCCTTAGCTCTATTCCACAAACCCGAAATACTAGCCTTGCCATTATAAACCATCTTTACAAATTCAAGTGCTTTTGCTGGCACCTTATCTTTACCATAACATTTTGTAAGTATAATGAGGAAGGTTTTTTTAAATTCGGAATTTTTTACAATAAATCGTTTTTGATCTTCTATACTAAATGTAATTTTCAAAATAGAAGGATCGCTTATAAGCCAAAAACTTTTCATCATTGCTTCTTGTCCATCCTTCATTCCCATATTCATTAATACTTGAAGTGCCTCTGATTTACTAATTTCAAAATGCTTTTTAAAGGCTTCGGTCTTTCCAAATTTTTCTATAAGCCATAAAATTGCCGGAGTGGAATATAATTGTCTAAGGTCTTCAATAGTAACTTTTTCTTTAAGAAAGGACATCCTGTTTAAAACTTCTAAAAGATAATTTGGTACATCAAAGTTGAATTTAGATTGGTCTCTTTCGTATTGGTTAATTTTACTTTTAAGTTTTTTATGCATTACTTCTGAAACTTCCTTTGAAGTGGTTAGAATTTTTTCTTTTAGTCCAGTTAGATTTTCTTTAAGTAAGTCAGTCAAAAGTAAAATATTTTCATCCCTTATTAAGAGTAAATCATCGGTAATTGGAAAGTAGTTGTTATTTAAATCAATCTCAAATTGATCCAGTGTTCCTTTAAGAGAAAAATAAGTATCAATATCTATTCCTTTTAAGGTTTCAACATTTTCGTTAAAGGCTCGAAACAATTTTTCCTTTACATCTTTGTCAATATGAAGGTAGTCCTCAAGAAACCAAGGAAATAGTCTTATACTTCTACAATAAATATTATTGCTTATAAGGAAAAATATACATATGCGAATTTTCCCAGATTTCATAAAGGTTGATTAAACTTGCGTTTATTGCTTCTTGCCTTTTAGGTTCCACAGAAGGCGAAACTAACTAATAGGCATTAATTATTTGCATGTTGGCTGTCAAATCAGTTAAAAAGGCGGATTTTATAGGAATACTTTTAAGATATTAAACTTCATTCAAGGCAACTTCGTATATTTTACGGTTGTTCTTAGTCCCCTTCTTAAAGCGATATTTATGTAAAAGTTTTCCGATATGTAATTTGGATGCATTTGTAATGGAAATTTTTGTTGTCTCTGAAATGTATAATAAAATATCAGTAGCATTCTTATACAATATTTCATCTCCCTCTTCCGGAATCTTAAAGTATTTAAGCAAGAGTTCTTCTTCAAATTGTGTTACCGTAAATTGCTGGTTATGCTCGTCCAGTTTATGTATTTCTTCCAAATCGAACCAGTGTTTATAATTATTATCTATAAGGTCTAGGCATTGGGCAAATACCTTTTGCAAATCAATCTTGTGCAAATAATTTATGCTCAAGGCCTCAAAGCATAAGAACCTTCTATTGCCTGTTATATCTGTCAGAAATTGCCCATTATTTACTGAGCCGACAAAAGATGAACGTCTTACAAGCGAACTATTGTTTCTGGCATAAGGAAGTCGCTGTCTTATGGTTCCTTTGGTGATCAGTTCTTTAATTTCGCCAATTTCTGATTTATTAAGGGTTTCCAGCTCATCAAGATTAATTACCATACATTCAGACATATGTACCAGAGTATCTTTATTAGATACGCTTATAGTTCCGGAAAAACGGAATTTTCTTAATGGCTCCGGTACAAGGTTTAGAAGCCAAGTTGTTTTTCCTAAACCCTGCTCTCCTGTAAAGATGATTACAGTATGATTTATCTCTTTTTCTTCAAGTAGGCATTTTACCATTGCTACAAGCCATTTCTTAAAAGCTAAATGCCAAAACTCCTGATTTGATGTTATTACAGTATCAGCAAGTTGTTTTATATAATCTGTTTCACCATCCCATTCCGGAAGATTAAAAAAATATTCTTCAAATGGGTTATGATATTCACTGAATTTGCTATTTAAAATTGACCGCAACAATAAAAGATTGCAATTTATTCCGGCAGAGTTTAATTCCAGAAAGAGATTATTCTCGTCCGTATCTGAGATTTCCTTAAAGGAAGAGTTACTAATTTCTTTAAACTCAATTGTATTCGTTACTGCATTATTTCTAAAATTATAGTTTTGGGCTAAAAATTCCTTTATAGCATTTATTCTTTTGGCTGTTCCTTTAAGTTTTGTGTTGACAGAGTATTGATCAATATTTTTGTAAGCACTTCTGAGGGTACTTTCAACTTCGTTTTTATCATAATTATAGTCATTTACAATAAATTGTTTGCATAATTCAAAAGGAATCCCTGCACGATTACAATTGCAAGCCAAGAGGAAAATGAAATTATTTCGACTGCCTTTTTCAAATATGACCTTGTTATTTGTATAACGTTTACACTGAAAATATTGATTTTCAAATTCCTGAATTTGTGCTATTACTTCCGTTTTTACATCAACTTCCGGTGCAAACAATTTCGCATACATGTTTATAAACGTGTTTTCATCAAATGATACAAAACAAAGTCGGGAGACATCTTTTCCGGATCTGTCCACAGGATGATCTATAAGCTTTTCAAAATAATCAGCACACTGAGTAAAAGCGGTTTCGTGGTCTTCAATAGTATTGTTTGAGCGAACTAGTATTTTCAGTCCATTCCCGCTGGGACTTATAAAACAAGCAAATACGTATTCGTTTGCTGTTACCTTTGCTTTTAATTCTTCAATTGTTATACCTTTAACCTTGTCGATATCGAGAATTAGCAATCTATTATATGAAGATAACTTGTCTTTTTTTCTGCCATTTGCAAATAGTCCGCAAGGTGTAAAGGCCGGAAGATTTTTTTTGAAAACACTTGTTAATGCTTCATTGTTTTTAAGTATTAAGGCTCTTAACTGTAAGATATCCTCCTTGTATTTTCCTGTCTTAATCTCATTCAAGACGGTTAACAAATCTGATGTAACAGAGGCTTTTCTTATGTTCTCAAAGTAAGAAATTGGGATTACTGTTTCCATCATTTCGTTTTAAAAGATTTGTTATAATATTTTTTGAGCATTTCCTCAACGTCAGCAAGAGAGTAATAAATTTTGTTACCGACTTGAGAGAATGAAATTTTGCCCTCGTCACGCCATGCTTGTGCTGTTCGTTTAGAGATTTTCATGAGTTTCAGAAAGTCAACGTTATCAATGATCTCATCTGACGAACCCTTGTTTGGTTTATGCAGGGTAGTTTGAATTGCATCCAGACGCCTTATTAAATCGTCGTATGCTTCCTTGGTAATTACTACTACATCCATATAGGTGAATTTTAAAGTAAAAAAATAGATTCGGATGTAAAGATTTAGGAATAAATAGGCGAGTAACACCTCCTATAGGGGTTACTTTCTTTCAAATTCAAGCTGGAGAGCTATTTCAGATCGGATTTAATTTTCTTGAGTAACCCTTCAATCTGATTTTTAACACGTATTAGATTGTATTGTTTTTCTTCGTTACGAGTTTCACCTTTAATCGAATAAATATTTCCAAGACCTTTTGTTCTTAAATTCTGCTCTGAATGACCTGTAAGATGATGCAAGAGCTTCGCAAGGCTTTTATTGTCATATGGTAGAATTATTCCGCTTTCCTTTAGATACGCAAAAAGTATTGCAGTTTGGTACAAGTCTAAGGTCGAAATACTTTCCTGTGGACTCTTCAAATTTATGTTTGGGTTTAATTCTATTAGCTTCAATTTATCAATTGCCTCTTTCACCATTTCCATTATCCCATTATAAAATTCATTTTCGGCCTGCTCCTTGAAATAGGTCTTGTTTTTAAATAAAAGGTCTTCAAATTGGGAAAGCCATTTTCGAGGGTCAGTTTTAATATTAGTCTGATATTCAAGAAAAGAAGGCCATTTTCTTTTTTGTAGGTTATAGACTGTTAAGATCAAACTTCTGGAGTATAACTCATGCGAAAAATCTCCATCTATAATAAATGAAGAGAAAGAGGGTAAAAATTCGAGCGTAATTTCGTAAGGTGCCAATTCAGTTTTATTTCCAATACGAGGTTCCTCGAATACAACTTGTTTTATTTTGGATATATTATTGAGCATAATTTTGAATATAGGTGGTTCACTTGCAAATTTAGTAAATCTTCGGTCTAATTCAGATGACAGTTGGAAGCAAATTCAAAGCAATTTAAAATGAAAAATATGACGTATACAATTCAATATCATTTAGGTATACTCGTAATTTATATAAATTAATTTGAATAAATTTAAGTTAATGCATTATTATGCGTCACTTAGCACTAATTTATATTAACACGGATTTGATTTGTATTGTAATTTTGTAACTATGGAATTGATAGAAAAAACAGACCCGTTAACAGGAGAGTTATTTATCTCAACAAGATCAAATCAGGTTTTCGCAACAGATGAAAACAGGGTAAGATATAATAACAAAAAAGCAAAGGAACTGCGGTTAAAGAAATCATTCGTGGACAAACCATTGCTTAAAAACATTAAAGTCCTAGACGAGCTGTTAGAGGGCAAAACAGAAATCGAAGTTCACAAGCAATTTCTGTTGGGAAAGGGATATTCCTTAGCTGTTTTTACTCATTATGAAGAAATAACTGGTAACCGCTGCCATGCACTTTATAATTACGTACTCATTAACAAGGAAAACGAAATAATTAAAATAATTAAAAAAAATGATAGATATAACTACTGTAAATGATCCATTTACTCTGAGAGGAAATTCCATCGGCTATGCCTAAGAGGTGAATAAATCTTACCTATGTATAATTGTGATCCTATTATTTTTAGCAGGAATAATAATCTTCTTTTATGTGAAGAATAAAGAAGAAACTGAAGATCGAAGAGGCTAAATCGATTTTCATTTTTCAATTTTATAGGCCGAGTATGGGCTAATTTCCGTATCATTGAAAATTGCAAAAGCTAATCAAGGGCTTATTTAATTTAAATTTTTATAACTTTAACATTACCGATAAACTCATTTTCAGAATATAGATTAATAATATATAAGCCTTTACTCAACGACTCTAATTCAAGCACTTCAATTTTGTCTTTTAGCAAAGTGTTTATTAATTGTTCTCCACATATGCTAAAGATTTTAACTTCGCAATTGAAACAATTTTCATATGATTTTAATTGTCACATTATCTGAAGTTATGGAAGGCATAATAATAAACTGAGTTTCGATAATTTCATTTATTAAATTAACCCCCTCATCAATAATATCATTGCAGTTATCATCTATTCCATTGTAAACTTCAATTTCATCAGAATTTATATCTGGATCCAAATCATTACAATCCGTAGAATCTGAAACATACCCATCTATCTCAGAGAAACAACTTAAAGTGTCAATTTCATAATTACCAAAGCCATCACTGTCTCCATCTATATATAATTTATAAACCATTAGATCTTCGTCAGCTAACCCATTGCAATTATCATCTAAATTATTACACTCTTCAGTATTAAATACAGAGTCTTTGCTTAGTCCTAGGATCCAATAATCTGAATAATATATGACATCACCTCCCATCGAGTTTTCATTTTTCTCGCCTGAGAGATTAGAATTGGAGCTTCCAACCGTATAAATATTGCTTCCACCTTCAATCACATATTCAATTTGATCTGTATTTTCACCACCAATCGTTTTATCCCATATAACATTACCAAATTGATCAATTTTAACAATCCAATAATCAGAATACCCTCTGGATGAATCACTTTTTATTCCAGAAATTCCTGAGTAAGAAGTTCCACCTATTAAATATACCATCTATATTTTGTGAAATACTCCTGGGTATATCGCTTTGATTGCCACCAAAGGAATTTTGCCATAATAAATCTCCCTCAGTATCGAATTTTAAAACCCAATAATCGCTTCCCCCAAAGCTTGGTGTGGTTTTATCATATGAGATGCCACCTTGAGTAGAACTTACAAGAATAAATCCCCCATCACATGTTGCTTCTATGTCTCCAAATTTGTCATCTTCAACTGTCCCAATTGTTTTAGTCCATAGGACATTTCCAAATGAATCTAATTTCACTAGCCAAAGATCATAATATAACAATGCCCCATAATGTGAATCAACCTTATCATCTGATATCGGAGAATTGCTAATCCCGGCTATGAAAAAGCTGCCATCATTATTTAATATGGCGCCGCCAGGAATATCGCTAAAATCGCCTCCAATAGTATTTTGCCAAACTACATTACCAATAGAATCAATTTTAACAATCCAATAATCTGAAGTTGAAGGATCACCTAAATTAGGTTCAACTTTATCACCAGATGAGTTTGATGTTGAATACCCAGTCAATAAATATCCACTATCGTTATCTGGGCAAATATCAAAGAGCATATCACCTTCAGACCCTCCAATTGTGTTTTGCCACAATATTTCTCCATCTTCATTAAGCAGCATTACCCAAAAATCAATATAATAGGGATCAATAACGGGCGCCTCCTCTTTATCGCCAGAAATTACAGAGTTGGAGTACCCGCCAATTAAAAACCCAGAAGGCACTTTAACGCCGCATGTAATGTGATCTAGTTGGTTTCCACCTATTGTTTTATTCCACAAAACATTTAAATTCGAATCAACTCTTACTATCCAAAAATCATCACTTTCTTCGTAACACCCCAATGTTTTATCATAACCAGCAGCAGAGTTAGAATAACCGCAAATCAAGAACCCATAATCATCACATGATATTAAATGTTGGGTATAATCATTTAACCCGCCTCCTATTGTGTTTTGATAAAGGATAGTCGGCACTTGAGCCTGAGCAATATTTTTACCACAAATAATAATAATTACAAATGTTATTCTAAATATCGTCATACAAATAGTTGGTTTAAGATTTATTTATTAATATTACCCATCCAAAAAACAAAGAAAATATAACTGAGTATATAAACTTTTTTTAAAATTACTATCTTTTTTTCACCGTTTAACAATCCCATTCATTTAATGATTTAAAAAATATATTGATTTTAGGTTCTGGTTTTCTTTAAAATTAATTAAATATATCCATCGCTTTATCCAACTCCTCATTAACCACTTTCGCATAAATCTGAGTAGTCTTTAAATTAGAATGCCCCATTATTTTTGAAGCATACTCCATCCTCATTCCCTTTCTCAATGCTCTAGTTGCAAATGTATGCCTTGAAGTGTGAAAATGCAACCTTTTTGTGATTTTGGCTTTAATTGCAATTTCTTTCAAATCTTTATTTGTATAAGCGGTTGCTGAGGAAATTGCTTTAAATAAATAATGTGGATCAGTATAATTAAGATCATTCCTAAAAATCGGAAAAATAAAATCGTCCGGTTTGGTTTCAGTGGTTTTATATTTTTCAAGAACCTTTAATCCGGTTGTTGGAACCTTCACGCTTAAAGGACTGCCTGTTTTCTGTATCTGTATTATAATATGTATACCATTGAAATTTTTCCATTGAAGTTGTAAAATATCTGATATTCTTATACCACCTGTATAGGCAGCGAAAACATACATATCTCTGTGAATATCCATTTTAGTTCCGGCCAGCAAAACAACCTTTTCAATCTTCGTCAATTCTTCATCCGTTAAATATTCAATTGTAGTTTTCTCGGTTTTCATTTTATATCGCAGGAATGGATTTTTTTCGAAAGGCATTATTTCTTCACTTACGGCTTCATTGATCAACCGGCGGATAATTTTATAATTACCGTGAATAGTATTTGTCGTGTTACTTAAAGTAGTGCGGATACATTTCGTAATTCTTAAGCCAAATTACCGTTATTTCCTCAAATAGTAGGTCATTGGTTCCAAGGTAGGTCTTGAGTTTTCCAATGACTGCCTTTGCTTTATCCAATGTTCCAGTTTTGGCTTTGTGGCGCAATTCTTCAATATACTTGTCAGCATATTTAAAAAGCTCTGTGAAACCTGCCCGATAACTGCTTTTTTTATTGATTTCGAATTGATCCCTTTTTCCTTGCCTTCCAGTTCCAAAGCATGGCCTTGCGCCTCTGCCAGTTTTTGAGCTATGTAGTTGTTCATTCGCGCAGAGTTTGGATGTGATTTCTTGACTCTGGACTTCTCAAAATCCCAGTCTTCAAGCTTGATATGGTAACCAAGAGAAAGGTAGGTAGGCTTTCTATCCTTGATTAAACGCATATAAATTGGCGCTTCACCGTTTTTGTTCAACTTTAATTTGTTGGGAAATACTTTGAATGTAGGCATGATTTATTTAATTTTCGCACTAAAATAAGGCATTTCGAAGTAAAATAGGTTAAACATAGGTAAAACATTTTCCACATTTTCATGCATCAAAAGGTAAATTTCGCAATTGATAAATTTCATAACTAACTGACAATAAAGCATATAGTATAAAATTGATGTAAACGGGTGTAGTATTTCGAGTCCCGTCCGCTCCGCAGAAACCTCTCAGATTGAGAGGTTTTTTTTATGTACTTTATTTTCAATAAACAGGTTAGAGTCCAGTCCGCCGATCGTGCTGACAAAATGAAATTTTCGTCAGCATCCGCAGAAACCTCTCAAATTGAGAGGTTTTTTTATGTACTTTATTTTCAATTAAGCGGGTTCGAGCCTGCTCCTGACGAAGCGCTGCGCGATTGTCAGGATGCTGACAAACTTGCTTGCAAGTTTCGTCAGCACTGTCACGCACGAGGTCGCGGGTTCGAGCCTGCCTGCCGAAATGATACTCAAATTGAATTTTCTTGGAGTTAAATGTGATGTAACTAGTATTTTCAACGTTACGATAAATGGAGGCAGGTCCCGTCCGCCGTTGCCAGAAATTAAAACCTAACTTTAAGAAGTTTTTTATTGTTTATCCTAAAATCAAATTATGTATTTTGTTTACATCCTTTATTCTGAAAAGTTGGTTGCTTTCTACAAGGGTCAAACTGACAACATGGCCAACTACAGCAACATTTCTTTTAATTATACCCGTTGAGGTATAAAGTAGCCTCCAAGAATCATTTTTACACCCTTTCGGGTATAATTATAAAAAATTTCTTATATTTACACCCGAAAGGGTATAAAAATGGAGAATTCAACCAACTCAATAGCCGAATTTTTAAAGGAAAAGCGTAAGCATTTAGACCTTACTCAGCTCGAACTGGCAGAGAAAGCAGGTGTTGGCTTACGCTTTATCCGAGAACTGGAACAAGGAAAATCGACACTACGTATGGATAAGGTCAATCAAGTACTGAAACTTTTTGGTTGTGAATTAGGTGCTATTCCAATAGACAGAAACAAACTACTCAATGAGAAAAGCTGAAATAAAAATGCACAACCTCACGGCAGGTTTTCTCACTCAAACTGAGGACGGATTTTCTTTTATCTACTCCGAAGATTACCTGAACGATAAAGCAGCAGAGGCTGTGAGCTTAACACTCCCATTGCAAAAGGAAGCATTCAGCGACAAAGTAATGTTCCCTTTTTTCGATGGGCTTATTCCTGAAGGTTGGCTGCTTGAAATTGCTGAAAAGAATTGGAAACTCAATTCTCGTGATAGAATGGGATTGTTGCTTGCCTGTTGCAAAGATTGCATCGGAGCCGTAAGCGTAATTGAAATAAAAGAATAACTGCAATGAGCAAAACAAGATGTTTATACTGCTACCAATTTTTGGAGAAAGTAGAAAAAGATTTTCATCCACTTTGCAGCAAGAAAATATTCGGAAGACCAGAACCACCTGAATTGCCTTATACCGAAATGCAAATGTTCGAACTGGCAGAAAAAGTTGTAAGCAACAGAATAACTTTAACAGGCGTTCAACCCAAATTATCACTTGACATTGAACCTGCGGACAAAGCAGCACAACCAAGACGATTTACTATGGTTGGATTATGGGGTGGCTACATCCTTAAACCACCAACAAAAAATTACCGGCATTTACCTGAGGTAGAAGACCTCACTATGCACCTTGCGGCATTGAGCAAAATAAAAACAGTTCCGCATTCACTCATTCGCTTGCAAAGCGGAAGTCTTGCTTACATCACTAAAAGAATTGACAGGTATAAGGAAGAAAAAATTCACATGGAAGATATGTGTCAATTAACCGAACGGTTAACTGAACACAAATATGATGGTTCGTATGAACAAATCGCTAAAGCAATTTTAAAATTCTCCGTGAACCCCGTTTTAGATGTAGTGAATTTTTATGAACAGGTTTTATTTTCGTTTCTCACAGGAAATGCGGATATGCATTTGAAAAACTTTTTCACTTATAAATCATCCTAAATTTGGCTATTCGCTTGCTCCCGCTTATGATATGGTTGCCTCTACATTGGTGAATTCCGGTGACAATGAAGATTTGGCACTTAATCTTAACGGTAAGAAAAGAAAATAAAACTTTCAGATTTTTTAGCAGCATTTAAGCGGGCAAATCTAGATGAAAAAGTAATGGCAAGTATCTTTAAAAGTTTGAAAAATCATTTGCTGATTGGAAGAAATTTATTGACATCAGTTTTCTTCCTACAGAAATGAAAGTAGAATATAAATCCATAATAGACACCAAATTTATACAGCTAAAGTTAAATATTAAATAACGCATTTAAAAATGTCTGAAAATAAAATATTTTTACCACTCACAGTTTTCACCATCAGTAATATATCAATAGTTTAAAAGTCTAAATAATCGTATAAATATTTTCCAATCGGCCCGACGATACAATATGCGCTACTTCGCAGCGCAAAACTCACACGATTTATAGAACAGCCTTATTTACAAATAAATAATAACTTGGTGGAGAAATAAAAAATCAACCCTCCTAATTGTTTCTAAAACATTAATTATTACTATCTTTCAATTTTCTGAATGCCTCTCCAAATCGCATCGCTCAACTCAGGTTCCAATGCCAATTGCTATTATGTAGGAAATGGTGAGGAAGGGATATTGATTGATGCGGACTCAGCTGCAGGAAACATTAAAAGGATGCAGGAATTAGGGCTGGATACAAAAGAAATTACGCGCCATATTTATTTCCACGAACATACTGCTCATATTTATGGATTGGCGCAATTGCACAAAAAATTAAATTGCGCTGTTTTTATTTCGCAGAAAACATTGCGGAACACTGCAATAAAACTGAAGGAAGAAGCAGTGCAACACTTTGAGGCTGATGCTGCCATTAAAATTGGCGCTCTTACAATTTTACCATTTTCAAAACATCACGATGCTGCTGATGCGCATAGTTTTATGGTAAGCGGTGCCGGCGTTCAAATTGGAGTAATTACTGATATCGGGTATGCTTGCAGTGAGGTAATTAATTGTTTCAGGCAATGTGATGCTGTTTTTCTTGAAGCTAACTATTGCGAAGAAATGCTCAGCAACGGTACTTATCCAGTTGCATTAAAAAAACGAATCAGTGGTAATAAAGGACATTTAAGCACCAAACAGGCGTTCGAATTATTTCTAAAACACCGCACTAAAAATCTGCAATTATTGCTGCTTTCACATCTCTCACAAAATAATAATACACCGGAAAAAGCGTTGGCCCTTTTTAAAAATCATGCTCAACAGGTTCAAATTGTTGTTGCTAGTAGGGACAAGGCGACTGAAGTATACGAAATAAAATCACGTAACAATGAATTGTCGAATGGAGTGATTGTTTCTAAAAAACCAATTCAACTCCGCCTGTTTTCGTGAAAGTTTCCACCTTCCATTAACCGGTTGAATTTTTTATTATTAAATAATCTACAGAATAAAATGGCAATATTTCAAGGCCTAATTCAAAATATTATTGAAAATGCTAACGGGATTTTTCACCACCTCCCCTTCTTCCGCACACCCGTCTTCTTCCCTTTTGCCAATTCCTTCTGCAATTTTTCATACCCTCCCTTCAAATAAAACTGACAAACTTCATTCATCAAACATTCCGGGCATAAAGGTTTTGGTCGACAAATTTCTCGGCCCAGGAACGACATGGCCATTCCTGCTTCACTCCAATCTTTTTCGTCGATTTTTTTCATACAATCCTGCTCAATTTTTTTGGGGTCCTCACTTTTAGAAATGCCCAATCGCGCTGCAACACGAGTTGTATGCAAATCCACAACAATACCTTCAGCTTCCACACCCGCTTCGCGCATAATAACATTTGCCGATTTTCTTCCAATGCCGGGTAAGGCAACTAAAGCTTCCATGGTGACAGGAATGTTTTTACCACTTTTTAATTGCCTGGCAATTTCCAAAGGTATTTTATTTTTAGCATGCCCAACTACACCTTTAACAAATGGATAAATATCTTCATCCCTTGCTTTGGCCATTGCACTTAGATTCGGAAATTCATCAAACAGTGCTGGTGCAATTTTATTAATATAATCATCACTACTCTGTGCCGACAAAACAACCATTACCAGACATTCATATAAATTATGATGCTGCAATGGATGCGGCTTTTTTTTATACTTTTTTAAGAGGGGTTTGATTGCAATTTCCCAATTTATTTTTGCAGGCATTATTAGCGGTTAATTTGAAATTATTTATTGTGAAAAAGTAATTAAAAATACTTTTTTGGATGGTAGTTGCCCAGGATAAATTAATTACTTTTTATTATTTTACTTTCAAACCCCAATAAATGCGCTATTTCATCACTCTGCTCTACCTGCTAATCCCCTTACTCCTCTCCGCGCAGGATGACGAATTCGATGCCTACTACCAGGAAAATCAGCTTTACAGTAAACTTGGAGTTAAAAAACTGAGCAAAACCACACCCTATGATTCTAATACAAAATATTTTGAGACAACAACATGTGATAAGCTAGGCAGAATTACGTCAACTAAATCCGGTAATGATACCCCAACAACCTACTTTGTATATGAAAAACGTAACGACACCCTGATAAAAATAAGTTATCGCGGGTCAACCGATAAAGACCCTGCTGATACTTTTAAGATAGAGTTATTTATATACAATAAAAACGGTGCAATAACCAATTATTATCACTTTAGTGATATGCGCCATATTGAATACAAAACAGGTACGAATTGTCTGAACGGCTTTGAATTATCCAATTTGAGCTCCACCTTTTATAACGAAAATTTCATATATAATGAAAAAGGAAAATGCATTTACAAACACTACTCTATAAACAAATGGATAGATGTGCCCTTTAAAGTTACCACTTCCCTACCCTATGAAACACTTTTATTTACAAACACCTATGAATACCAATATAACAACAGCGGCGACATAATCACAAAAACAGCAATCGCATGAAGATATTGCCGTATTGTTGATACTTTCTTTTACCAAAACAAACAACTTTTTCCTGAAACACCCTCACAAAAAGACTGCACCTATGTCAAACATCATTTAATAATAACGACCTATACAAAACCATCGAGGCAAAATCTATCTGTAACTACAATTGAAGAGAAGTTGCCACAAATAACAATTTATACTTCTACCCGTATAAGATAGAACCAAATACTACTAAATACAGGTATTTTTATAACGCTCAAGGACTGCTCGTTCGGGTTGAAAAAAGTGGTAATGGATCTAATTATGTGGAGGAGTATGAGTATTTGTTTTATTAAAGGTTTTAACTTGTATGCGTGTGTAACTTTTAAAAGTAGGTGCGGATTCAAAACAGTTAAAAAGTGCTATGTGTATTAGTTTTTGGTTAGCTAAGTATTTGACATTCAATATTTTAACTCTGTTTCATTAATTTCTAAAAATTGTCTAAAATCTAATTTAGAACTCAGATTATGGGTAAAATCACCGGAAAAATGTCTACATTTGAATTAGGCTTAAGATTATTCTCTACATAGTTTAGCTTGGCCAAAACATTTTTCTATAAAACCCAATTTTTATGAGAATTACACACCTTGCATTCATCTCAGTATTATTCATAGCCCAAAGCTGTAAAAAACTTGACCAAACCAATCCTGAAGCCGTATTGACCAAATACATGGAATTGAAATTGAGCAGGATTTTAAAGCTGCATATGACCTGATTTCGACAGATTCTAAAAAATCTGCCACTTTAGACGAATACACTAAATTTTTTGAAACTCCCGATAGTGTAAAGCCACAAGGCAGAATAATTAGCATCCATTTTGCCAGTGGATGAAAACATAAGCTCACCCTCTTACAAAAGATTTAAAGTGAACGATACTGATTTCACACGAAGGAGATTCAATAAATTACTTAACTTACTTTACATTAAAGAATGAGGATGGCAATTGGCGGATTGTTTGGAATAGTATTATTACTCAAATGGCTAATCAGAGTTACAAAAAGGTGATTACGACGGATCCCTAAAACTATTAGAAAATGCTACAACGCTCGACCCTTTTGATGCAACTGCTTACGAAAAAATTGGTTGGTGCTATTCAAGAGATGATACAAAATCTGATGAAATTAGAAAAGATGAAATAATGAAAAACTTTAAATATGCAATTTCATTAGAACCTGACAATCCAGACCATTATAACGCAATGGCAGGATATTATGGGTTAATAAATATGCCTGACCTTGAAATAGAAACTTACAATAAAGGAATTGAGTTAGCACTAAATAAAGGCGATAAATACACACTTTATGCAAACTTGGCTCAGTGTTATGTTAATAAATATCAACCTGGAACAGCAATAACCTATCTTGACAAAGCTATTGAATGCCTTGCTAATGATGCATTTGTGTATTATAAATATGGTGTTATTCTTTACGACGAAGGGAAATATGAAGAGGCGAAAGCAAAATATCAAAAAGCTTTAAGCTTACCATCTATGGAAAATGGCTTGCAAAGCGGTTTATATTATGCTTATTCCAAATTATGCTTGAAACAATTTGAATATCAAAAAGCTAAAGAATACATATTGAAGGCAATCGAAATGGATCCGAATAATGAAAATTATCATGATCTTTATAAACGAATAAATAACCATTCGGCGGATTTAAATTGGTAATTTTCCATCCTTCTTCAATATTTTTTTAGTTTAAATCAGCGCGGGGTGGTCAATTTGACCTGCGTTTGCAAGAAATACCAATAAAACCAAAAAAATTGAGCTGAAAGGCTGATTATTCTTAAAAAGTTACTTTGACCAATGTAGTGCAATAGTACTTTTTAATTGTGCAGATACATTGTTTTATCCTAAAGTTTACTAATTATTTCAAATAAACATTTTAAGCTAACAACTATGAATCACACACCTAAATTCACTAATAGAAATATTAGGAAATTCCTTAAAAAAATCCTATACTTTATTATTAGTTTCATTTATCCTTTTAGCTCAAACTATTGCTCTGCGCAAAGTTTCTTAAAGATGTCCTGGTATTGATAGCCTCGCAATTATTCAATATCAAAATGGAATTACTCTCAAGCTGCAAAATTATACACCAATGCAATTAACATTCTTGAAAAATATTATACCGATAGCTTAGAAAATTCTGATTACCTTATTACAATAATTGCTGATTTTGAGAATTACTTGCGGGCGTTTATTAAAAG
This sequence comes from Bacteroidota bacterium, assembly GCA_016706255.1. Lineage (NCBI taxonomy): Bacteria > Pseudomonadati > Bacteroidota > Bacteroidota bacterium. The sequence continues at coordinate 24,707 of JADJJZ010000021.1, read as the reverse complement.
GGCGCTCTGTCGTTCCAACAGGCGATCTAAATGGGTTGCAATAGACTGTGAAAAAGCAGAAAAATATACAATAGTTAATTATATTCCATTTTGTATAAAAAATGCTTGTCAAGAATACAAGATGGGCAAGATATTGGAATAACTTGTCAAGAATTAACACTATGCATACAATCTCGGGGTCTATGAAGCCTACGAACTAAAGAAGCAGGTATGCAATCTTGACAGTGAGCTCAAATCTTGAAACACCTGGATATGAGAATTACTCGCCACAAAAAAAGCAATTATTCAAAACAAAGTTTACAGGAAGCGCTCAATCTTAAAGAATGGGACAATAATTTACTAATGAAAATTTAATAAAACAAGGTATAATAATGCAAGTTTTGTATAATAATATCGGCTGGGCCTACCTACTTAAAGTAAACCCTGCAAAAGCTGAAGAATACCTTTTGCAAGGATTAGTATAATACTCCCCAAAACCTAGACCATGGGTTTAGTTAAAAAAACAATCATAAATTTACTAAACCTTATGACAAAAACAAGCAAACGCACCTTCAGTGCGGACTTCAAGGCCAAGGTTGCTTTGGAGGCCATTAAGAATCAAAAACAATGGCTCAATTAAGCCAACAGCATTAGGTAAATGCAGTAACAATAGCCAAGTGGAAGTCAGAAGCATTAGAAAATCTTTCCTGTATTTAAGGGAAAACAAGATCCTGATCAAACAGAGTCCTCAGTTGAGATAGAGAAGCTGTATGCGCAGATTGGCCATTTGAAGGTCGAGAATGACTTTTTAAAAAAAAGTGCACGGAAATTGGGGATTCCGGACAGCGAATTGAAATGGTAGATCAACATCACAAGCAGTTGTCCATTCGAAATCAATGTGAGTTGCTTTCAGTGCCAAGAAGTTCGCTTTATTATGCAACTTGGAGGGAAAAACCAGAAAATATACAGATGATGAACCTAATGGACAATCATCTTATACAACATCCAACAGAAGGGGTATTGTCCATGGTATATTGGCTCAAGGAAAAAGGTTTTCCGTTGGTCCCAAGCGCATCAGACGGTTATTCAGGCTAATGGGATGTGAAGCCATCTACCGAAAAAATCTCACCAAAGGAGCTCTAAAAGAATTTGTGAAGCCCTATTTGCTCCGCGGAATTGAAATCACGCGAGCCAACCAGGTTTGGTGCACAGATATTACTTACATCCCAATGGCAAAGGGTTTATGTATATGACAGCATTTATTGATGTTTATAGCCGGAAAATCATGGGATGGGGAATTAGTAATACGATGTCGAAAAATGGTGCCTGGATGTGCTGAAGGATGCAATATTAGAAAATGGCAAGCCGAAATCATCAACTCCGACCAAGGGTCCCAATACACTAGCCATGCATGGACAACTTATCTTGAAACAGAAAACATAAAAATCTCCATGGATGGGAAAGGTCGAGCAACAGACAATATCTGGATAGAACGTTTTTGGAAAAATATTAAATATAATTACATCTATTTAAATCCTTCCGATACAGGCCTTGAGCTCTTTAAAGGATTACAAGATTATATCGCATACTATCATCAAAAACGCACCAGTCAATCAATATATCACCCAATAAAATGTTTGAACAATCTATGAAAAAAAAGGCAGCATGATAAAATTATTTATTACCTTAGCAAACGAACCCACTGGTCCAATGAGTGGGGAGTATTATATAGAATACGACAAATCCAACTTATATATATGGTGTAATTTAGCCCATGCGTATCTTTTACAATTAAAAATAAACGAAGCCTATAACATTTACATGAAATTTAATTCACTTTCATTGGCCAATAAAACCACATGGACTTCTATGGTTATTGACGATTTCAACGTATTAACGAGTGCTGGAATATACATACCCTACATGCGAACTATTTTAAATGAGATCAAATAATCTAAGAACCGATAGGAATTTAGTAAAGGTATAGAAAAAACTATCTAGGTGATAAAACTGTTAAGTTGATTGTTTTGAATAACTTCAAACGAAGCAATAAACTTGATTCAATTACTTTATCAGACGCCTATTGATTTAGAGTCAATAATTATTTTGACTATGGTAATAACGAAGAAGTAATTTGTGATATATCAATTTCTATTAGTTATGACCCTAAAAATGAATTAGCCCTTTTTAACACAGCCGGCATTTACAAATCCAAAGGAGCAAATGATTTGGCTAGTGAGGAATATAGAAAATGTGCTGATTTAGGGTACGTCACCGACAATAAAATTAATGAAGGATATTGCAGAAATTAGTAATTTGCATTTTAAGTGCCTTAGCTGACTAACTAATGCCGATTTCTCCTTATATAACTTTTTAATACAAAACTAGACTTGATCATGAAGGATTATATCATTGGCTAAACCCTAACTAATTTATAATTTCGTCCTGCATAATTAAATAAATATGGGAAAGTTAAAAAAAATATCAAATACTTCTTGGAGACAATTCTTTAATGGAAACAAAAAAAACTATTCTGCTATTAAATCTCAGAATGAGGTTGCAACTTTTGCGGATTAAGGATAAAAGCATAAAAGAAAATTGAACATTAAATTTGGAGATAAATTCAACATTAATGTGACAGATATTTTTACCATTACAAGCGGGCTTGAAATATTATTGCCTAAAGCATTTCGAGATAAAATTGGAAATATCATTTTGAATAATCCGGATTCCTTTTTTACGGTTACTGTCCTTGATCTTGTCCAAAAACCATTGTTATCAGCAGATGAAAAAGAACAGGAAGTAATTCAAAAATATTTACGAAAAAAATCTAAAGCGGAAATCATCAAGGAACTTTTAAACTTAAAAGATACCGCCCCCGAAGAATATACAATAAATCACAAAACCTATAAACGGGACAATTATACTATAACGCTAATTAAGAAAATCCGTGGTTATAAATGTCAAATTTGCGGAAATTCAGATAACATCCTACCAAAATTTACATCTCATAGGAAATATATTATAACAGGCTATATTGCTGAAGGATATGGCCTAATAAGCCTTGACGATCGACACGAATTTAGTAATTATACCTCTGCAAACAATTTCTTAGGATCAAGAGTTAAAAGCGTTGTTACTCGCTAATTAGGAACAAATAATTGCACAAGTATAATTTTGTTCCTAGGAACAATTCTAAGCATGCTACAGATTTTTGTTCTTAAGCATATTATAGAAAATAAAAGTTGAAATTATTGCACTTTAAATTCTTTTAAAACTAGTTTGCTTACCTCAACTTTGTAAATAATAATTGTTCTGGGCTAATTTGAATAAAAAAAAATAAGAATTATTTGTAATGATTTCAATTAAAAAGCTCTTATACGTTACAAAGTTAGTATGAAATCCACCATTTGTTGAAAACTCTTTTGGCACTTATGACTACCTTTACAAAACACAAAGGGGAATTGCTTCCCCTAATGTTAGAGCATCGCCAAGGACTGGATATTACAGTGAAAACGAGTAACTGTTTCAGGGTTCGAATCCCTGGGGCGAAAGCGCGGTAAAAGGGGCTTACATCCCCTTTTACCTTTTTACAAAGGTAAATGAAAAATTTATTATTCAAAACATGTTAAAATGAGTTGAATATTTTGGTCATACTACGCCACCGATTCCCGACTAATTTGATTCACTGATTTTGGAGCAAAGTGATCCACTTTTTGTATTGTGTGTCAGCTACTATTCCGGAGCATAGTGAGCCATCCATAAAGGTAATTATAAATGACATTCCGTCACATTGTGAGTCACTTGATTAATGTCAATCCGGCGCATAGTGACGTACTTTAATTATGGATTTTATGTAAATACTAGTGATTTCTTTAAAAAACGAAGTCTATGGCAGGTAAACCCTTATAAGTGTATAAAATTGCAAGAAACTTTTAATTTACCAATGGAAAACATTATTTATCAAATTTCATTTTTATTCACTCATCGAATTTATTCTTTATTTAGTAGGTCCGAAGGTATTAACTCGTACAATTTGGTAATTTTTTTAGACAAACGGTCTTTTGTTTTGAATAAATCTTGGTAATATACATAAATGGGCTCCAAGATTCTATCAACTAAATTTTCCAATTTTATTTTTTCAGCTTGCTGATCAAATATTGAAGTTTCAAACGGAATATTATTAAAATAATCTCGATAGGTATAAACTATACCGTGGATTTCCACAAACGTTTTACTAATAAATAGGTCCAAAATTCAACTCTGAGTGTTTTGCTATGGAGCCATATTTATTTAATTCGTCTATTAGAGGTTTAATTTGCATTTCATAAGTGAATAAAAATATTAATGTCGAGTATTCTGAATCAATCATACTTTTTCGTTGTAGTATAAGAATTTTATCAACTATAAGTTCAGATGTTCGAATTATTGAGTAAATTTTTGAGTCAGTTATGCTATATGCTAAATTATATTGTTCATAATTAATATTTGAAGCCTGTTCACTATAATCTGAAATCCAATCTTTAAAGCGGTTTTTCATTCCCTCCATACCCTTAGTTGCGACATTGCCTTTTTGAGCGGTGTAGCTAAAATATTCTATATTATTTTCTAATATTGTAATTAATTTATGTATTATATCCCTGTCATTTTTAACTTCTTCGCTGGCAGTTTGGGTTTTATTAAATTGAGTCTGAGCTTGAAAACTTTTGTAAAGAAGTATGGCGGTCAAAAGTGAAATTAGCGGCGTAACAAGCCCATTTATGGAATTCGCTGTAACATCAACTCCACTTTGATTCAAACGAAATACATATATTATCAAGGAAAATATTAAAAGAACGAGTGTGCTAAAAATTGCAGTTTTCATTGTTGGGGATTTTTTGATTCATCAGGCTAACGTTGTTTTTTTCAATAAATTGAAATTTCAGCTGAAATTAGATTATCTAGTATAATTTTAGTCGCTGTCGCCCCTAACGTAATTAAAATTTTATTTCTTTCATATTGGTCTACAGCTAATTCCATTTTTTACCGTGAAAGAGATTATTTCTAATTTGACGTATGATTACTAATAAAGCTTCAAACGGAGACTTATTCCATTTATCCGTTTCCTCAATTTCAGCAGCTACAGGATCAACTTCAATATTTTTATATAAATTGCATTTATATTTTAAAAAGTAAGTAGCTTGTATAATGTTTTGACTAGGAATATTGTTTTTTATAGAATTACCAACTGCATTTAAACTAGAAAACTGCCTTGCGATTTCCCTTAACACATCAAATTCCCAATAAAAGGCACTGTAGGTATCGCAGAATTTTTCAAATGGATTTTTATCAAACTTTTCACTAAAATAGGCTTCCAACCATTAATATTGTTCATGAAAAGCCTTTCTGCTTGTATCATAGGCCACGTCCTCTGCGCGCCTCCTTCTAAATTCCTGTATTTCTATAGCCCCCATATTATATTTTTAAATATAAATTAATTCTTTCAATAATAATTACTAACGTAATTTTTATATCTTTTTATTGCTGATCAATAATTGATACGAAATATCTTCTTCCTCCCAAATTGCAATCCCGAAAAACTCATCAATATTTTTGTAAAGACGAATATTAATTCCGCCCCAATGCTCTTTACCCCTTAAAACCTCGCCTATAAAAATAAACCCATTTTTACTAGTCGCTTTAACAGAATACAGCACTATACCTTCATGTTCATCAAAAGTAAAAGTAAAGGAAATTGAATTCTCATTTATTTCGAAATTACTTGTTGTTGTATGCCAAACATTCATTGGCTTTTTAATCCACAATTTTCCAAAATATTTACTTTCTACTGCTTGCAAATACATAACGTCATTTTTATTTTTTTCATTTTTATATATTTAGTGTTAATTTAAATAAAAAATTACTAATTTATCTAGGTCTAAGAAGTTTTAAAAGTTCCTTAACCGAATAGTTTCACTATCTATTTGTTCAAAAAGGTAAAGATACCGCGCATTGGATTTCTTTTCTCGAAGCATAACCTGAATTTCAAGTGAAACATTACCTATGCGTTCAGGGAACAAATTTCGCATAGTGATAAATTCAACAATTTGACTAAACGTTAAAATTCTTTTTTTATCACTTAATAATACTACTACTATAACTTCGTGTAATTTTAATAAGTTTTTCATAAAAACATTTAATTAAATTTTGATTTTAATGTGTTCCCTCTAACCCCCTAAATAACTGGAACGATATTCAAATTTCAAAAGAGGGTGTAAATTTGAGATATCATGGGAAAACAACCAAGAAAAAGTACGCAAGAAAAGCTACAGATTTTAGAAGAGAGTAAACATTTAGGTTTGGTGGCTACCGCCAGGAAACACGCAATCAGTTATCAAACGCTCAAGAACTGGCAAGACAAAGTCTCTGTTTGGGGATATGATGGCCTTAAAACCGGAGAGGGGTTAATGACTCCGGAGTTAAAACGCTTACAACTTGAAAACCAACGATTAAAGGAGATTGTTGCCGAAAAAGAACTTGAATTAAAAATTAAGGAAGAGTTGTTAAAAAAAACAACATTACGCAAATAGATCGGCGAATGGTGGCAACAATTTTTATTGACCAACAATATCCAGTAGGAAAAGTGTTAAAGTATGTTGGATTGAGTCCAAGCAGTTATTACAAGCAACATAAGGATGTCGCTTGTAAAAAACGTGGATTATCACCAAGTGAATATACAAAGAAGCAGAACGGTACAAATGTTAACAATGCAATTGTTGTTGAGCAAATTAAATCATTGCTATCTACTGAATTTGTTGATTATGGATATTTAAAAGTAACGCATTATTTACGAGATACATTTCACTATATTATCAATCACAAAAAAGTATACCGTTTGATGCGGGTCAATAACCTTTTATATCAACCCACCAGCATTAAGGTTGGCAATAAGCAATGGGTGTCAAAGCTAGTCCCTGAGCCATTAGCAGCTTTTACCTATTGGGAGTTCGATATAAAATTTATGTATATACATGGCACGGGTAAGTTAATTCCATTATTGACTGTAATTGATGTGTATAGTCGTTGGATATTAGGATATATGTTTAAGAGTAGTATAAAAAAAGAAGACGTAAAGCTATTCTTTGAACACATTACATCTGTATATTATCAACCAGATAAAATCTATGTTAGGTGCGATAACGGTTCGCAATTTGAAAGTACACTTGTAAGAGATTATTTTAAGAAATTAAAAATAGAACAAGAGTTTACCAAACCTGCAACACCTGAACAAAACGCGCATATAGAATCTTATCACAGCATTATTGACAAGGTGATTTGTCGTGGGTACGAATTTGAAACAAGCAACGATATGGCTGATGTTTTAAAGCGATGGGGATTATTTTATAATTACAAAAGAATACATTCCGGTGCAAATTACAAAAGTCCATATGTGAATTTACTACAACAAGGAATAGATATACATGACATTTTTAATTTGCGAAGTTCATTGCCAGAATATATCTTTATACCACTAAATAAAACGGAAACGAGCGCTGCTGAGGAGCAACTCGTCAGGGATAGTTTAGTCGAAGGAAATAGCACAATGCGAGCAAAATAGTTTTACTAAAAGTATTTTGTTCGCTTATACCTAAAAAAACCTAAATTAAATTTAAAAACCGTTCCCGTTTATAGGGGGTTAACCCATGTTTCAAACGAATTCCATTGGGTTTTTAATTCGCACGCAATAATATTTCCATTAGTGCTCGCTTAAAGCTGTCGGGTTTCTGGTATTATTTGGATTTGCCATTTTTCACGTATTAAAGGCTGGATTTGTTCACGGTATGGATGAAATTCCAAATCTTTTTTTCGTTTCATGAATAAACCTTTTTTATCTTGTTCTGCTCTTGCCATAAGGTAAACCAAACTTGCTTGAAAATGGTCCTTACCAATAAAATGATTGCGTAACCTGTTTAGGATTTTACGAGAAATGCCTGCATATTTTGCCGCACCCTCTTCATAGAAAATATACAACCCCTGTATCTCTTTGTAGGTTTTTTCGTTTTGGGGTTTAAAGTGTTATATATCCCCAATTGATCAAATAATTGAAAATTTGTTTCGTAATACCCATTTTCTCCGTGAAAAGTTGGTTAAAATAATATTTGTCGTTTTGCAAACCTGAGTTAACTGTAGCTATGCTTCTTGATAAAGTGTGTTTGTGTCTGGGATCATTTCTTCATTAAAATTTAATAACATAATTTGTGTGTTTTTATTTTATATAAAATGGAATAGAATCATTCAACCAAAACCCATATCCTTTTTAATAATAACCTTTTTTTCATTTCTTCACTAAATTTATCGTAATGTTAGTAAATCTCATTTATTATATCTGTGGAACTCCATAGACGTATATTAAAATATTTGCTCCGGGCTTCTCGTTTCAATGATTCTGAAAAGCCGCTCCATGATACCAAGATTCCATAAAGTGCGTTATAACTGTTCATTACCCCCAACAACTCCCGTAAAACACCTGCGGCAACCCTGTCTTTAGAAGATTTTACCTGGACACAAATTTTAGGCTCTTCAAATCCCAAAGGGCCGTTGGATGCTAAAATATCTGCTCCGCCATCCTCACCCTTCCTTGATTTTCCTTCCAAACCACCAACTTCTCGAGGCTGTGAAGTTGTATATCCATGAGCGATTAAAATCTCACGAATTAAATCTTCCATGGCATAATCTTTAAATTGAGATTGAATAAGGCTTTCAATTTGAGTAAATGCAAGATTACCGGTTCTGCATTTTCAAGTGTGTCATCTCCAGTTTCGTTATCCTCATCGGCCTGACTGGCAAATTGGATTTGCTTTCCGGTAACCAGCGCTTTAACTCGCTCTAAGGCATTGTTTCTTTTTATATTGCTTAGTGTAAGCAAGGAACCAAAAGAATACAACAAATCTTCATCAAATTGTGACCTGGGTATCGTTTTATGCCATTTGACCGGTATCCAGTGCAATACATCACTCTCCTGACCCTTGTAGTGATACTCTCCAGTAACTTCTCCTATATGAATTTCAGGATTAAATTTTGAAGGTAAGACAACCCAATCACCTTTATGTACCCGATTTGCAAATCTAAAAACCTGACCAATCTTCAAGCCCTCTGAAACTGGTGTTGCTTCTTTATAATGCTTTTTATAAATTTCTCCAACTTCTTCGCGGGTTCTAAATTTACTTAAGTCAGGAAGTTCATTCCAACTAATGGTTACAAAACCATTTCTGAGAGCAGCATCCTCCTGTTCACCAGCGCTGCCGGCCCGTATCATCCAAAGTTTTGAGTCATAATCAATAATTTTTTTTATTATTCTATAATTAAAATATTCTACAATTAATTATTTTTAGATTGATTTAATGTTGAAAAATAAAGTGCTCCCAATTAAGTAATCAAAAAATATTCTTAATATGGTTCATCTTATTTTATAATTATTTAACTTAATAAATTCTACCACTTTCTTAGTTAAATTTTGGGCATCTTTAGACATATTATGCCAGCTAATATCTTCCTTTAATAAGTTTGCTAACTTAATCTTATAGTAAGTTTTTAAAGTTCCTGATTCAAGAAATAAATGCTCTGGAGTCAATTTTTTAAGCTTCTTTTTTAAGTATTTACCAATATATTCATCTTGATATTCATTTTCATGTATTTCAATTTGGGACCAATCAATAGAAGCCATCTTGGCATGAAGTTTTGGGAAAAACATCTTTATCTGTTGGGCTGAAAGTAGATTTTCAATCTCTCTACAAGTTAATACTTCATATTTAAAATATTTACTTTCTTGGTTTTTAAAGCCAGATGCTTTTTCTCCTTTCTAGAATCATCTTTGTCTGCGATTAATAATATTTTACTGCTAAGGAACCTTGCTGTAATTTGCTCAATTTCCTTATCTATACCCACTTCATTCTCTTCAAACAAGTAATGACTCACATTAGAGCCACTATATTCAAAATAAGTGTAATGTAAATCTTCTTTATAAGAATAATCTTCATGAAAATGTTCAAAATATGCCTTTAAAAAAGCCCTTAGATATAGTGTATCACTATGTCCTTCAACCCAAACACTGCAATTGGCAATAAAAACAGAACTAGAACTAACACCAAGTAATTCCAATGAATCAATATCTGAATTATTAATATTAGAAACAATCTTGGAAATACCTTGCTGATTGACAATTTCTCTAAAAGTAAAAATTGAGACATTTGAATTATCTGTTAATGACAAATCCAAAAGGTGATTAGAATGTGTGGTGAAAAAATATTTTAATTTTTTTGCTTTTATATAACCATTATTTAACAATGTATCTAGAAACAACCTTTGAAAACCAGGATGTAAATTTAATTCTGGCTCCTCTATAAAGATCCAGGTTTCCTCCTGAGCAGTAAAAATCGGATACAAAAGCAAAATTAACGCCTGAACACCATCGCCAAACTGATGTATATCGTTTTCAGTTCCGCCCAAATACAACGAAATATGCATATCCTTGCTAACTTTAGATGGTTTTGCAATCAAATCAACTTCAACTCCGTTGAAAAACGTTTTCGAAAGAAATAGCTCAAATTCTTCAAAGTTATTTCTAATTTTTTTTTCATTATTACGAACCTCAAGAATATGCTCATAAAAATCTAAACCGGTAAATATTTTAATATTTTCTTTAAGTGAGCCCTTAAAATAATTTTTTTTTACCGAAGTTTCAAATATGTTTGAAAGAATTTTATCACTCACATTACCATTTCTGTCATTATCAAATAGACTTGATAATGTCCTAAGAATCGGAACGTACCGCTTCTCAAAAGGAGTAATAACTTGCAAAGGACTTTCATTATACTTTTCAAGGAGAGAGGATAGTGAGTCGAAAATTGGCTTAAGTTTATATGAATGCAATTCTTTCAACCTAAAGTAGTTTGAGTGGGTAAAATTTAAATAGTATAGTCGCTTATTGGTATCTTCAACCTCCAAAGCAACCATAATCATTGCATGCAACTTTTGAAAATTTGAATTTATTTCATCAATCACCTTTTCAATATTAGTGTTATCAAATTTTAAAATCAAATCAGCAAAGTAACTTCTATTAATTAGAATATTATTATTCGGATATTTATCAAGAAAGAATTCAAATGCTACTAATGCATTATTGCTTAATTCAAAATAGTTTAGTTTTGGAGTGATATCAGAGATTGTGAAAGCAGCATTATCAATAACGGATTCAGATTGATGCCTTAATACAGTTTCAATTTCCCTAAGATATGATAAAGATTTCTCTGAACCAACTACCTTATATTTATCCTGAATTAAAAGGTTTCTCAAAAATGAACTTTTCCCCATATTATTTCCGCCAACAAAAAAATTAATATCACTCAATCGTCCAAGTAGATACTCATTATTATCAACAATGTCTGATGTGAAATTTTGATATTTCACAGTAGCGTTAAAAGTTTTATCTAAAACGATAAACATAGTTTTGAATATTAAATTGAAATTTATGAAACCATTAATAAATTAATTTTAAAAAAAATCATCCTTAATGAAATAAAAAATCTAAAAACAATCACGTATAACTATTTTGAGAGATTATTTATTATCGCTCTAAAACTCTCCAACCCTGCCTCCAAATTCTCAACAATCTCCGCAGCCAAAATATCCGGATCGGGCAAATTATCTAAATCCGTAAGGGAGCTATCTTTAAGCCAGGAAATATCTAATGAAGTTTTATCTCTTGCTATGATTTCATCATAGGTAAATTTGCGCCAGCGACCTTCAGGATTTGTTCCTGCGTTATAGGTTTCCTTGCGTTTGCTTCGGTTTTCAGATTTGTAGCAGACTATGAATTCTTTTAACACTTCAATATTTAATGGATTTTTCTTTAATGTGTGATGTATGTTTGTGCGATAGTCATACACCCAAATTTCTTTTGTCCATGGGTTTTTGTTGGCTGGTTTGTTATCAAAGAAAACAACATTTGCTTTTACACCCTGTGCATAAAATATCCCTGTAGGAAGGCGCAAAATTGTATGCAAATCTGTTGTTTCAAGTAATTTTTTTCGAACTGTTTCACCCGCACCACCTTCAAACAAAACATTGTCAGGCAACACTACTGCTGCTATTCCAGTTGTTTTCAGCATAGAACGAATATGCTGAACAAAATTCAATTGCTTATTACTTGTTGTAGCCCAAAAATCTTGACGGTTATAGGTCAAATCATCTTTCTCCTGCTCCCCTTCTTCATTAGTGAAAGTTTGTGAACTCTTTTTCCCAAAAGGAGGATTTGCTAATACATAATCATACGTAATTGGTGAAGCTGCAATTAAAGCATCCGCAGGTGAAATAAAATTATCACTTTCAATATCCCCAATATTATGGAGAAACAAATTCATTAAAGCCAAACGCCGTGTTCCTGCAACAATTTCATTGCCAAAAAAAGTTTCTAATTTTAAAAACTTGTTTTGAGCTTTGTCTAATTTGTTATTTGCTACAATATAATCATAAGCAGCCAAAAAGAATCCACCAGTTCCGCAAGCGGGGTCTGCAATTGTTTTGCCGGGTTGTGGCTGTATACATTCTACCATTGCGCGGATTAAAGGCCTTGGTGTAAAGTATTGACCTGCACCACTTTTCACGTCTTGTGCATTTTGCTCTAAGAGTTTTTCATAAATATCTCCTTTCACATCTGCTCCCATAACCAACCATTGTTCGCTGTCAATCATATCAATGATTTTAGCAAGCATTGCAGGATCCTGAATTTTATTCTGGCTCTTTGTAAATATTTGACCTAAGATACCCTTGGCAGTACTTAATTCACGCAGTAACGTAGCATAGTGTAATTCCAGTTCAACACCTTTTTTATTGGTTAAACTTTCCCAGTTGTAATCCTTTGGAATAGGTAGTTTTCGGTTATGCGGTGGCTTGCTATATTCATCAGCCATTTTTAAGAAAAGCAAGTAGGTAAGTTGCTCTAAATAATCCCCATATCCGACACCTACATCACGGAGGGGATTACAGAAACTCCATACTTTGCTTACTATACTTGATGTGTTGTTGCTCATATTTTTTTATTAAAAAATGTCCATTTATATTTTAACTATCGGACTATTCATTTTATTAAATTTAAATGGTTGGCAAATGAGGAAACTTGCACCTAACACAATATGCAAACTTAGCCGTATCTTTAGCGGAAGAATTGAAAAGTTGTTTGGCTGCTATCACCGATTCAACCAAATCGGCAGGAAAAATTTTCAAATCGGTTTGCGGCTCTGGCAATTTCTGTAGCATTTGTTTCATCAATATTTACTAATGTCAATGCTATTTTTATAGCTTTCAAATTTTCAAGACGTGAATTATTTAACCTCTCCAAACCATATACTTTGATTGAAGTTAATCCTTTCAAACTACTATTAACCGGAACAGGAACTTCTTCTTTGAAAGTAAAAAAATTGCTTGGGTCTTCGGTGTTTGGGTTTATCAGTAAAGTGTCTTCATGAGATAAATCATTTGCATGATTATGAAATGGTTTTCGTGTAGTTTCGTCATACAACGGAAAATCATTTTTCTTATGTTTCCTGTTGCATTTCTCACATGAATACATTAAATTATTCCAATTATAAGCTAACCAATAATAACCGGGATAATTATTAGCATTAGCTCCTACTTTCTTGTATGCCCCTTTTGGTCGGTAGTGTTCAACATCACCAAAACTATTATCAGAAAATTTGCTTTCGCAAAAACAACACTTATCGTGTTGGTCGGCTACTAACCGTGTTTTCACCGTTTCATCTCCATAAATTTTATTGTCAAATTTAAATTTGACAATGCTCTTTACGGGAACTCCTGTTCGGCTTTTGTATTGATTTGGATTTGCAGTGAAAGCATTAATTAATGTTGTTGTTTCTGTTGCACCATCTGTTGTTAGAATATTTGGAACAGCAGCAGTTTTATGAATTCTAATCATACTATTTTCTTTTTTTCGCTGCCTCAAGTTTTTTTGCAAAATCTTTTAAAATATCCATTGCATCAATTTCTGATTTTGTTTCCCCTATGGGCATAGCATCAATTTCTGCATTTAGTTTTTCTAATTCAGTTTTCTGTTTGTCAGTTAAAATTTCCTTTTTCAAGAGTGTTCTTCTTCGCTGAATTTTTTTTTCCATTTCTCTTGTTCTTGACTCTTTCAAGCCAAACAAATCACTTGTCAACACTTGGTCTATTCTCCAACTCCTGATTACATCGGGAGTATTCTCAACTTTTACATGGTCGCCTGTTCGCTTCAATAAAACTAAATTTGAACTTAATGCTGCCTGCGCAATCAATGGACTATGTGCAGTTACTATAAACTGTGTCTTAGAAAAAATTTGACTAAGGTTCTCAATGATTTCTCTTTGCCATGTAGGGTGCATATGCAAATCAATTTCATCCAAAATTAAAATAGCTGGTTCATCAAATGGGGTTTCGCTTTTCTCGTAGTAGCTCAACATCTTTCGGCAAATCCATCAACCACGCAATAGTTGTTTTGTGCCCTAAACTCATTTCATTTAAGTTTACCCAACCAAATGGTGTTAGAACTTACCTCTCTTTGTAAGCGTATTTCCCCTTTCTAACTCTTATGTCTTTTTTATTCCATCTGGTAAAACTTGAAGCAATAAATCTTTTATTCTATCTCTTTCTGAAATACCTTTTTTAGTTTTTGTTTTTGCAGTTTCATAATCTACACGCAGAAAATACTCTGATGAGTTTTGAAGCATGGCATTGTCTAAAAAAAGGGTAGCACTTGAGTTATTAAAGCTCTCGCCTGACAATGATTTTTCAGCCATTTTACGATTTGCTCCGTAAGCAAAACAGAATACTGGGGAAAGAATACCAGTATTGTAGTTTTTGGAGACAACAGATTCTTTAGTTTTATGATTAATAGAATACTCCAAGTCTAATTCTATTACTCCATCAACTCCAAATGGTTTTCCACTCTCAACAACAATAAGTTTCATTTTTGATTCCTTACCACCTTCTTTATGCCTCAAATCCCATGCATTGCGCCAACTGTTGTCAATACTTAAATCATATTCCGTATCAAGATGGCTTCTTTTTCCTATAAAACTTTGAGGAGAAGGCAACAAAGAAACTATACTGCGAAGGATAGACGTTTTACCAGTTCCATTGTCACCAAGTATAACTGTCCACTGTGAAATTTCCCCATCACTATCAGTAAAATCGATTTTCTGCTTATTGCCAAAGCATCTCACATTTTCTATTTCTAATCTCTTTAAATAAAGCATATTATTAAGTATTAAATTGTCGTTGCAAAGTTAGATGTTTCATGGTATTTTAATGAACTTATTATCGTATCAGTTTTTAGTATAAATTATTCTATTGGTATCAGCCTCCCCTCAAATGCCATTTTCAAAATACTCTGCTTTAATGTTTCCCCTTGTTCCAAATTTTGGCTAATCGTTTCTTCTAATTTATCGCATACCTTGAGTTTGCTTTCTAATTCATATATTATGAGTTGCTGTTCTTTTAAAGAAGGAATTGGAAACGGTATTGTCTTAATTATTCCTAAGTTCAAAACGTCCATTGTCGTTCCTTGGGCTTTTGCACTGTAAAAGTTTTTCACATATGAACTTTCAAAGTAATATTTGAAAAATTTATGCAAATAGATTTCTTTGTTAAGGGTTATCTTAATTAATCGTGGATTAATTACGCCTTCTTGAGCATTTTCAGGTAAGATTAGTACTTTACCAACTGTTCCGACCAAACCAATCAGAATATCATACGGCTTAACTCTGCAAGATTTTAATTCTAAATATTTTTCTTCATTTATATAATAGTCTCCAAAAGAAGCATCGTCAATTATCACTTGTTCTTGCCCATAAATTTTATAACCCTTTTGAACATAAAATTCTTTTTTCAATGAAGAACCAAATGGACCAGCCTTTAAGGAATGCATACTTTTTTCAACAATATCAATTACACTAACTCTTTTCCAACCCTGCGGCAATTCACCATCTTTTACATTCTTATTCGTGAGTTTCCCTTCAAAAGCCCATTTCAACAAACTTTGCCTGTACACTTTTAATTGTTGCTGTGCGGTGAGCAATTGTTGTTTGCCGTTTTCTAATTCGCTGAATAGTTCTTCAATTTTGGCTACTATGGCTTGTTGTTCGGCTATTGGGGGTAGGGGAACTACATAATCGGTAAAATTCGCCATCCTGATATAGTTTGTTGCAGAACCAAATTGTTTATCTTGGTTTCTTCTTTTCCAATTACCAAGCAAATGGTAATAAAGATATTTAGGGACTGTTTTGATTTTATTTAAAACATAAGTTCTTTGATATGCATCAAATTCTCCATTATAGTAAAAAACTTCGCCAACATTTGCACCATTGCCAGGCAATATCAAACTTTCTCCTTTAAATCTATTTGTATCACAATATACCGATTCGAAAGCACAGGTGTAAAATCTATACTTGCCACTTGGTTTAGCGTGGTTTGCATCATACTTGCCAGTTTGTATGTCACATACTTCCCCTAAAGTTTTAATTTCCCAATGATTCGGTATATCTTTTTTCTCACTCATTATGCCGCTAATGCTTCATTTAATTCATTAATAATTTCTTCCGTCTTGTCGCCAAACAATTGCCACATTTTACCTAATCCGCCTTGTGCATTAAACGGATTCAAATCAAAATCATCTTTGTCAATATGAAAACTGTTAATCACATAATCTTTTATCATGCGCAGCCATTGCATTTGTTCTTCATTAAACTTGGTGGCGCCTGCCTGTTTTTTAAATACCCAATCTTGAAAATTTTTGTCAACTATTTTATCATAAGCAGTAAGCGTTGTGTCTAGTCCGCTTATTTTACGAATGAGAGAAACAATTGCAGTTAGCTCATTTCGTGGCGAACCGTTGCATTGTCCCAGTGCTTCATAAGCCCGCCAAACATTCATAGGAGCAAGTGTTGGTTTGTCGTTTTGAAGTTTCTCCAACACTTCTTTAATCATTGAATAAGTCAATTCTCGTCTGCGAAATGGTTGGTTGTAAAAAATCTGCAAAGCCATTAATTCATCTTTATGCAATTGCATCCATTCTAAAAAATTGGCAATTAATTCTTTCGCTTTGTTTAAATTATCCTTGTCCCAGCCCACCTTTATTACTTCATCAGGATTAGCCAAATCAATTTTTTGTTCATGTGCCTTGCGCACATTTTCAATGTATTCATTCAGTTCTCCCGTAAATACTTTGGCTGCTTCGTTTTGTATTGTTTCAGTTTTAGCTTTTATGGCTGCTTCAATTTCACAGATGCTGCCCCAACCATTTCGGTTCTTACTTTGCTTTCAATCTCTTCAAGCACATCTGGATTAAAAGCATTCAATAATTCTTTAACTACTTGTGAAACGCTTTTCCCATTAGCTTTTTCGGCAAATTGCTTCTTTTCTTTTTCGGTAATTTGTTTATCTAAACGGGTCAATCGGTTGGCTAATGAAGTAAATAATTCTTCTTCTCTTGCACCCACTGCAACCGCCTGCAGCAAATCTTTCAAAGGCACACCTGGCTTTTTCTCTAACGGGCGGCTATCCGTCTTTAAACTTTTGGTTACGCCAATGGCATCCACAATTACAAAATGGTCTTTGGTAAATTTTGCGGTGGGCGTAACTTTTCGCAAACTATCCAAATCAATAGTTCGTGTGCCTCTGCCTTTCATTTGCTCAAAATAATTGATGCTTTTTACATCTCTCATAAATAGCAAACATTCTAGTGGTTTAATGTCTGTGCCAGTTGCAACCATATCAACGGTTACTGCAATTCGTGGGTGATAGTCATTTCTGAATTGCGATAAAACCGATTTAGGATCTTCGTCAGTTTTATAAGTAATTTTTTTGCAGAATTTATTTTCTTCGGCAAATTCTTCTCTTACAATGTCTATTATATCATTGGCGTGACTATCTGTTTTTGCAAAAATTAAAGTTTTAGGAACTTCAAAATTTCCGTTTTTATCGTAACGTTCTTTAAAAATACTTGGCAAATGTTCTTTGAATGTTCGGATGATAGTTCTTATCTGATTAGGATTTACGACATCTTTATCCAATTGCTGTTTTGAATAATTTTCATCTTCATCCTGCAACTCCATTCGTTTCTTTCTGCTCAATCGTTCGCGGTGTTCAATGTATTCGCCTTTCCAAAGTGTTGCACCTTGTTGGGTTACTTTTGTTTCAATGATAAATACTTCGTAACCAACATTCACACCATCTGCAACCGCCATTTCGTGTGAATATTCACTTACCAAATTCTGGTCGAAATAACCAATCGTTCTTTTATCTGGAGTAGCGGTTAATCCAATTTCAAAAGCATCATAATATTCTAATACTTGTTTCCAAAGGTTGTAAATGCTTCGGTGACATTCATCAATTACAATAAAATCAAAAAACTCAATTGGCATTTTTCCATCGTATTCTATCGGTGGAATTTCTTTTGGTTGCCATCGGCTTTCATTCGGATTTTCTTCTTCTGCACTTTCTTCAAGATCAGTTCCTTTTAAAATGGAATACAAACGCTGAATGGTGCTAATACAAACCTGACTGTCGGTTGCGATATAGCTTGATTTCAGTCGTTGAACGCTGTATAACTCCGTAAACTTTCTGTTGTCATCATTTGGAACGAATGACATAAATTCTTGCTCCGCTTGTTCACCAAGATTTTTAGTATCTACCAAAAACAATACACGTTTAGCTTTTGCATATTTCAACAAACGATAAATTGCAGTTATTGCGGTAAATGTTTTTCCAGATCCGGTTGCCATTTGTATTAAAGCTCGCGGGCGGTTCTCTTTAAATGAAGTTTCTAATTTCGTTATGGCGTTGATTTGACAATCACGCAACCCTTCGGTTTGCAAAGAAGGCAAATCGAATAATCTTTTGCGGAGTGATTTATCACGTTTTAACCAATCTATTAAAGTTTCTGGCCGATGAAAACTAAATACCTCTCTTGCTCGTGGTTTTGGGTCTGTAAAGTCAGTGAATCTTGTTACTTCACCCGTGCTGATATAGACAAAAGGTAAGGGTTCGTTTTTAAGATGTTTGAGCTTTGCATTTGCGTATTCTTCACTTTGCCCCTCGTGGACATTCATCCGATGACCTTCTTCTTCCCGTTTTGCTTCAATAATTCCACAGGGCAGAGGATTAAGCTTCTAGGTAATGTGTGTGCCGTTCCCCAAACATACATTACAAACAGTTTCGAACAAAATAAACTGGCAAATTCACGGAAAACCGTTAATTACATAAATGTCACAATTAATCATAAAAAATAATATTCAAACCTATTTCCAAAAGGATTACACAAATTAATTAACAATAAAACAAAAGTTTGCCATGTCACATTTAGTACTTTTTTATAACATAAAATTATCCAATTCCAAAATAATACATTTCCATATTTATAAAAACAATTACGGTAAGAATACGCAACTAACTAACAAAAAAATAGATTTTTGAGCAAAGCAGTTTACAATTAAGCTCGTAAAAAAGGAGCAATCTTTTACTGGCTTTTTTAGTAAAATTTTTGTTTCCTTTAAAATTTGGAATTATAAAAAACATTCTTAAAATTTGTAAAAGATTGAGTGACATGTGGGTTAATCTGTTAGGATAATCTTAATTTAGTTGCCTTAAGTATTACTTTGATTTATATAATGAATAGATGTTACCTTTTTACCATAAATTAAATTTAACACCCGATACAAACACATACTTTGCACTAATATTTAAAACACATTTTTATGAAAACCATCAAATTACTAATTACATTATTGCTATTCCCTGTAGCTATTAACGCGCAAGCACATCTTGGATTAACAGAAACCGAAATCAAAGCACTATATCCTTATAATACATGGGTGTCAGACTATGCAACTGATGGCACAAAATACATAAGTTCTGATATGTTATATGGAAATTTTGTATATTATTTTGATTCAAATGGACTCTCCGAATATTGTTTACAAATTCCCTCAAGTATGGTAAATTTAAACACTCAGGTTCAAATCTATAACCAGAAATATGTAATAACCTCAACTTCGTCATGGACTGCATATTTAGAAGGAGGCAATATAATGTATATTAGATTAAAGTATGACAGTCAATATGAACTTTATAGTTTTCAATATTCTGCCACACCTTTTGTAAATTAGAAAAGGTTAATTACTAATTTCACTTGTATACTTTTGAGAATCTAACTTAAAATGAAATTATCAGAAAAATTGAGTGATATTGAGAGTGTAAATTAAACTGTGTCAAAATTCAAAAATTATTATGAATTTTGAAAACCAGTTTAAAAATGGAAAAACAGAAACCAGACTTCGACTACGAAGCACTTAAGAAAAAGACCATCGAGCAATTTCGCTCTGGCAAAAGCCTATTTGGCAAGGATGGCGCGTTTGCGCCTTTATTAAAACAGTTTTTAGAAGCGGCCTTAGAGTCGGAACTTGATGCTCATTTGGATGAAGACCAGCGGGATCAGGGCAATCGCAAGAATGGCCGAACTACAAAAAAGTTAAAAACGGCCGAAGGCACTATTGAGATATCAACGCCCCGTGATCGTGATAGCGAATTTGAACCCCAAATTGTTCGTAAACGAGAAACGATTTTAGCAGAGAGTTTGGAACAAAAAATCATTGGTTTATATGGGTTAGGAATGAGCTTTAGAGACATCTCAGCACATATAAAAGAGATGTATGATACAGATATCTCTGCGGCTACATTGTCGAGCATTACAGATAAAGTAATACCGATGGTAACCGAATGGCAAAGTCGTCCATTAGAGTCGTTGTATTGCATTATTTGGATGGATGCCATGTATTATAAAGTGAAGCAAGATCACAAAATGGTTACTCGCTGTGTATATAATATTTTAGGCGTTACAACAGAAGGAAAAAAGGATGTATTAGGCTGTTACGTGAATGAAGCAGAAGGAGCCAACTTTTGGTTAAGCGTATTAACTGATTTACAAAATAGAGGTGTAAATGATATTTTAATCGCCTGCACTGATAACCTAAAAGGCTTTACAGAAGCCATTTCTACGGTGTTTGCGCAAACAGATGTGCAGAGCTGCGTAGTTCATCAAATACGCAACTCATTAAAATATGTAGCGAGCAAGGACCAAAAGGAATTTATGCAAAACTTAAAGCCGGTATACCAGGCAGTAAATATTGAAGCGGCAGAAATGGAGCTTGAAAAACTAGCAGAAAAATGGAGTAAAAAATATCCGGTGGTAATAGAATCTTGGCAACGAAATTGGAGCAAATTAAGCACCTACTTTAAATA
The DNA here is from genome assembly GCA_016706255.1 of Bacteroidota bacterium. Taxonomy (NCBI): domain Bacteria; kingdom Pseudomonadati; phylum Bacteroidota; species Bacteroidota bacterium. The sequence goes on along the minus strand of JADJJZ010000021.1, from coordinate 3,404 downwards.
TCCGGCTGCCATTCGAAAATTAATTTATACAACAAATACCATCGAAGGTTACCACCGTCAGATAAGAAAAGTAACCAAAACCAAAGGCGCTTTTACGAGTGATATGGCCTTATTAAAATTAATTTATTTAGCTACACAAAACATACAAAAAAAATGGACTGCGCCATTGCATAACTGGGGAATAACAGTCTCCCAACTTAGCATCATTTTTGGCAAACGATTAAGCTTAAATATTTAATTGTGCTTATATTAATGATAAACATTAATTTTATGTCACCCAAGAACGAAGCGACGGTGAAACTTTATACCGATGGTTCAAAAATATTAGGGGCTTCGAGCCCCAAATATTTTTACCCAAGAACTTCGCTCCGGTTGACATTACCCGATGCGAATACATTATTGACACAGTTTATTTTACACTACCGTGATATTTAATTTTGGAATAAATCAGTATATCGATAAATTATTTTATTGAGTTTTTAATAGATCGTTTAAGTGCTGATTTCCAACTGATTTAATATTACCCTGCCCCATACAATTTCGCAGTCGACTAAGTTGCCATAGCCCCGATCGCAGCGGAAACCCCCTTTGTCCGCCTCGGAAAAGGGGTTGCAGCGGAGAGCGGGAAGGGATTGTGTTCGTGTGAGAAATGTTCATGCTTCAAATTTTTAAAAGGGTTTATTTTGAAAAGGAACACAGACTGAACTGGTCAAACTGATAAAGGACGAATTTTTTGGATGGTGCTTGAAAAAGGAACGCTGACCCCGCTGGCGGGGCGCTGATTTGGATGGATGGAAACTGATTTTTTATACTATGTAACTTGAATGATACCCGCTAGCGGGACGCTGATTTTTTTAAATGGTGTAAAAAGGAACCCACAGATTGAACGGATTGAACGGATAAAAACGGATTTAATGGATAAGATACAGTTAAAAAATTTCGAAAAATGCGAGTAAATCCGGTATGTAGGGGCGAATTGAATCCGCCCTTACATAACGGATTTACGGGTTGTAGGAGAGAATTAAACACGTTACCCTTAGCGTTACTTCGTTTCCTTTGTTCCTTTGTGGTAAAATTTCGGAAATGTGCTTTTGGGGTGATGTTGAAAAGGAATCTGCAACGACAGACGGGCACACATGGAATGGGTTCAACGGATAAATAACTGATTTTTTAAAAAGGGAACGCTGAACCCGGCAAGCGGGTCGCTGATTTGGGCGGATTTAAACTGATTTTTTTGGTGGATGTGTTTGATTGATTCCCGCTAGCGGGACGCGGATTAATTTTGAGGTGGGATGGGATTTGGGGTGAGGAGGGGGATTTTTTTGGGATTAGTAGGTATTTCTGACATTTGCGTTTGGTTTTGGTGTGTTTTAGTTTAATTATTCGATAAATTTGCGACATGGTATTTCTTGACTTCGAAAAGCCCATTGCTGACCTGTATGAGGAACTGGAAAAGCTGAAGCAGATGGGCGAAAAGCAAAAAATTGACATTACCGCTCCTGCTGCGGAACTGCAGGAACGGATAGCAAACCTGAAAAAGGACATTTATGAGAACCTGAACGGCTGGCAGAAAGTGCAGTTGAGTCGCCACCCCGACAGGCCTTACTCGCTGTTTTATATCGAACATATGGCCGAAAACTTCGTGGAACTACACGGCGACCGCAATGTGAAGGATGATAAGGCGATAATTGGCGGTTTCGCTACGCTGGAGGGCCAAACGGTGATGTTTATCGGTCACCAGAAGGGCATCAACACCAAAATGCGTCAATACCGCAATTTTGGTATGGCAAACCCTGAAGGCTATCGTAAAGCCCTGAGGCTCATGAAGTTAGCTGAAAAATTTGATATTCCTGTCGTTACTTTGATTGATACACCGGGTGCTTATCCGGGCCTGGAAGCCGAGGAACGTGGTCAGGCTGAGGCCATTGCCCGCAACCTGTATGAGATGACACTCCTGAAAGTGCCCGTAATTTGCGTTATAATCGGCGAAGGGGCATCGGGAGGTGCTTTGGGCATTGGTATTGGCGACAGGGTGTTTATGCTGGAGAATACGTGGTATTCGGTGATTTCGCCGGAATCGTGCTCGAGTATCCTGTGGAGAAGCTGGGATTTTAAAGAAACTGCTGCCGAAGCCCTGAAACTGACTGCTGCGGATAATTTTAAAAATAAAATCATCGACGGCATCGTTAAGGAACCCCTCGGTGGTGCACACAGCGACCCGGAAGAAATGGCGAAGCTTTTGAAAAAACATTTGAAAAAACACCTGAAAGAACTGGAAGCCATTGATCCTGAAGAACGTATCAAACAACGTATCGATAAATTTGATGAAATGGGTGTTTATGATGAACTTACAGTGGCAACCACAAAACCCTAATTATAGCTATTGATAAAAAGCATAAAAAATATTTTATTCGGGAGGTTTATTCGCTCCAAACCGTATACTGATACGCATGAACGAAAAACGCTCGAATACGACAAAATCAAAACCATGGCTTTTCTGGTTGATGGTTCTGACCCGATTGCTTTACGTCAGCTAATTAATCATTTACATAAATACGCTGAGGAAGGAAAAAAAATCAGCTTTATCGGTTATGTAAAAAAATTGCCGCCGTTTGAGGATGAAGAAATTATCTGGATTACCAAAAAAGATATGAACTGGATTGGTATTCCGAAAATGCAGAAAATAAAACATTTTATTGAAAAAGATTTTGATGTTTTAATTAATACGAGCCTAAAAGTTAATCGCCCGTTAGAATATATTTCCACCTACAGCAAAGCTGCATTGCGCATCGGAAAATTTGATGCTAAAAAAACATATTGTTACGATTTTATGATGCGCATTGAACATGAAAATGTGTTTGATTATCTGGAGCAGGTGGAGCGGTATTTAAAAATGGTGAAATCGGTTTAACGATTTTCTACGGTTAAAAATATTTTAATTAAAAGTCTACTCGCCTATTATTAAATTATCCAACTTTGTATTTTCATTTTAAGTCAACAAATGATGCATAATTATTCAGTAAATATTACCAACAAATTCAGAGGAACGGGTGTTGCATTAGTTACACCTTTTAACGACGACGATAGTATCGATTTCACGGGATTAAATAAATTAATTAATCATGTAATTGATGGTGGTGTGGAATATTTGGTGTCGATGGGCACCACAGGTGAAAGTGCAACCTTGAGTGAAGCGGAACGTTTTTCGATTATCGATTTTACCATTGCAGCGGCTAATGGTCGCGTGCCGGTTGTTGGCGGATTTGGGGGAAATAATACAGCGGAAATAATTCGGAGTATTCAGGCTTACAAAAAACATTGTGCAGATAAAAATTATGTAGATGCGATTTTAATTGCTTCGCCTTATTATAATAAACCATCTCAAGAGGGAATTTATCAGCACT
>JADJJZ010000020.1 GCA_016706255.1 Bacteroidota bacterium | reverse complement strand
ACCGACGGAAGAAAAAACCTGCGTTTATGGGATGAATATCGTTTGACAACATGGTTCGAACCGTATATGCCAAGTTTTGACTCACAGTAAACCGGAAGTTGCGGACAGGTTTCAGCGACAGCGCAATGTTTTGGTTAAATGAATTTAATTTAGATGGTTTCCGACATGATGCAACAAAACATATTGAAACAGAATTTTGAGATTATTGACTTACAAAATAAAAACTGAAATTGAAATTCCACAAAACAGAAATATTTATCAGATTGAGAAACATTTGGTTCACGCGAATTAATTGGTTCGTATTTAGGAACAGGTTTATTAAATGCAAATTTGATTTTGCTTTTATATTTTGACGCAAGAAGTGTTTTTGCAAACAATGAGGTTGGCTTTGATCGGTTAAATTCCAGTTTAAAACGAAACATTTAATTATTTGGTTATCATCACGTAAGGGTAATATAACAGGCAACCAGGATATGGCGAGATTTATTTCTTATGCCAGCGGCGATTTAAAATGGAGTGAAAACGATAAGGAAGCCGGTTGGAAACCGCAAGATTGAAGTTACCGATACAATAGGTTATGCCAACGAAAATGCTACATGCTTTAACATGACAATCCCGGAATTCCGATAATATATTATGGGGATGAAATTGGAATGCCCGGAGCAAACGACCCGGATAATCGCAGAATGATGGAATTTGATAACTTGAACAAGTATCAACTCGATGTAAAAACCAATACAGTTTCGACCACTTACAAATTTGCGCAGCAGCCATATGGCCTTGTTATATGGAGATTTTCGATATTGCAGGTGAGCCCTAATTTTTATATATTTCCAAAAAGCCCTTATTTTGATGATGTGGTTTATGCATTATTCAATAAAACAGTAGGCGTTGTTATGCCATTAACGAATATTGAAGCCGGCAAACCTTATCATACAAATTTTAGTAGCGCTAAAAAAATGAATACCACAACGATGCAGGTTAAGGCATAACCTATATTCATTTGAAATAATTACTTTGAAAATTAACCAGCTCATTTTTTATGAATAAAACGTTATCGTCCTAACATTTTACAATCATTGCAGCCTCAGTTCATTTTATTCGCAGCACCTGAATGGAGTAAAGACATCAACCATTTATGAAGTAAATATCCGCCAATACACGCCGGAAGGCACGTTTGATGCATTTGCTACATTTTCTCAGGTTCGATGCATGGGGAGTTGGTATTTTATGGATGATGATATTGCAACCCATTGGTGTTATTAAACCGGAAAGGTAGTTTAGGCAGCTATTATTCTATTTCTGATTACACAGCAACCAACCTGAATTTGGATCGCTAAAGATTTTAAAAAATTAGTTGATGAAGCCATAAACATGATATATGTTATCCTCGACTGGGTGGCCAATCACACGAGCTGGGATCATGTGTGGATGAAAACATCCTGATTTTTATACGACCGATAAAGTCCGGTAAATTATTCCTCCCGTGGCCGACTGGAGTGATGAGCGGATTTAAATTATGATAACAAAGCCATGCGCGCAGGCTGATTGAAGACATGAAATATTGGATAACCGAAGCTGATGTTGATGGTTTCAGATGTGATGTTGCAATGATGGTTCCTGATGATTTCTGGAAAGAAGCATTAACCGAATTAAGCGAAAATAAAACCGACATTTTCCTGTTATCCAAGCAGAAGGCCCGCAATTACATACTGATGGATTTCATATGACCTATGCCTGAATAAGCATCATGTCATGAATGAAATTGCAAAGGGCACAACCGACCGCCGATACCATGGATGTGGCAATTCAGAAAGATTTGAAAACTATACAGCAGATAGTTACTTCATGAACTTTACCAGCAATCATGATGAAAACAGCTGGAACGGAACCGAATTCGAAAGAATGGGAAATGGGGCAAAAACATTTGCAGTAATGGCCGCAACAATTCCGGGCATGCTATTGATGTATTCCGGTCAGGAAGTTGCATTGGATCGCCGATTGAAATTTTTCGATAAAGATCCAATAACCTGGGTCGACACAAAATTACACGCAGTTTTATACAACACTTATTCAATTAAAAGAAGATAACCCTGCTTTATGGAATGGCTCCTATGGTGGTGCATATACAAGAGTTGCTACACAACACGATAAAATTTATTGTTACACCCGCACGGCTGGAGATAATAAAGCAATGGTTATACTAAATTTATCTTCCGACGCACACGATGCCGTATTTTCAACCGATGGCGGAAAATATAAAAAACTACTTCACCGGAAAAAAACAAAAATAAAAACGGGTAAAAAAGTTAATATTCCGGCCTGGGGGTATTTGGTGTTGGTGCAATAAAATTAATTTAAATATCGTGAATGATTTATCATAAATGACGGCACATGTAACCGGATTAATAATTTTATAAATAACATTGGCGATGTATGGAATCGCAATGTATTGTTTTTTAAAATTTGTAAAATAAAACCTGCTTTATTACTCGTAATAATAGCAGGTTTTATTTTAAGGGTATATGTGTCTTCAGATAATTATTTACACCCCTGGGACGAGCGTTATCATGCACTTGTGGCAAAAAACATGATTTCCCATCCGCTAACACCAACACTTTACGAAGATCCTGTATTGCCTTACGATTACAAAGAATGGTACAGCAACCATTATTGGGTTCATAAACAACCAGTGCCACTATGGTTTATCAGTGCAAGTTTGCAAGTGTTTGGAATAAATGAATTTGCAGTCCGAATACCCGGCATTTTATTAACAACACTTGGTATTTTTTTAGTTTATTATATCGGTAATTTCTTTTAACAAACGTGTGGCATTCATTAGCGCATTGCTGTATTCAATGAATGGTTTAATAATTGAATTAACAGGGGGCAGAGTTCAACCTGATAATTATGACATATTCTTTTGTTTTTTATACAGCTGGCGGTATTTTTTTGTATTAAATTTATTAACACAGAAAAAAAGGCTTATAACATTTTAGTCGGAGTTGCAATTGGGTTTGCTATTTTAACCAAGTGGTTACCGGCATTAATTGTATTACCAATCTGGTTTATACTTGTTTATGACAGCGATAAATTTTCAAAACAGCAAATTTTCAGGCAATTGGCATTGCTGGTATTCGCCTTAGTTGTTGTAGCACTACCCTGGCAAATTTATAGCGCCAAGGCCTTTCCACTTGAAACAGCATGGGAGCAATATTATAATAATTTGCATTTAACTGAAGCACTTGAAGGTCGATCGGAGGACAGGTGGTTTTTTTTAGCAAGGCTAAGAATAAGTTATGGCGATTTAATTTATTTACCGCTAATATGGTTTACCATACAAACCCTAAAACGTAAGTTTTTGAATAAACAATATGCATTATTAATTTGGGTATTTATACCAGTAATCTTTTTTACAATTGCCGAAACCAAAATGCAGGGTTACATTTTATTTACTGCTCCGGCTCTATTTATTATTACAGGATTGTTTTATGATAAAATAAATGAATTAAAATTTAGTGGAATTAAAAGAGTTTTTGCAATCATTATTTTGGCCTTGCTAATTTTACTTCCCTTTAGATATTGTGTAGAACGAACCAAAATGTTAAACCCAAACACAACTTCTACCGAATGGGTAAAAGATTTAAAAAAACTGGGTGAAACCAATCATGGTAAAGCAATTCTGTTTAACTATCCCCGTCCAATTGAGGCCATGTTTTATACCGATTTTATTGTTTATAATACAATACCGGATATTGAATCATTAAGGGAATTCAAAAACTAGATATAAAATTTACTTTTGCTGGAAGCAATAACCTACCTGAAACTACATGTGAAAACCCTGATTATCAGATAATTGAGATGAATGATATCCCTGAATTAAAATAATAATACTTTACGTTTAAAATTCCATCTGTTGAAAGGTTTTTGTCAAATTATATCTTTTCATTATAATTTTATATTTTTATTATTAATAGGCATCATTAAATAAATGGCGCGCTTTGAAAACAACAATTTTTTATTTACTGGCATTAAGCGCATGTTTAAAGTCTCAACACCTTTGTGATGTTTGGTATTCAAGTTATAAGCAAGTCGGTTATAATTCTCCGCCATCACCAATTTATAAACCGGGATGGCAATTAATCTTTAACGATGAATTTAATGACAATGAAGTTAATCCTGAATATTGGAATAAAAGCACCAATACTGATGATGCATATCACAATTGCCTTCATGGCATAGTTTTAATCCTAATAACGTAACTGAAGCAGACGGTTCTTTAAAATTGACACTAAGTAGTGATGATTATGCAGGTTGCGCACATTCTGGTGCTGAAATCAAAACATTTTCAACAGACGACGATAGCTTTAAGGAGTTTAAATTTACCCTGATTCTTATATTGAAATTAGAGTCAAAAACCTACCTTTTTCCAAAGGCGCAGGCTCTGCTTTTTGGTTATTTGTTGCAGGTGGTGGAGATGCCTGAATATAGAGAAATTGATATTTGGGAAACCTATAGCGGCCACAAAATGTTTTAAAATCCAATTATCACTGGGACTATGGAACGCCTGAAATTGCAGCTGGAGAATCTCAAAAGATTCACCTATTTAAACAATTGTTTTTTGAACCGTACAATTTGGACTATCAATGGGTGAATATTGGTTGCGAATGGCATCAAAATATTATTAAGTTTTATTTAAATAACAGTTTAATTAGAACGATTGAGGTTTCAGGCTTAAATAGTGAAGATATGCCATTTGATCCGGTTGACAAACCTATGCATATTCGATTAAGTATGCAATCGCCATTAACATGCGATATTAATGAGGATTATGTAGATGATTCGGCATTACCCAAAATATGTATGTTGATTATATTCGGGTATATAAACAATCGGGTACTGAAGCGGTTCCATTTATTCAAACACCTTCTGAGTTTTGTATTAATTCAACAGGTGAAAATATTTCATGTGCATATTATCCGGATGTTAATTATACTTGGACATCCACAGCATTTGATTTTGGGCCTAATGATGATAATCTGCCTTCTGCAAGATGGATTACATTAAAACCGTTTGTTACCCCCAATAATTATTATGATATAACGGTTACTGCTAATTTTGAAAATGGATACGCTGAGACACATACTTACTCAATTTACATCGCAGGTAATCCAATATTACCAACAGGTGTTATATCAACTGTTCAAAGTGCGCCTTCCTCATGTTATTTTTTGCCAGAATTCCACAAACAACAAGATCGGAATCTATTTATTGGAGTGAAAACGCTGGCTTAACGTGGACAACAGGTGATACATATTTGTCAGATGGGTATTTATTATAGCAAGTATGGAGATTTTTTTAAAATCACACCTTCGGCGTAAAGTTGAAAACTATAAATGCTTGCGGGAGTTCAATAATATCATCAACAAAATATTTTACGACACCCAACGTTATTACGTGCTGGCTTAAAACAGATAGCACTAGTGAAAATTTAAATTTGCACGATCCGTATTTATCAAATAATATTTTAATTTATAATAACGAAGTTGAACTCTATTACGGCAAAATATTTATTGATGTACTTGATTTAACCGGTAGAGTTCTGTCGCATGAATTATTAAGCAACAACTATTCTATAAATTTGAATCACCTTGCTGCTGGTTTATACATATCAATAGCAACGAACGAATATGGTCAAATTTTAAATACTTATAAATTTTATAAAAATTAATAAGCGTAGGACAAAATAATTATTTCAATCCTACCTACTATAATTCGGCGCCTCCTTCGTAATCACAACATCATGTGGATGCGATTCACGAATACCACTTGCAGTTATTTTTACAAATTGAGCGTTATGTAATGATGCAACATCTTTCGCACCCGCATATCCCATTCCGGCTCTTAAACCACCGATGTATTGAACCATCACTTCCTCTAATGTGCCTTTAAACGGAACGCGACCAACAATGCCTTCAGGAACCAATTTTTTAATATCATCTTCCACATCCTGAAAATACCTGTCTTTTGAACCCATTTCCATGGCCTCCACACTGCCCATTCCGCGGTACGATTTAAATTTTCGGCCTTCGTAAATAATTGTTTCGCCCGGACTTTCTTCCGTTCCCGCTAATAAACTACCGGCCATAATGGTATCGGCACCCGCAACAATTGCTTTCACTATATCACCTGTATATCGAATTCCACCATCACCAATTACAGGAACTCCTGTGCCTTTTAATGCATTGGCCGCATCGTTTATCGCGCTGATTTGTGCAACACCAACACCCGCAACAACGCGCGTAGTGCAAATACTTCCGGGACCAACTCCAACCTTAACACCGTCAACACCGGCATCAGCAAGCGCTTTTGCGCCGGCTCCGGTAGCAACGTTGCCCGCAACCACCTCCAAATCCGGAAATTTCGATTTTACGGTTTTCACCATATCAATCACCCCTTTCGAGTGACCATGAGCAGTATCAATAATAACCAGGTCGGTTCCTACAGCTCTTAATGCCTCAATGCGCTGAATGGTATCATGTGTAACACCAACTGCAGCGCCAACCAGCAAGCGACCATATTTATCCTTACATGCGCGCGGGTGACTCGCCAGTTTGAGGATGTCTTTATACGTAATCAATCCCTTCAAAATGCCATCTCCATCAACAACCGGCAGTTTTTCGATACGATAGTTTTTGAGGATATTTTCAGCCTGCTGCAGCGTAGTGCCTTCAGGCGCGGTAATCAAATTTGTGGTCGTCATCACCTCAGCAATCGGCCGCTGCATATTCGTTTCAAAACGCAAATCGCGGTTCGTTAAAATCCCAACCAGCTTCTTATTTTCATCAATCACCGGAATGCCACCAATTTTGAACTCCTTCATCATAGCAAGCGCATCACGAATTATTGCATTTTGTGACAGGGTAACAGGGTCAATAATCAGTCCACTATCACTCCTTTTCACCCGTCTTACTTGGTCTGCCTGCTTCTCAATACTCATGTTTTTGTGAATGATGCCAATACCACCCTCTCTGGCCATGGCAACTGCCATCTTATACTCAGTCACAGTATCCATTGCAGCGGATATAATAGGCACATTAATACGCAAATTGCGTGTGAGCCGCGTCGATATGTCAACTTCACGTGGTAATACTTCAGAATAGGCCGGAACTACAAGGAGATCATCGAAGGTGAGACTTTCACCCAAAAACTTAGTTGAGAGATTTTCCATGTGCAAAGATAGAACGGGAATTTGAATTTGCAAAAGCGCTTTTTGGTTAGTTGGTCGGGCTATCCGTTCCAAGTCCTCGTCATTCGTGCCTCATTCCTGCGGGCTTTCCACTGCTATCCCTAACGCGATTCTGAGCATGAAATGTGATTTATCTTCTAATTGAAAATATGAAAAATAAATAAGAATCTTGGCTCGTCCGCCGCAGTGCAGCTCCGAATTCGAAAATGTTGAATGTGTAGGGGCGGATGCAATTCGCCCCTACACATTCAACATTTTCTTACTTTATAGGTAATGATTAAAAATTCCATCTGAGTGCGCTAAACGAAAGAATTAATATGTAGTGGCAAATTGCAACTGCCCATCCATAAATAACCAGAATATCATTAAAATCGTTAGCATCTTGCTCAACAAATTAAAAAGCAACTCAACGCAACCAAAAAAAAGGCTTAGCGCAACTTGCAAATTATAGTATATCCAAAAATGCGCAAGTTTTGGTATTGATAAGCAATGCGTTAGAAGTTTTTAGTTAATTGATGGAAGTTGGTTATATTCGTAAATATATTGTTAGTGGCAATTAAATAGACGACCCGAAATGATAATAGGTTTGACAAAAAAACTTCAATCTGAACTTGACAAAATAAATTCACCAGTCAGACTTCTTACAAGTGAGGACACGAAAATTAAAATGAATTTTGACAGTTGGGCATTTGCAAAAATGATAGCAGAAATATTGATGTTTGCCGTTTCGTGGACAGCGAACAAATGCAACTTCAATTAGTGGACAGAGAAATTATTGCTGGACAAATTGCAACAAAGGATTTGGCAGAAATCTCAGTCATCGTTGACGGTTGGCTTTCAAAAAATAAAACTGTTGGACAACTTAAAGACGAGAATAACGATTTTAGCATTTCAGAAACGTATTCAAACTTACTGACATTAACTATTGACGAAGTTTTAGAAAAAAGGTGGACAAGTGAATACGAAAGAATAATAAAACGAGAGACACTTTTTGATGGTGACTTGTTTATATCTTTAAAAAATAGACTTTGCAACTTGTTTCCTTTCTTTAGCCACGACAATTTATGGTTCAGTAATATCCTTGAACTTCCGAATGACAATTTTAAATCGCCAATAATTTATTGCAACAAAGACACTTTTGAAATCGGACTAACTTTGGACAATTCACAAACAAACCACTCATTTAAAACTAAAGACATAGACGAAGCAGTTCACAAAACAATAGAACTTTTGCCAACAGATTTTGAAAAGACAACAAATCCGTTAACAAATTAATTGACACTAACATGGGTTTGGCGAAAGTGGGGCTTTAGTGCTAGGCTGAACATTTGTACTTTCTATTAGCGTTTGTAATAAATTTGAATTTTAGTAATTTTTAAACCCCACCTTCGCCAAGCCCAAAATCGTAAGCACTTTCGGAAAGAAAAATGCATCATTTCCTATAAATGAAAATTTGAAAATAAACTCGACTTTCCTCTTCGTTCGCCGTAGTGCAACGAAGGAGGCTTTCCGCGGGGAATCAGCGTTCCAATAAATTACAATTTTATCATTTTGTAAATGATATTGAATGTGATTATCCAAAACATGTAAAAAATAAACACCGGGAATTATACTATTGGCCGGAATTACAACTGTTGAATTACCTGACGTAGTTTGATATATTACAGATCCATTTAAACTGTATATCGTAATTATACTATTTGAAAAATTTTCCGGCAATTTAATTTTTAATTCAGTTGAAAATGGATTTGGTGAAATTTCTATTGATGTAAATGCTGTAATTTCATTTGATGATAAAACAAAATCACATGTGGTTGTTGAATCTATTTGAACATAACCAATTTCATTATCATAATAACACCTTAAATTTCCACCTTCATAAAAATCTATCAGACAACTATTTGAATGTGCAAATAAATAACTGAGAGCACCAATTCGTTCAATAACAGGTAATGTGCCGAAATTCCAATAGTCGTCATCGACACTGCTGGTAAACAATTGTGTTAATTCAAAACCGCCAATTAAAGCCGTGTTAACATTATCAACTTGAATAAAGCCGATTGAGTCGCAATCGCCAAAATTTGAAACACCACCAACCTCCCATAGATCGCCAACTTCAGCATTAAAATCATATAATGTATAAAATGAACCTAAACGAAAATTATATACTACACCTAAATCAGAATATACATATTCATTGTCCAGGTAAAACGTATCAATAACTGCATCCGGATTGGATAAATGATACCGAAATTACTATAATATATTTGTATTAACAAATTCATTGGCACTTTGTGACTCTTGTCTCCTCCCCCGAAATACACCTGAGCAGTGTGTTTAACGCGAGTTAAGAAGTGAATTCGTATTCGATTAATTAACCAATAATAACAATAACAACGAAATTGAACTTGTGTAGGGGGGATTCAATTCCCTCCACACAAGTACATTTTCTAACTTTCAGCACAACTAAAATCAACAGAATAATTGCGCTAAATGAATAGTTAATAATGATTCAATTCGCTCTGCAAATATGAAATTTTCTAACATTTCAGTCAAAATGAAAATCAAAACACTGATCAAGTAGTAGATGTAAATATAAAATGAGGGCGAATTGCATCCGCCCTTACATTTTTTAACTATTCGTTGTCGATAAATTTGTTATTTCTTTGTCCCCAAAAACATCATTTTACAGGTGTTACAATATTCCGGTTTAAAAAAAGCATAACTTTTACTTAAAATATTTTTAAAGCTAAAGGAATAGTTATTTTTGTTTTTGGCCAGAAAATAATTTAAAAAAATTATGGCTTTAGTCTATCAGGTATTTAGCAGTAGAAAATCCGGGCATTTAAAAATTGGAATTATGCATGGCTGCCACATACTTTACTACTATTTGCACCAAAAAAGAATTCCATTTTTAGGTAAGGGAATTTCCAATTCAAATAAAAATTCATTTAAAGACGAGCGCAATTGCGAGATAATATCAAGTCATGGGCGCAAATTCTTTAATTAGACCTGATATGAATATTCAGCTTGGTGCATTTCAATTAATGCCTGATCATCTTCATGGAATTATTAAAATTGGCATTAATGTATTCAATCAGCATTTATATCCCAACAATAAAGTTCTTGAAAACCCATTATCACATTCATTAAATTATATTGATTCCAAAGAAAAATCTTCCTAATAAACATAATTTACATTCCATTATTAGGATTTAAGCAGCGGTAACAAAGTCTGCGATAACATACAATTTGGATTTTGAGTGGCAAGTGGTTATTATGAACATATAATAAGGTCCAATGCAGAGCTTGGACAAAATAAAATATTATATTTTAACTAACTCAATCGTGCCGTGACAGCCGAATTTGCGATGCCGAATAGTTAAAAAGGGCTGATCCGACTCATATTCTTTTAAATGTAAGGGCGGATGCAATTCGCCCTACACATATAAAATTTTCTTACTCTCCATAAAAAATGAAATTCAAACCGCATAATTTAGTTGACGAATGAATTAAAATGAGGGAATTGCATCCGCCTACATTTTAATTCATTCGTTTTCGATAAATGACCAATTTAAATAAAAACAAAAAAAGAATTCATTAATTGAAAATGCTTTTACCCGAATAAGTTTTTTTAATCTAATTTAGCATATTCACATAAATGTATCGTCATATCAAACTAAACCCGATATCATGCAAACACTCGATAACATCGAAATCACCAGATTTAATACCGATAAAGGCGGTGTTATTCCCGCACAACCGGGTTTTACATTAGTTGTTATAGGTATTATTGCAATTGTGTTTAATGGTTTTAAAGTTTTTTGCTTGGGTATTCTTGCTTTTGTATTTTGTTACTGCTGGTAAACATGGAATTGAAGTAAATTTAAATAACAATCAATTTCGTGATTATTATTCCATATTTAAAATGAGATGGGGAAAATGGAAAACAATAGCGGCACCCGATTATCTGTTAATTTCTAAATCACCAAAATATTATGGAGCGCCGGTTTTAAAAACAATGTCTACAAAAAATGTTATTATATATTACGACCTCGATTTAATTACCAAAGGCGATCGCGATGTTTTATTACAACGTATTGCCGATTATCAGGAATTGTTACACTTAGCAAAATTGGTTGCAGACGACCAAAATTGAAAATTTGTGAAAAGGTAAACAACGAATACATCTGGTTAAATTAAAAGGCAATACGTGATTGCCTTTTAATTAATTTCTGTTTTTGTTTACAAATTTTTCTTTAACACGCGTTAAACTGTTTTTTATGAAAGTGATGTCATGTTCATGTATGGCATACAATTTTGCCTGCTTATAGTATTTAATCGCAGGTTTAAATAACAATGTCGTTTCACAGCTCATGGCGAGGTGTTTATAGACAAAAAATTTATTTACGCCTTCAATTTGCAAACACGATTCGGCATATTTTATTAATGTTTCGTGTTTATTTAACGATATAGCAATTAGTACGTTACATGATATACGGGAATAAATCCCGGTTTAAAACGTTTACATAAATCGAAATGATAAAGGCCGTGTCGTATTCCGCTAATTCATGGTAATATAACATCCCCATTTCAAAAATGAGCCGCACCGCAATCAGGTTCTTCTTCAAGAATATCTTCCAATAATCGTTTAGCTTTTTGCATTTGTTTTCATATAAATATTTATTAACGCTATCATTTTTCTTCTATATTAAATAAAATGTTCATGTTAAAAATTTAATTAATCAATAAATTAATTGGTAGCCTATTAAACAGCATAACCATGTGGCACTCAAATCAATTAACCCTTAACCACCATTTATTGGAGTCTGCCCCATTGCAGACTCCCGCATCTGGTAATTACAAGTATTTTTTTGTTCTTAAAATGCCCCTGAAGTTATTTTTACGAACTTTAAAATCTGCTTTTGGGCGACCTTGTCTACTTCAGGGCGTTGGACAAAACATATTTTCTTATGCTATTCTAACCACTTTGGTTTAAAACATTCCAATAATGTTTACCAATTCGTTTTGATATTGCATTACTTCGTTAATGTCTTTATATGCATCGGTGATTCATCAATATCGCCACCCAATTAAATGCACGCCTGCTTCATGTAATTTTTCATCCATCATTTTTGTTTGAAATTATTTTTTAGCAGCAGTCACGACATTTTTCTTCCGCACACATGTGATGCAGACGGAGTGAATGTGCAATTCCGTTTTATTCAACAATAAATCCGGGAGCAG
>JADJJZ010000019.1 GCA_016706255.1 Bacteroidota bacterium | reverse complement strand
CGCGCTTTTCCCACTTGTCGCTATTCATACTGATTAAAAACACATACATAAATTCAAGCCTTCGCTGGAAATGTGGTAATAAAATTAACACCGCCCGGTTTTGAAATCGATTTTTGTATTTCAATCTTTAAATCCGTGCATTTCCATTTGATCCAGCGTATCCATGTATTGCCTAATCGTTATACGCGGCAACGCAACCCTTCCGATTTTATATGGTCAAATAAAGTAGTAATATCTGTAGATTAAATACACGATTATTTCGCCTTTAATAAAAATTGTAACAAACTGCTTTCATTTAATACCTTTTCAAATAACATTTGTAAGGTGAGATTAAATGTCTCGGCAATCCAATGCGTAATATTTGCTTCAAATTTTATAAGAATAGATGGATAACTCCGCAATTTTATCGTACTTAAAACCGTACTATCACTTCAAACAGAACGCCAGAAAAAATTTTTATCCCGCTTCGAACTAATCCATGCAGAAATTGCTGCAATATCATGGATGCCGAATCTCTAAAAACGGATATCGTATAATTTCAACAATAAATGTTCTCCGCATGCGGCTTCTGCGACTTCTTCATCCCGAGATATTTTAATATGTTTATTATTTGCGTTACCAAGGGTAATTCAAGAATATTTATTTTTCTGCGTACCCTGATATGGTAAAACCGCGTTTTTCAAATACATTAATTAATTTTCAGCCTGTGCATGTTTATGATATAACACCGCGATGGTATCCGGATTAACACCATCCTGAATTAGTCTTTTTTCACTTTGTTCAGCACACCGGGCATGTTCCTGTGCCAGGTTTTGATATTCAAGCAATAGCGGTTCATGTAATGTTTGTCGAGCAGGATGCGCCGCAGTAAGCACTTTCGACAATCCATCCAGCCTGTTTATAAGCCGCTCCTTATTTGACTCAATAATACTTTTTGAAGCATCTAAAATTGCCTGATGCGAACGGTAATTTTCAGTTAAAAACAACCACCTGAATTTCGCTTTCATAAGAGCGATAAAAATCGATGATGTTTTTTACACGCGCTCCTGGAAATTCAAATATACTCTGATCGTCATCTCCAACCGCAAAAACGTTTGGAACATCCCAATAACTAATCAGTAAATTTACTGACTTATTTTGTGCGCCATTGGTATCCTTGAAATTCATCTACCAAAAATATAAATACCGCGCCTTGGATAATTGCGCAACATATTTTCCTCCTGCAGGCGAAGGGTCTTTAAATGCTTTGATAACCCATAAAATCATATCGCTGTAATCGTATCGGCCAAGGGCCTTCATTCTGGCAACATATTCAGGATACAAAATCATCAGTAGCGCGGGTTTTTCCATTTTATTCATTTCCGCCTGTAAATCTTTCTGCTTTATGTCACCAATTTTAACCCCTGTTTTTGTACTTCCTTTTTATAAATATAATCCTCACGATTGGGTAAATCCGCAATATATTGATTCATTGCAGTATTTAATCTGTTTTCATCCCAATCCTCATCTTTTCGTTTCTCATTTTAAAAATTATTCAGGCGACTTACATCATAACTGGTATCACCTTTTAATTTTTTTAATTTGATGATCACTAGGCAGCCCTGCAACATTTCCTCAATTAAATTAACGTTCTCCAACTCCGAAATGGGCTCAAGCTCACGTTTTCGAAATAATCGAGATTCGCCTGAATTACATCGTTACAAATGCATGAAACGTATAACATGCACGCGATATAACCGCCCAATAAATCTAACAAACGCTTGCGCATGGCAATTGTGCCTGCATCGGTATAGGTTAAACACAAAATATTATCGGCAAAGTATCGGTTTCCATCAGATTTTCCCTCATTACGAATACAAAATCTGTGTGTTTTCCTGTTCCAGACCCAACAACCAATACCGACCTTCAATGCTATCAACGGCTTTTGCGCTGTTGTGCATTAACCCTCGTATGCCGCTTCGAATGGGACGCTTATGGTTGGTTGAAATTTGCATGCTATTTGCCAGTTTGCACTTGCCGCCGCTCAACGCCGCTAAACAAATGTAATTATGGAAAAAATGTCGAACAATAATAAATATTTACTGTTGATTTTATTTACAACGGCAACTGTTTTTCGGTTGTAAAAAAATGTTTGACGATAAAGATAAAACAAATAAAGATACACTGGCCGTCGAAAAAACGATACCGCTATTTCTATTAATTTGAAAATCCAACGTTGATGAAAAAATCAATTTTACGCTTTCAACCTGAAATCGGTACTAAATATGTAGTTGAAAGTAACGTAAGTATGAGCCGATGAATCGCAGGATACTTTTAAAATTAGTTACAAATCAAAAAATACGAAAGTAAATTTGAAAATCCTTGCTAAGGATAAAGAAAATTATAAAATTGAATTCGTCTTGTCGATACACGCGAAAATATAAAACCGGATACAACAACAATGATTATCAATATAATAAAACCACTTGCCGACCCATCAGCTGATATTAAACTGTAAAATTGAAGACTGTCCGTAACATCCCCTCACCATTTTGATGGACCCCTCCGGTGAAGCCCTTGCTATACTTGGTTATGAGGCTATTATTGCTAAAGTGGAAAGCAGTAGTTGGTCAACAAATATTCCTGATCAATGATAGCCGCTCAGTTATTAGGAACACTAACCGGAACATCTTGAAAATTACTTTTTAAATTATCCGATACGGCCATTAAAACTGGTGATAAATGGACAATCGTAACTGCATCACAAATGCAGGGTGTACCAATTACATTAACCAATAATTATACACTTGCCGACAGAAAAGATGGCATCGCTTATATTAATTTTAAAGTGGATATTGCTATCGACAAAAGTGCAATTCCTGCTGATGTAGCCGCAAAAATGGTGAATATTAAATTTAGTGCTTACATAAAAGGCACCGGAGAAGTTGAAGAAAAGTCCGGTTGGCCGAAAGTGATAAAAGTAACACAAGGTGTTAATCTTTCTGATGTTTATGAAGGGCATGTTACCACATCAAAACAATTTAGCTCTTCGGTAATTAAGTGGATTCAATAAAACATCCAAAATATTACATTTTAATTGCCGCCCTGGTCACCCTTTTTGGTATTGGCGGGCTTGGTTTGGGGCTGATGTACTTTTTTCATAAAAGTTTATTTTATCAGTTATTAATACATCCGCTAGGAGCATCACCATCCAGGTTGCTATTGGGACAATTTAGCCATAATTGCACTTATTCCGCTCACAATACTACTACAGCTCAAAACGTTGGATGGAACCCGTCATTTTTTTTGCCGATTTATTGTTGCGACCGCTGCGTTGTTTATAGCACTACATGGTTATCTCAACCCCAAAAACAAACCGCTTTTTATTTATGGCATAGTTTTGTTAGTAGTGAGTGCCGGTTTTGGTTATTTATTGCCAAAATATGGTATTTACGCGACTATGCACATTTTTGGATAGATGTGGTATTGATGCTTTACCTGAAAAAGGCTGCATCAAAACTCAAAACCTGAAATTTAATGTTACCATACTTATGCAATTTTTAATAAACTGAATCTCAATAAAAATATTTACATTTTAGTATAACTTAGGAAAAATCAACACTGATTATGAAGCGGAAAATGTATAATGCTCGTTGCCATTTTAATGTTAGCAGGAGCCGTGATTTCAGCAATTACATTTCAAACTATGAAAAATCCCGAATACAGCAATTGGCAGGGGTTATGATGCCGAATGGAAAGTGGTAGACTCCTCGAAAACCAGGGCCTGCCCGAATCTGCTTTAAAGCAGTGGAAACAATTTACACCTTTGCGAAAACCGATAAAAACGACGAGCAATTAATTAAAGCCGTTATTTATGAAGCTAAAGTACATCAACATGGTGCAGGAAGATGCACAGGTGAAAGCCATTAACCTTTTGCACGGAAACAGAATTGGCTACCGGTGTTACTAAAAGTATTTTCCAAAATCTGTTGGCGAAATTTATTGGAGTTATTATCAAAATAATCGCTGGAAATTTTCAAACCGTAGCACAACTGTCGA
The DNA here is from genome assembly GCA_016706255.1 of Bacteroidota bacterium. NCBI lineage: Bacteria > Pseudomonadati > Bacteroidota > Bacteroidota bacterium. The sequence continues at coordinate 18,206 of JADJJZ010000019.1, read as the reverse complement.
TTTTAAAAATGACGATATCAGCATGGGATATAAAATCTTTACACCAAAAACATACGATTTATATGTTGCTTCTATTCAAAATCGTGAAGAATTAAAAAAAAGTAAAATTAATAAATACAGCGCCATTTTAATTGAGGGTGATGCTTACGGAAAAATGTTGCGCCCAACCGTTTACGATTTTCTCGCACACCGCACAATTTGATTTTTAATGAACGATGAAGTGTATATAACCGAGCCGGCTTATTCGTTTAAAATGGACAATCCGGTTATCTTTGGCAGCAATAAAGCGTTCGCAGGGTACGAATTTAGTGGTGATAATAATGCATCGAAAAAATTATTGGCGTTGCGCATTTTACAGGATTTAACTATTGCACATATATATGACCCGCAACCCGCAGCTTTAGTCGATTTAGATATTAAACGTTTGGCATTTGCTAAAAAACAATGCCGTAAATCTGAATACCGACAGTCTTTATTTAAGTGCATTAATAGCAGAAGAAAATTATATCGCAAAGACAGCAGCTCAACACAAATTAGTTATTTAATTGCAACTGAACATTACAGCAAAGCGCATTAATTATCAACCCTCGCCGGCGATGAAAATAAATGGGAGAACAAAATTGCCATCGACATTTGCAACGCTGCCATTGCCGCTTTTCCAAACAGCATAGGTGCAAAAAATTGTGCTGCTTTAAAAATAACCATCCAACAAAAAGAATATACCATTACTGCTGAACGCGTAAATGTTCCGGATAAACCATTCCGCGCAGGTGTGAGAGTTTCAAAAACATCGACACCCTGTTTTTTAAATTGGTAAAAATCAGCTCCGAAGACATGAGTCGTGTTGAAGCTATGGAATACGATGTTAAATTTGCCGAGCTCGAAAAATTTCCGGTGGTTAAAAGCTGGAATCAACCACTGCCCGTTGATGGCGACTATCAACAACATTTTACCGAAGTAAAAATTGATGCGTTACCACTGGGAAGTTATTATTTAATTGCCAGCGAAAATGCGAAATTCGTAAGCACATCAAATAAATTAGTTGCTCAGGAAATATGGATAAGCAACCTCAGTTATATTGCTTCAGGAAATGATTATAACAATGCACCTAATAAAGATTTTTATGTATTGGACCGCACAACAGGTAAACCAATTTCAGGAGCAACCATTCAAACATATCGCAAAGACTATGATTATAACAAACGCGATTACAACTATAGAATTAAAAAATATACAACAGATAATAATGGTTTGTTTTCCGTTAATGACCCACTTGTTGCTGATTATTATTATTTTAATTTCAGTATTAAAAAGGTAACGATTTTTTAGATGCTGATAATAATTATTACATCTCCAAACAATACAAATCAAATAATAACACCACACAAAATACCTATTTCTTTACCGACCGCGCCATTTATCGCCCGGGACAAACTATTTATTTTAAAGGTATTTTAGTTGAGCGCAGTGCTGATGGCAAAACACAAAATGTAATGGAAAATCAGAAATCCACTGTTACATTTTATGATGTTAATGCACAAAAAATTGCAAGTCTCGATTTAACCACAAACCAGTACGGCTCATTTAGCGGAACCTTTACCGCGCCAGCTTCCGGGCTTACCGGGCAAATGCGTATTCAAAGTGAATCGGGTTCTGTTTATTTTTCTGTTGAAGAATATAAACGCCCTACGTTTTCAGTAGGTACCTAACCCCGTAACCGGTAATTATGTTTTGGGTGATAGTATTTCCGTAACAGGAAAAGCTGTTTCTTATGCCGGCGCAAATATCGATAACGCGAAAGTGGCTTATCGGGTGGTTAGAAATACTTTTATCCGTATTATTATTACAATTACGACAGGTGGTGGAAACCGCACCAATGAGTGCTGATGTGGAAATTACCAATGGTGTTGCTTATACCGATGCTGAAGGTAATTTCAAAATTGATTTTATTGCTTTAGCTGATTTAAATGCAGATAAAAAATTATTACCACAGTTTTCTTATACAGTTTATGCCGATATTACCGATGTTTCCGGAGAAACCCGCAGCACACAGGCATATGTAACAGTAGGATATACATCAGTAAATGTATTTGCAGATGTTCCCGTTAGTTCAACAACCGGAAAAAATACAATCGTAAAAATTACAACCAATAATTTAAATGGTTCTCCATTGCCAACAAGCGGTAAAATTTCACTTTTTGCAATTGATTCACCTAATAAATTGTATCGCGACAGAACCTGGCAACAGCCTGACGTTCAAATTTTGAGCAAAGCCGAATACAATAAATTATTTCCAAACGATTTATATGCGGATGAAAATAATATGTATAAATGGCCTGTGCTCAATAGTGTTTTAGAAGCAACCTGGAACAACGAAAAAACCGATTCTGTTGTTTTAAATACTGCCGCATTAAAACAAGGTATTTATAAAATGGAAATCAGCACTGTAGATAAAAGTGGTGAAATAATTAAAGTAGTTAAATACCTGAGTATTTTAAATGAAGGTAATTATAGTGTAACACCTGAATATAATTTTACCACTACCGTAAGTAAAAATTATCAGCCAGGCGAAAATGCCATAATCAATATTGGTAGCAGTGCAAAAAATGTTACCGCCTTATTAGAAATTAGTCGCGCCGATGGAACCAGCGCTCGCAAATGGATTACCCTTCCTGATATGGGCAATCGCGGCAGCAACTCCAGCATGATGGATATCGAAATCCCGATAACTGAAGCCGACCGCGGTGGTTTATCTGCACAAATTTGTTTTATTAAAGATGGCCGCTTTTTTAATCAGCAATATTTTATTAATGTGCCTTGGGATAATAAAAACCTAAAAGTAGAATTAGAAACACATCGCGATAAGTTGCAGCCCGGCGCAACCGAAACCTGGAAAATAAAAATTTCAGGAAACAACGGCGAAAAAATTGCCGCAGAATTATTGGCAAACATGCATGATGCCTCACTCGATGCTTTTACCGGTCATTACTGGAATACGATTAGCTGGCCCGGATTTTATAATTATCGCTACTGGTCGGGCGCAACATTCGAAAACAGTCGGGGTTTTGTTTATACCGATAACGAATGGTGGAGAACAGGAAGTTATGTAGGATTTTCTTACGATGCACTCAACTGGTTTGGTTTATATTGGGGTGGCAGATATTATGATTATTATGATGGTGACCTGAGTATTAAAGGTAGTCGCGCAGATATGCCGGTTATGGCTGCTATGACCGAGTCGCTCGGAGATGGTAAAGTAGCAAAAAATAAGACTTCTAATGAAGAATTCGGATTAGGTTTAGACACTCAATTAAAATTAGAGGATAAAGTCCAACAAATGCCTCCGGTTGCGCCACCGCTTGATCAGGTTGCTACCAGAACAAATTTAAATGAAACCGCATTCTTTTATCCCCACCTTACAACCGATGCCGAGGGTAATATTGCATTTACATTCACAATGCCTGAAGCCCTTACAACCTGGAATTTTATGGCATTTGCACACACTAAAGATTTGCAAAGCGCACAATTATTCGATAAGGTAATTACGCAAAAAGAATTAATGATTCAACCAAATGCGCCGCGCTTTTTAAGAGAAGGTGATGAGTTGGTATTTACAGCAAAAGTGTCGAACCTCACCGGAAAATAGTTTAAGCGGAAAAGCAAGTCTCGAATTATTTGGATGCATTAACGATGCAGCCAATTGATGCAGCATTTGCAAATACAATTCCGGTAGTAGAATTCACAACTGCCGCAAAAGGTAGCGCCGCGGTGAGCTGAAATTAAAAATTCCTGAAGGTTATGACGCTATCGTGTATAAAGTAAAAGCCGCATCAGGAACATTTACCGATGGTGAAGAAAATGCATTGCCGGTTTTAAGTAATCGCATTTTAGTTACCGAAGCAATGCCGCTTTGGGTTAGAGGTAATCAGTCGAAAGTATTTTCTTTTGATAAATTAATTAACTCAGGAAAATCATCCACCATCCGCAATCAAAGTTTGACCCTTGAATATACCTCAAACCCTGCTTGGTATGCTGTTCAGGCCCTGCCGTATATGATGGAATATCCTTATGAATGCAGAACAAGTGTTTAGCAGATATTATTCAAACAGTATTGCTTACCATATCGCAAATTCAGATCCTGAAATAAAACGTGTATTTGATTCATGGAAAAATAATCCTGCATCGCTTACTTCCAATCTTGAAAAAAATCAGGAATTAAAACAATTATTGTTGGAAGAAACACCATGGGTATTGCAGGCACAAGATGAGACCGAACGCAAAAAACGTGTTGCCCTTTTGTTTGATATGAACAGAATGAATAATGAATTACAGTCTGCATTAAACAAATTGGAACAAATGCAATTACCTAATGGCGGTTGGCCATGGTTTAAATGATATGAGGATGACCGTTATATCACACAATATATTGTTACCGGACTGGCACATCTAAAACAATTAGGAATTGAAGATGCCAACAATAACGATAAATTGAATGGTATGCTTGATAAAGCATTGGTGTATTGCAATAATCGTATGGAAGAAGATTATCGCAATCTCGATAAATATAAAGTAGATAAAGTGAATTATGTTCCGGGTAATACCTTACTACAATATTTATATGCAATCAGTTATTTCCCTGAAAATCGTGTTGCGTTAAATAAAGAACAACAGGAAGCAAAAATGTATTTCCTTGGTCAGGTGAAAAAATTCTGGAATAAATACAGTTTGTATGAAAAAGGAATGATTGCCTTATTAATGAATCGCAACAACGAAACTGCAACTGCAAATTCCGCTGTTAAATCAATTAAAGAATTTAGTTTGAATAGTGAAGAGATGGGCATGTATTGGAAAGAAAACATTTCCGGATATTACTGGTATCAGGCTCCTGTTGAAACTCAGGCATTAATGATAGAGGTATTTGGAGAAGTTGCTAAAGATGAAACATCCGTGCAGGCATTGCAAGTTTGGTTATTGCGCCAGAAACAAACCACAGACTGGAAAACAACACGTGCCACTGCCGAAGCTTGTTATGCTTTATTATTAAGGGGAGATAATTTATTGAGTAATAAAGAACTGGCTATTATTACAGTTGGTAAATTATTGGTTAAGCCCGAAAGTGTTGAAGCCGGAACCGGTTATTTTAAAACAAACTGGTTGGGAGATGCAGTCCAATCTGATTACGGAAAAGTATCGGTAACACCACCTGCTAAAAACACCTTGAGTTATGGTGCCATGTACTGGCAATATTTTGAAGATATTGATAAAGTAACAGCATCAGACAATAACCTGCAGATTAAAAAACAATTGTTTCTGCAACAAAATACCGCGAGCGGACCGGTAATTAAACCGTTAACCGACAACGTGGAATTACATGTTGGTGATTTAATTAAAGTAAGAATTGAAATTCGTGTTGACAGAAATATGGAATATGTGCACATGAAAGACATGCGCGCCAGTGGGTTTGAACCTGTAAATGTAATGAGTCAATACAAATGGCAAGACGGACTTGGTTATTACGAAGCAACCGGCGATGCCGCTACTAATTTCTTTATCGCTTATTTAAATAAAGGAACCTATGTATTTGAGTATCCCTTACGTGTTGCACATAGTGGTAATTTCAGTAATGGTATTACTACAATTCAATGTATGTATGCTCCTGAGTTCACCAGCCATAGCGAAGGTATTCGGGTTCAGGTGAAATAAAAAAATAAAAGCGCATTAAGTAATAATCTTAATGCGCCTTTTTATTTGTTGTCAATGCAATTCTACTTTTTGTTCCCGCTTTGTATATATCCACATATAAATTGAGTGCAGAAACAGTGGTGTTATTTTATTAATAACATACATCCATTTTCCCAATCCGGAAAAAATCATTTTTTGCTTTTTTTGTTCCAGCATCTTTATCAGTTTATTCGACACAACAGGTAAAGGCATCTGCTTGATATTTTTTCTTGACGGTTGGGGTATCCTATTTCCCGAAGCATTTAAAATTGTTTTTTCTTTGCTGTTTTCAGTAAACCCAAGATAAGCGATTGCAACATGTATCAGTTTCAGCAAGTTCTATACGCAGCGATTGTACTTAAAGCCGATAAGGCCATTTTTGAACAACAATATGCTGAGTGATTACCTATACCGTGCAATCCCGCAACGCTTCCAATAAATAAAATTGAACCTTTTGATTTAATGATATGCGGCAACGCAAAATGTGTGATGGTTGCTGCACCGATTAAATTTACCTCAACTATTCTTTTAAAAACTGCCGGGTCGGTTGCTTTAAGCGAACCTTCTGAAGAAATGCCGGCATTGTTTATTAATACGTCTATTTTCCCATGCAGACAAATGGTGGTATTAATTATTGTTCTGCAATCATCGGTATCAGCAACATCGCCCGCAATTAATGTAATATTTTTTTCAAATTTGATGAGTTCGTTTCGGGTTGACTCCAGGCGTTCGGCGTTAGTGGCATTTAATATTACGAATGCGCCTTTTTGTAATAAATGCTCTGCTATCGATTTTCCAATTCCCATGCTGGAACCGGTTATAATCACTACTTTTTTTTCCCAATTCATAGTTATAAATTTTTTCAACAATAACCTTCCTGTTTAAACCATTGAACGCAATCTGAAATAGCTTTATCGATAGGTGTTTGCGGCATCAGTAATTGTTTAACCGCATCGTTGCTGTTGTAATAATATTTTTCACATCCTATTTGAGCCATTTCTAAACTCAGCAGTGGTGCTTTTTTAAATATTGCACCATATAAGCTGCCAGCTGCACCAATTGTTTTAACAAAAAAATCCGGTAGCGGAGAAATGTTAGCGGGTTTACCGGAAATTGCTGCAACCTTTTGTAAAAATTCCTGATAGGTTAAATTCTGATTACCTGCGATATAATATTTGCCTTTTATACCGATGGCAATTGCGTTGGAGATTGCATTTGCTACATCGTTTACATACACGAAATTTTTTCCGCCCTTGCTACAAAATTTTAACTGTCCTTTTATTAACGATAAAATCATTTTGCCTGAAGACGGCAACGAATCATAAGCGCCGACCATGTATGTAGGTAAAATTGCAAGTGCGTCTAATGCATTTGTTTCGGCTGCTTGTAATACAAGATTAAGAGCTCTTGTTTTAGAATCAATATAATCCAACATTTTTGTCTGATTATTTGCCGATGCCGATTTAATTGAACTTGCTGTACCCACATAAATGAATCGTTTTATATTACAAGCCTTTGCAACCGTTATCATATTTTCGGTTCCTGTAGTATTTATTTTACGAATAAAGCTTGATTTTGCGGGCCAAACGCAAGTGTTAGCTGCCGCATGAATAACAATATCGCAGCCCCGCATTGCTGTCATTATAGAATCAACAACAAGTATATCGCCGTAATATTTTTCGATATCGAGGCCTTGTAATGTTTTTGATTTTGAAGTTGTTTGTAAAAAACACTCTGATAGTATGGCCCTGGTTAATTAACAGTCATCTTAAATTACTGCCCAGTAAGCCATCAGCTCCTGTGATTAGAATTTTCATAAGTATTTGTGTTGTGGAGATGAATGATTTATTCATCTCCTGGTGTGAGAATAATTAGGGATATTTTCAAATGTTAATTGGTAAGTATACCAACTGAAAAACCACAGGTTAATGCTATTCCGAGTTCATCAAATTTTAAATATTCATGTTTGAAATCGCCGCTATAACCTTCTTCAAAAATATTAACACCATAACCGGCACCAATCCAATAGTCAAGTAATACTCTTTTACCTACTACTTTTTGTTTGCCTACATTTAATAATAATGCAGTACCTGCATAAGCATCTTTCCTTGTTCATATTCGGAAGGAGCGATAAAATATACAACAGCTAATTCAGGCTCAAAGTATCCTCCCTGAAAATCACTGTATTTTTTTAATCCGTCTGAATAATAATCCGGATTGAAATATAATTTCGCACCTGCTTTTAATGAAACACCCTTGTTATTAATAAAGTCGTCACTCACATTAGGGCCTATTAAACCAACCCCAAGATCGAGTGTAACATTTTTTTGTAAAACCTGATTGTAATTAAATTTGAGTGAGCCGGTAACCGGAGAAAATGGCTGAATGGTTATGGCTCGTTGATACTGATCAGCAGGGGTTACTTCGTTTGAAGATGTTTGAGCAAATGTGTTTGCGTAAAAAAGGATAATTGCCGGTAATACTAATAATAAGTTTTTCATAATGTTTTGTTTAGTGATTCAAAGGTGCTGCTTAACAGATGCTCAATACAACGGGTTAGTCCCAAATGAGAAATGGGGTTTATCGTTAATTACAATTGATTGGCAGTTGGCAGCCATTTGTTGCAAAAAATGCCTCATTTTGGCGGTTTTTTAGTCCTTTTTTGCGAGAATCCGTAATTCGAACCCTTTTTTTACCCTCATGAAGTGCATTAGCGGGTATATTCACTGTCATAGTAATCTAAAATTTGTGTTCCACTCCCGACAAACTTTTTTCAAAACAATACATTTGCAGCATGATTGCAATAAATACTCCTCGACATATCTATTTCCTGATTATTTTGTTTTCAATAACAAGTTTATGTGTTGGGCAACCGAACCACATTAAAATTGGCGATACCTTACATCTTGAAAATTACCAACTCACTGCTCTGAATAAAAGTGATTTGCAATCAAGCAAACCCTTGGTAATCGATTTTTGGGCAACCTGGTGCGGACCATGTATTGCCGCATTTCCACATTTAAATGAAATAACTTCCAAATATGAAAATCGTATTCAGATAATTGCCTTAAGCGATGAAAAACCGGATCGGGTAAATAATTTTATCAAAAACAATAATTATGCTTTTGATTATTTTATAGATAACAATAAATCGGTTTTCACCTTATTTGAAATTGATGCACGACCACTCACCTGTTTAATAGCTCCAAATGGTGTACTTCTATGGGTTGGAGATAGCAAAAATCTTGAGCCGGTAATTGATGATTATTTACTCAACAATTCCATTAACCCTCAAATTGCAACCGGTGCTTTTGCAGGAAAATATTATAAAACAAACCAAGCGCCTAAACAGTCAAACAACTTAATGTTATATCAACTCGGCTATAGTGTTGATCCGGATGATTATTTTGTGGTTTCACAAAAAGGTCCCCGCGTTGATAGTGCCATTAATATTGAATATCGTGCAGTTACGGTTAGTGAATTACTTCAGGACATGCTCAATTTACCTGCATTACAATTTAATAATACTGTAGAAAAATTAGATACCATTTATATCGACCTCATCGCAAAAAGCCAAAACCCGGCTATGACGTATAAAGTGGTTTCAGAAAAAATTAAATCGGATTTAGGATTGATGTTCAATTTTTCTATTGCTACAGAAAAAAAGGAAATCAATTTATATGAATTAAAAGTTGCAGATACAAAAAAGTTAAATCACTATCTCGAACCAATTGAAGGTGGCGGCATGGTTCAAATTATTGGCGACAGTGTTGTTATTACCCGATTGTCGCTCGAGCAAATTGCTTATCTTCTCGAAAAAAAATATAAAACATTTTTTAGTTATAATGGTAATGACATGGGAAAATATTCATTTACTTATAAAAATGTTGCTACAATTGAAGAAATGGAAAAGCAGTTGTTTGAATTAACGGGAATTAAATTCGAAAAAGAAATGGCTGTAAAAGAATTTATTACGATACAATAATTACTGTTTCCTAACCAAAGTACATTTCACTTTATATGCTTTTGTATTGCCATTAAGATCAAATAATTCAGCATAAATAATATAAATACCTGAAGCAATTTCTTCGCCTGCATCATTAACGCCATCCCAGGTTAAAAAACCTTCGCGGCTTAAGGTGAAATTATTGGCCAGTTCTTTCACAAATTTTCCCTGAGCAGAATATATTTTAAAGTTGCCGGTAAAACCCGCTTCTTCGGTATTATAGGTAACTACCAGCAAATCGTGATACCCGTCTCCATCAGGCGAAAATACAGGGTATTCCACATCAACGGAACCGGCTGAGGTATAATTGCCAAATACAGAGTTTTGATATCCCGGAGTACCATAATGTACATCTGCCGCCGCGCTATGCCAGTTGTTTTGGTCTTGCGTGGTGTAGTCGTAATTTACCCTTTCGAGTGAAACACCATTTTGGTCAGATAATAATGCATAATGCCAGTCATCATAAAAATGTAATCTGTCAATTTCATTTAAAGCCAAATCCAATATCGCAACTATACCTTCATTATCGCTGTAATTTGGCATATCCGATGCATCAATAAAATTGCCGGTATCAATTGCTAAATATTGTTGTACTACATTTTCACTATTAGAAGAAATACATAAATAAGCACCGGGAAATAATAACCGTCCTATTGCACTGATATTTGCATATTCATTTACCGAAGTGGTATCAAATAAATCCATTTCAGCAATAATCAGCGTTGACAATTCAATTATTTTATTGGAGCGATTGTAAATTTCAACATAATCAACACTTTCAGAAACGGGATTAAATAAAATTTCATTAATTACAACATCATTCGCTAATGCCGGTTCAGGTAATCCGAATTGAGCTGTATTAAATGCATTAATTAAATTACCACTGCAATCGCTTGCATTAGTAACCTTTAAGGTATACACAACACCATTATTTAAAGGCGACGCTAAAACAACACCAACAATAAATGGATTTGCAACATCAAATATTATTTGTGTCGGAATATACTCACTGCCATCGTTACCATTAATTACAAAATCTTCTGCTCCCAAACCTGCTGCAATTAATGCTTCATCAAAAGTTGCAATAACAGTATCAATTGCTAATGGATAAGCTTCCAGCAAAGCCGGTGGTGTTTCATCCGGATTGTCGGCTATCACCGAATTTTGTGCGCCCGGAGTTCCACCGGTAGCATTCGTAGATGCGGTCCAGTTATCATCTTCCTGACAAGGATTATTCGTATCTATCATCTCCAAACTCCAGCCCCGTCTTCTTTTACAGCGCTATCGTACCAGTCGAGCGTGTAATAAGCAGTATGAATTTTAATTGCTTCAGGACTATATAATTGCAAATCATCACCATCATTATTTAATGAAGGAAATGAAGTAATACCTAATACATTCGGGTATGCCGTAAACAAATCAGCAACATCAGCATCAACAAGAACAACATAAGTTCCTGCTGTTAAAATATATGTTGAAAATGCATCACTTTCGGTTGTTGCATCCTTCATCACAAATCCGCTTAAATCGATATCTACATCTGTGTTATTATATAATTCAACGTATTCACCTAGTGGCAAGCCGTTTTGTGGCTCTATATCTGCAAAAATTTCTGTAATTAATTCATCATATTCTGATGCCGTGTAAACTGAAAAATTGGTAGTTAAATTATCTGTAGCGTTGCCAACATTATCAGCAACTTCATTAATTGTTAATGTTAAATTAATACCCTCAGGGAAGGATGACAAAAAAGTGAGCAGCACTTTTGAAAAATCTGTAACACCTCTTGTTGCATCTATTGGACTTCCACGCCGTTGTCAATTACATAATTCGTTTCTGTTTCCGATGAAATTAATTCAACCTGTTCATTAAAAACAATTTCTAACTGCGTGGAAGAAATTACAGTTAATGAAACAATTTCCGGTGCGCTGTTATCTACATAAATCGGGTCGATGGTAATATTGTCGTAATAAAATTTATCGCAACGTGTTGAAGTATATTTTGACCAGATGCCAAAATAATTTCCGCCATTATATTCATCATCAACCGCACTGCCTTCCAAAACATAATCTGTTCCACCGATTGGGTCAACATACAATTGCCATTCCGCATCATTTGTCCGCACTACTTTAACACCTGCTGTAGGCGAAACCGACATATCTGAGCTTCCCTCAATTACAATACTGGCGCTGGCTCCATTAGAACGCCACAGTTCAACTCTGTCTGAAATCCATCTTCCCCAATCCGCACAAAATAGCCATAAATATCTCCACTTAAAACAGGTGTATTACTTTGTAAATACACGCGTGTATGGTTCGTGCTGGAGGGGTCAAAATCAAGATCCACAAAAAAAGTCCACACAGCAGAATCCATTGTTGCAACCGGAAATGTGAGGTAACCGGTTCCACCAAGGTCACAATCGCCATTTAATTGTAGCTGCGTTGAAGCGTTTACAACATAGTCGGTATCGGTTCCTGTCCATCCAAGTAAATCACCATCATCGAAATTTTCGACAAATTGTGCCTGTGCCGTACATGCGCAGACAAATAAAAAAACGGCTGTCAATATGCTTTTCATGATAAAATAGGACTGAAAAATACGGATTTTTTTTAAAACACGCTAAAGACGGTTTTTTGTAATGCAAACTAATTTTCTTTAAACCCAAATTTCAAACGTTTATTTAACAATTACCCCTGCCTCATTAACACTAAATTGTTGCCATGGAAATAAATTTGTGTTTGCTGTTTTGAGATTTATAAAATAGGTTGAAAAAAAATCAATTTTATGCTCCGGAATTATATAAAAACAAAACGGTTGTTGCTTTAACTCCTTTTCAATTTTTTGTCTGATTACATCAAAATCAGTATTCGGCAAAACATGGGCAGCTCCCATTTGTAAACAAAACCTGTCGAATGGATATAACAACTCCAATGCCTGCAATTGCCAGAACATGGATTGTTCACGTTCATACAAACCTTTCATTAAATCTGTGTTACCATTATAACCCTCAACATAAGCAATACTCAGTCGCGCAAAATAAGGATAAAGGTCGCCATAATATTTTTCAAGCAACAACTGAGTATTATCATTTTGTTGCATAACCTGAAAAATGGTAAACAATTCGTTAGCCACTTCCTCAGGATGTGTTTTATACCAATCAATAATTAATTGAAAAAACGGTTTCAATTCATTCTGGAAATATGCGGATGTGTCTAATAATTTCTGTGCCAGTTCGGGGTTATCATAAATAACCATTTCGTTATTCAATTTTGCAGCCGCTTCGAATTGTTTTGCAAATGGTTCATAAAAAGTAATACAAAACAAACTTTGTATTGCATTAACATAATATTTTTTTAAATTATAATCAATACATGAAACGCGTATGTTTTTACTTTGTTTATTTAACTCTGCAATTGAACGTAGCTTACCTTGCTGATATTCATTATTATTAAATAAATCTATCCACATTTCGTTGCCGGTTTGCATATATTTATTAAAAAAGTATTCAAGACTTACTGACGATTCCATTACAAAATGATTCACCCGGAAACTGTCTATAAGGATTTTTCTATAAATATGTTCCGTAGCAAGTATTTTATTGATATAAGCAGTTTCTTCAGCCGTTTTGGCTTGTTGTACATTATCCAGATGCACCTCTCCAATCATAAACCAGGATGTGGTTTTAGGGATGGAGATATTATTTACAATGTTTTGGGTATACCCACTAATGTGCAATAAAAAAATACCAATAATAAGCTGAATTTTTTTCATATTTAGTTGCTTGTGATATCCGGAAATTTGCCGTGACAATGTTTAAATTTTTTCCCGCTTCCGCAAGGGCATTTTGCATTACGGCTGATATTTTTAAATGGTGACTGTTCACTAGCTTCGGGTTTCGGAAGCACCGGGGTTTTATTCTCCTCAAACGCATTCATCCAATTAAATTTATTCTTATGTTCGGGGAAATCTCCATATTTTATATAGATATTTTTTTTGTCGAATGAATTATCTCTATTAGCCTCCTCAATCGCGTACTCTAACATGTTTTTAAACGGCAACTCAAATATCGGATTAAACCGAGGGTCGTTGTAAAATTGTTGTACGGCCTCAGTTAATGGCGAATATTGTTGCTCGAGTGCATCCTCACAAATTGTATTTAACAAGAAATCGTTAAATACATTTGGCTGTAAAGGTTGATTATTAATTCTATCTAAAATAGTTAAATATGCGTCAACTACTGCTTTATATTTTGAGGATAATGCAATTGAATTTGAAATAAAGCACTTAAAACTACAACCTTTGATGCGGGCTCTAATCCAGGTTCAAACAAAAATGCTACATAATCATCACATTTGTTTTTTCCGGCTATTGTGAGTACCGACCACAAATCAGAAAACTGGTTTGGAAAAACCCAGTTGGATAAAAATATTTCATTGTTTTTTAAAAAAAGTAATATATCGGGTATGGCTTCTTCAGCTTCGAAAGTGCTTCAATAAAATTGCATACATGATTGAACATCCCTTTCCACCTTTATATTGTTTTGTTTCAAAATACAGAAACCTATTTTCAAGATCATGCAGAATTTTAATCAAGTCGCGGATAAAAGATTCCCTTGGTAATAATAAAAACTTTCTGATTTCCTGGCTATCCGGTTCAAACTTTTTTTATAAAACAATAAAACTTCAGGGTTTTCAAATTCAGGTGCTGTTGCATCAAAGCTTCCCGGAATATCGATATCAGTTTCAATTTGAAAAATATCCCCTTCCACAATATCGTCATCAAATTCAGCTTCTATTTCATCTCGATCCAGTTGAAGCAATATTTGTTCATATGCATAGTTCAACGGTTTAATTTCTCTTAAGGTGTCGGCGATTTCTTCTACAAACTCAATGTTTTCATCTGCGAAACCAAAATCAACAGCTTCCATCACATAAATAAGATATTCGAAATAAGTAATCGTTTTTCGTTCTGGTAACAATATACTGCAACTAACAAACCCTTGAATAAATTATCAATCGATTCATAGTTGTTTTGCTTTGCAAAATATGTGCTTAAGGTTTGTTTCGCCATCAAAAAATCAGGATATTTATCTAACACCTCTGTCGCTAGATTATAAGCTAATAAATCTTTATTTTCAGACAAATAGTTTGTTGCTAGCAAACTTTTAAACACGACATTTTCCGGATACGTTTTAACCAGGTTTTTTAATGTTGTTGTTTTTATATCATGGATCTGCATTTCGGCAAACAAATCGTTAATAATTTCACGTTCATTGGGCGAAATAGCATAACAAGCATCATATTCAATAAAATCATCGGTGAGCGTTATGGTTTCGGTTGGCAGTTTATATTTCTTTTTTGGCATATGGTAAAGTTATATAAAAAGGTCATTCCTAATTTTAATTTTTATTAAAATGGGTTTCAATTAACTACCCCCATTCCTCACCATCCCTTACCTTTGCAAAAAAATAATCATGAGAATTGCCGTTGTTGGCGCTACGGGACTTGTTGGCCAGATGATGCGTCGCGTTTTAGAAGAAAGAAATTTTCCGGTTACCGAGCTTATTGCGGTGGCTACTGAACGTTCTGTTGGCAAAAAGGTTAAGTTTCGCGGTGAGGATGTTGAGGTGGTGAGCATGGAACAGGCAATCGCCAGAAACCCGCAAATAGCGCTGTTTTCGGCCGGCGGACAAACGAGCCTCGACTGGGCACCAAAATTTGAGGCAATCGGTTGTTGGGTAATTGATAATTCCAGCGCATGGCGTATGAACGAAAAATGTGCGCTCATCGTACCCGAAATAAATGGTGATGCAATTGCTGATTACAATAGTAAAATTATCGCCAACCCAAATTGTTCTACCATTCAAATGGTATTGGCGCTGAGTTTATTACATAAAAAATATACCATCAAACGCATTGTAGTTTCAACTTACCAGTCGGTATCGGGAAGTGGCGCTAAAGGTATCATGCAATTACATACCGAACGCAGCAGCAATTGTCGCGTTGCAGAAAACTCCTGCTTATCCGCATCAAATAGATAAAAATGTTATTCCTCAGGTGGATGTGTTTTTTAAAATGGTTTTAGCAAGGAAGAAATGAAAATGCATTTTGAAACACAAAAATATTGCGCGATAATCATATTCAGGTTTCGGCAACAACCGTTCGTGTTCCGGTAAGCCGGGGACGCGAAAGCGTAAATGTTGAATTTGAAAATGAATTTGATTTAGAAACAATCAATCAACTTTTAACAGAAACGGAAGGTGTTGTTGTGCAGGATGATTTTGGCAAATTCTGTACCCAATGCCTTTGGATGCCGAAGGTAAAGATGACGTGTTTGTTGGCCGCATTCGCCGCGATTATACCCAGCCCAAAACCCTCAATTGCTGGATTGTAGCCGATAATAACGAAAAGCGCCGCTACAAATGCTTTGCAAATTGCACAATATTTGGTGGCTCATAAATTGGTATAATTTTGTTTTTAGATTTACGTTATAGATAAAACATTTCCCACATTGAAAAACTATTCAAAAATTATTTATCATCGGTTTTGTTGGTTGTTTAACGGCGGTTTAATTATTTTATTAATTAATCGCTCTGTAAATAATGCTTCAGAAGGAAAAATATTTCGTGATGTAAATAAATCCTGCAAACGATGTCGCTGTTGTTTTAGGCACTTCGCGATGGCTGCAAAATGGATATGAAAATAATTATTTCACCTATCGTATCAATGCCGCTGCAGAATTATATCTCAACAAAAAGTGAAAAAAATTTTAGTGAGTGGCGACAATGGTACTACTTTACAACGAACCTTGCGAAATGTTTGATGCGCTGGTAGAAAAAGGCGTAAATCCAAACGATATAGTTTTAGATTACGCCGTCTTCCGCATTCGACAGTATGATACGTGCTAATAAAGTTTTTGGATTAAATAATTTTATTGTTGTTTCTCAGGATTGGCATTGTGCCCGCGCTATTTACATTGCAAAAGCAAATGATATCACTGTAACGGGTTACGCCGCAAAAGATCCCTACATCTCCAATAAAGCGCAATTAAGAGAATATCCTGCAAGAGTAAGTGCATTTTTAGATTGTTATATTTTAAAAACTAATCCTAAATATTTAGGTGAGCCGATTAATGTAGTTGCGGGTTTATAAAATCATTTTTTTTATAGCGTTAAAATATTGATTCGAATAAAATCAAATATCTAAACTCACACCAACGCGAATGCCAAAATTTGGGGCGAGGGGATTGTTGCGGTAGGTTAATCGCCAAATAGCATCTACTCGAATTAATTTGAAAATATTTTCTACACCAATGCCGGCTTCCATGTATGGGTTTGGAGAAGGAGCAGTGTTGCCGATGTAAAATGGTTCGGTGTTTTTTAAATAATCGTTTGCAATGCGGTTGCTTTCACTTAATGTGCCATATACCATTTTAAATGTTGCTACCTCGCGCAATTTTAATTTTTGTATCAGCGGAATTTTATTCAGGAAAAAGCCATGAAAACTATGTGTTAAAAATAATTCTGCATAATTATCCATCACAAATTCATATTCATTCATCAGGTTAAAATTACCGTGATTCATAAAAATAGGTTTCGTTTCCGGGCGGACTTTCCAGCAATAACGTTGGTAAGGTGCCAAATCTTTTCCCCTTTTATCGAATAGGTGGTGGAGCCAAAACTGCCTAGTAAAAAATAATCTTCAAGTGTTAATTCAATAGATTTATAATTAAAATCGCTGCCACCAAAATCGGGAATACCCATTTTATAATGAAATGTAAAAACAGGATACTAGTGCCTAAACTATAACGTCGGTAATTATCGAATAAAAAACTTTTCGCGATAGGCAAACGGAAATCCTAAATCAAGTTCCGCATTATTAATATCTGTAACCAACGAATCTTTCGATTGTAATAATAAATATCAAACAACGGATGCATTTTCACACTCGTGAAAGTAATGGAGTTCGATATTCCCCAAATCCAGTCTTTTTCATAATGTGCTCTGAATTTTTCGTGGTCAATTATTTTTTGCGGTGTATCTCTTCTGCGATATAATCCCGACAAAATATTATCCTCTCCAAACGTAACACCTTCGTTGCTGCTTACATCAAGGTCGTTTTCGTACGAAAATTTAAATTGTTGCCATGGCTTTTTATTTAATACCACACTAAAATCGCCACCGTATTTAAATGCATTATCTTTATACCATAAGCCAGGTAACCGCCTAAAGCAATGCGTTTGCTGATTAAATCACCTGTTTTAACATCAAGTCTTAATCGCAATCCTTCCACCTCATCGCTACTCACCATATTTAAACGGGCCGATGCGCACATATCCCAAATTCCAATAGCCATACATTAATGTATTATATACATCAACTATGGTGTTAAAACTTTGATGTTTGCAGACTGTCCACCATTTGGTAAACACCGTGTTCATTTATTTAGTTCTTCCGGTCGCACTGAAGCCCAAAATGCTT
>JADJJZ010000018.1 GCA_016706255.1 Bacteroidota bacterium | reverse complement strand
CAGGATTGGTGAGTCATGGTTGTGGCTCAAAACCCTGGAGTATGGGATACAGCGCCGAAAATACGGTATTTAGTAATACGCAGCCATACCTCTTCGCTCCGGAAAATATAAAATTGAAACCGCGATTATAGCCAATGGGAATTGTTGGTATAAAATATTATCTGCATGGCTTAGAATCAGTAATAGCAAGATACGACAGACAAGTTGTTTTCCATTCATGGGATGCAGTGACTGATGACACCAATTTATCCTATTGGTAGCGCTGAAGGCTGGGGCTGTCCTGCTAGCTTCAGATAACTTTTTTTCGGCAGTGGATGAAAAATTAAAGCAGTGAAAAACCCGTTTTATTATGGATGTTTAATCGGTAGTTTATTGATAATAGGTTAAAAAGCGGATGCTCATTTGAGATCATCCGCTTTTTAATTTAATATTTTATAAAATTATCTTAGTAATTGAACGGTTCCGGAATAGGTTTCCAAAACACCGTCGCACATCATTTTGATATAAACAGAGTTCCAATTTCTGATCTTTCTGTAGGGTCGGTTTCCATCCCAACCTTCGGTTCCACCTTCCTGGAAATAATCGTATACCGGTTCACTAACGGGTAAATACTTTAAAGTATTGAGTTTCTTCTTCCATAGAGATTATTTGTTGGAGGCACTCTGAAAATATCATTCACACCATCACCATTTGGTGTAAATGCATTAAATCAAATACACAACTTCTGCTGCAACTAAAATGGTTACGCAATCGGTAGAAACGCAACCTGTAGGATGTGTTGCAGTAACACAATAAGTTGTAGTTTCATAAGAGTTAATAAGCGGATTAAGAAATGCAGTTACATCTGAAATATTATAATTAGGTGTCCATAATAAGGTATATGGATCAGCCACTTATTTGTATATAATGTCGCTAAAATTACCGAAGTACTGATGAAGTATCGGGATGAAGCACGGATGTAACTGAATCAGTCACATCTACTTCCTAAAACCAATTAACTGACGGCCCCTAAATCATCTGTCACAGTTACCCGCATATGTGAGAATCACTGGTAAAGATTAAAGGTTAAATCAGGCGTTATTTGTTAGCAGAGGGTCATTCCAGTGATAACTCAAATCACCTGTTCCTATTACAACACTCATAAACAGTTCATTTCCGGCACAAACAACAGCGTCATCCGGAATCATATCTACCGGTAGTTCGGTATATAAATCGGTAGGTGTTGGAATAGCCAGGTTATTCAAAACCCACCATCTGTGCCATCCTGAGCAAAATTTGTTGAGTTGAAACATGGAGAAACTGCTACTTCACCGGTTGTAATTCCGGAGTTACCACCGTTGGCCAATAAGGTTAAACCCGCAGGAATAGCAGGCGTGTTCATCCATAAAACACCACCGGAGCCACCGCCACCGGGTCGGTGCAGTTTACACCATCTACGGTATTATCTACATTACCTCCATCACCGCCAACTACTTCAACAGTAAGTGGACCAGTAATTGTAGTTACTTCAAGCAAAGCAGTACTTTGCAGCACCTCCACCCGGAGCACCATCATCGTGCCAATACTGAGGGTGAACACTTTCACCATTGGAGCGAATTACCAAATCCGTTTCCAACTATTGTGTTTTGCGCGAATTAATATAATTCCACCACCTCGTCCTGCCGGAGGAAGCAATGCCGTAAGTGGAAGCTACCTGCGCCGCCGCCGCCGCCCAGCATCAAATGCGATTTTCGGCATTACTATACGTTACCCGCCATCCCCAAAACCGGGATAAGTACCACCGCAAGGTCCAACAGAAGGTTAATTAACTGTCCGCCATCGCCACCGCGCGCATAATTGGAACCACCACCACCGCCGGTTTGACGGTCGTTTCCCCCACCACCACCATTTTTTGGGAAGCGCCGCGGGCAAGCAAGTATCGCCGTTTTCAGAAATTCCTTCTCCTTTTTTCCGGCTTTGCTCTTCCGGTAAGGTTGTCACAAATCCGTTGACACCATCAGGTACCCTACAAGACCCGGTGTATTGGTGCCACATCAGCATAAGAAACCTGAGTTTTTAGCGTCCTTTAATATTTTCGTTTAGGGTAAGTGTGCCTGTCACAATCATCGAAATAATGCCACCAGTTGTGCCATTCCATGGCTGACCGGTAACACCACCAGCTTCATTTTGCATCAGCATATTCAGGAACACGAACCAGTTGGACCTGACCCAACATATATAATCTGCCAACAACTTCGTTAAAAGTAACTACGTTAAAAGCGATATCCTGAACCGTAAACATCTCATAAACACCACTTTTGGCCAAAGGATTAATTGAACCGTACTGTTGTGTTATCAGCTTCAGCATCAACTCCACGCATTTGAATAGGTAAAACATGATCTCATAACAGCTGGGCCAATGGGTGTTACAGGCAGAGGGTAACGTTGTTGTTACACTTATCCATTCCTATTACTTCCCAGTAATTATTTATTACACCGGAAATATTGGTTTGAGCATGTAAAAACATGCCAGGAAGGAATAACACAGCACATAGTAAGAAAACCTGATTCTTAACATAAGTAGATGTATGTGTGTGAATTTTGAACGAAAATATATTATCAGCAAATTTCAATGAAATTCGCGTAATTTGACCTTATTTTGATGAAGGAATTTATTCACAAACGTTATACAAATGACGGTAATTGAGGTCCCTGAAGCTGAATTTTAGCATAAATCTTACCGTTGAAACGCTGGAAAAGTTTCAACCGGAAGTATTTTTGAACGGAAAAAACGATAAATGGAGCCCTGCTGAACAGGCACAACATCTGGTTTTGACCATTAAGCCTTTTAACTGCTAGCCTATTCATTGCCAAGGATGGCCTGCGGTTACTTTTGGAAAGCCCAACCGGCAACAAGAAGTTATGAGCAGATTCTGGAAAAAATATCATGTTAAACTTGCTGAAGGGGCAACAGCTTCTTCGGCTTATGTTCAAAACAACTTAAAACGGGCACAACCCGGAAGCTGTGATTAATACATTTTGTAGCTACATCAAGAATTAATTGCTAAAATCAGTAACTGGAAAGATGAAGATTTAGACCACTTTTATTACACCACATCCGCTTCTCGGTAAAATTACATTGCGTGAAATATTATACTTCACCGATTTTCATATTTTTACATCCACAACGATTTAATGCATAAAATTCCTTTAACATGAGTGAATCCATACGTCTCAAAAAAGCTTTTTCAGATTTAGCACAATGGCACACCCTGGACGGAGGTAAGGTGGTTACCACTGGTTCAGGATTGGCACAACCGGAACAAGCTGCGAAAAAGGCAATTCAAATGCTAATTCGGCATCCTGGCAACTGGTGCAACATTGTATTGGCTGGCGCGAAAATGTTTTACGAAAATTAAACGGTGCATACTTTATTTCACCTGACGATAATTATTTAAATATGCCCCGGATAATGTTTCACCTCAGGCTTAGTCGGCTTTACTTAACCGATTGGAAAAATCGGAGCTGGATTAGAGACAATATTTAACAAATCTGGATAGCGCTATTTTGGATGAACCTTATCTCCCGTCTAAAGGAAAATTTACGGTTTTACGAAGTAATTCACGGCATATTACATCATGATAATTATCATTTAGGACCGGTTGTTATGCTGAAAAAGTTAATTATTATGATATGCGCGCTTTGAAGCAATTAACAATTAAGCCGATGCGTTTACCTTTTATTTAATTGATGCCTTTACAGATAATCTTTTTGGTGGGAATCCTGCCGGTGTGGTGCCTTTAACAGGGAATGGCCTGAGGAGACAACCTTACAAAAATTGCCATGGAAAATAATCAGGCAGAAACGGCTTTTTTGTTAAAATGCCGGATGAAACCTTTCATATCAGATGGTTTACACCATTAACAGAAGTTAATTTATGCGGACATGCTACTTTGGCATGAGCCATGTGGATTAATTACGCCAGATCAGCCGGGCGAGGTAAGTACATTTATGTCTAAAAGTGGTAAACTTGTAACAAAAAAAACAGTGAATGGTTTTACAACTTGATTTTCCGATGGATTATTTTAGAAACCAGAAGCTCCTGATAAATTAATAAAAGGATTGCGCATGAACCAAAAGAAATTTACATCGGACGTGAAGATTATTTATGTGTTTGATTATGAAGAAAAAATTAAAAGAATAAGTCCGGATTTCGGTATCCTCCAGCGAATTAAAAGTCGAGGTGTTATTATTGTTACGGCAAAAGAAATAACGTTGATTTTGTCTGCCGCTTTTGCGCCTGGTTTGGCATTGATGAAGACAGCGCAACCGGTTCCATTCAAACAACATTAATGAATTACTGGAGCAAGAAATTAAATAAAAGAATTAGCCTCATTGCAAATATCAAACGGTATGAAGCCGATTTCACAGCATCATAAACGGCGATCGCGTGCTTATTTCCGGTAATACGGTTACTTATTTAACAGGTGAAATAAGTTGTTAATTACTGAATAAACGCCCAGTCCGCTCAAAGCTGCATTCAAAGGTGAATAAATTTATCGGTTATTTTACTGGGGTTTCCTGAAAATATTCGGTATAATTTGTTCCCGGCTGAATAAAATTCACCTGCTGATTTTATTGCTGTTATTAATTACAACAATAGCCGTTTTATTATTATAGGTTCTTGAAAAACATATACCTGTGCAACATCATCAAGCAGCAATGGCTTAAAATCACCTTTTTGTAATACTTTAACTCCTGATGTAATTTTCTAATTGCTGATAATATACCCGTAACGATTTTTCTCAAACACTTTGTCCGGTTTGTTCTTTTACTACCATTATAATTATATACTTCATCCTTATTTAAATTCTTCCCAAACCATTGGTTTTCCGGGCAATCAGGTCATTGGCGCCCACATACCAACCTCATCACCATAATATACCATTGGCGCTCCGGGATTGTGTATTGAAATAATGCCATCAGCATTTGTTTTTATAAACTAATGCATCCGGTTTGGCTGGATTATAAACAGGATTTTCTGCTTTGGTTTTATTAAAATAATCGCCCCAGGTTCTAAACCGGGGCAACATCATTATTACGAGATAAGAAGTAAATCGTTGGGTGTCATGACTGTCGTATAAATTTTGCATCACCAAACTCATATCATAACCATAATGGCACCAATTGCGATAATAATGAATCAAATTGCGGAAACTGATATTCGATTATTGTTATTAATAAAAATTCTGACGTGCAATTACGGCAAATCCATAATTCATTAAGCATCAAATTCATCTCCGTATAAATAGGGTTTTCCAACTTAGGTTTATCTACTACTTCTGCAGTTAAATAAGCCTCAGGATTTATTGATTTAACATGAATTCTCCAGCTTTTCCAAAAATCGTGGTCAACACAAAATGCAACATCCAGTCTCCATCCATCAATACTATTGCAGTAACACCATCCGGCGACATCCAGCGTTTTGTGCAATCAAAAAATATCTTGTTTCGGTTCGTGCAACAATGCCGCTACTGTCTTCTTTTATTCCGGCAAATCAGGAACACCAAACCAGCCTTGGTATTCAAATTTGGTTCCTAAAATCTGATCATCCAGCTTTTAATGGTAAACCAGTTTTTATAAACAGATTTTTCCTGATTTTTTACCACATCAACAAACGAAACTATTTCTTCCCATATGATTAAATACCATCAAATATGATTTTAATATTGCGTTTATGACATTCCTGAATTAATTTCAATGCCAATTTATCGGCACTTGTCCATTGCCATGTTGAAGGATCAATCGGATTTTCCAGGCAATTATTTTTTATCTCCTTCAGGGTCAGTTCCAATGTTGGTTCAATATGATGATACATTGCGGCATCATATTTATGCTAACTCGGTGCCATAAATAATGGATTCAAATAAATAGCGCCAATACCTAATGACTGAATATAATCGAGTTTGTTGATAATGCCTGAATATCGCCACCATATCTTCTGCGTTGCATTTGATATCCAATGTCTTTCATTTTCTTTTCCCTTGGTTGAAAAGCATACCAGTCTGCCGTCCAGGGCGATATATGCCAAGCTGCAGTATCATTATGCGGCCATGCACCTTTTATGTCTGCTAACGTTGGATCATTCGATAAATCACCATTTGAAAATCGCTCCGGAAATATCTGATACCATAACACCCCTTTCGACCATTCAGGAACAACAATTTGTTGCGCATTAATAGCGGTTATCAGGAAATAAAATCCGCAAGCCAGTCCAACAGTAAGTAACTTCATATCAAATCAGTTAATTTTGCTTAAAAATACACCTGATTTGAGAAAATATTTACTATTTGGGATACTGTTTTATTGTTATCAGGTTGTAAATGCGCAAATTACACCTTACAGTATACTGTTTGATGATACACTCGTGAATTCCATTTACATCACAATGGATCCGGATTCACTCAATGAAATGTATGAAAACCTGGAAAATGAACACGAATATGCTGTTCAGTTTGTATATGACTCACCGCTTGTGCAGGATACCTTACAAAATGTCGGATTTCGTTTACGCGGTAATACGTCCTTAAGTTCTGCCAAAAAAATCATTTTAAGTGGCATTTAATACTTATGAACCGGGAAGGAATTTGAAGGGCGAAAAAAATTAAATCTTATTGGCAATCATAACGACCCGACAATGGCTCGTGAAAAATTTATTTCGATATTTATAATAGTCTTGGATTGCCAACCAGAAGAGTAAGTTTTGTTCGTGTTTATATTAATGAAAGTTACTTTGGATTATATGCCTTAACTGAAGAATATGATGACATATTTTTACGCGACCGGTTTGGTGATGACTCAGGTAATTTATACAAATGTTATTATGGCAGCAATTTAAATTATCAAGGAACAAATCAGGCCGCTTATAATACTTATGAATTAGAAAGTAATCAAATTGCAAACGACAAAAGTGATTTGATTGAATTTATTGAAATTTTAAATAATACACCAATTGCTAATTTACAGTGTGAACTGGAAAAAGTTTTTGACGTTGACCAGTTTCTGAAAATATATGCTTTAGATATTTCTACAGGCCATTGGGATAATTACGGCGCCAATCAAAATAATTTTTATTTATATCACAACGCTATTACAGATAAAATTGAATTTTTGAGTTACGATTGTGATAATACAATGGGTGTCGACTGGTTTGGTATCGACTGGACGGAACGCGATATTTATAGCTGGAATTTTGACGACCGCCCGCTTGTTGAGCGTCTCATGCAGGTTGATGCTTATCGCGACAGATTTAGTTATTATATTAATTATATTTCAACCTACGCCATGCAGCCCGATGTGATTATTCCACATATCGATTCCATTCGCGAATTAATTGCACCTGCTGCATTTGAAGACCTTTTCAGGTCGTTCGATTATGGTTATACGTACGATGATTTTTACAATGGTTTTGATATGAACGATATTGATGACCATACACCTTATGGTATCGAAAATTTTATCATAGCAAGAACAGATAATACATTAGCTCAGGTGGAGTTAAATGCCATTCCACCTATTATAAAATATCCAACCCACATGCCGGGGTTATTACAGGCAAATTCAAATGCACAGTTTAATGTTTTGGTAGAAGATGATGCTTCAATAAACACTGTAACATTTAGTTATAGTAATGACAATCTTGCTTTACGGAAATTCCAATGTATGATGATGGTACACATCAGGATGGTGCAGCAAATGATGGTAATTATGGAATTGATATTGAAATATTAATTGGTGAAACCGATTTTTATTATTTTATTACTGCAACAGATGTTGATGGTTTATCATCAAATTATCCGGCTTGCGCATCTTTATATCTACCCATAGGATTCACAGCTCCCAATTTGGTGATTAACGAATTTATGGCAATTAATACTGCAACACTTGCAGATGAGGACGGTGTATATTCAGATTATATCGAATTATTTAATCGCGGTAATACAGATATTTATCTTGGTGATAAATTTTTCAGCGGACCATTTATTGAATTATCAGAACCTTCACCCGGACAAAACAACGAAATTATTGTTCCACCGGTTGATTCATCATATACAGAATCCGTAATTATTTTAGGTAATCCGGCAAGCGATGCTACCATTGTTGTTTTTGGATTAACATCCTTACTGCTGTTCAATTCGACATGGTTGATTTGAACGGGCAGGTGATTTTCAGGATTAGTGAAGGAATAATGGGTTCAGGAAGTTACATCTACCCCCTAAATATAGAGGGCATTGCTTCGGGAATCTATTTTTTCCGTTTAATCGCTGATGATAAGGTTTCTACCTACAAATTTGTGATTTATTAAGCCCTAAACTTTAGGATAGTTGGCAATTGTGCCCGAACAAATTAAATTTGCATCCTCAAATTACTATTACAATGGGACGTGCCTTCGAATATCGCAAAGAGAAAAAATTTAAACGCTGGGATGCAATGGCGAAAAATTTCACCCGAATTGGTCGTGAAATCGCAATTGCTGTAAAAAATGGCGGACCGAATCCGGATACGAATCCGAAACTCCGACTGGCAATTCAGAATGCCAAATCGGTTTCCATGCCTAAAGACCGTGTTGATTCTGCCATTAAACGTGCTTCAAGCAAGGAAGAAGGCACATTTGAAGAGGTAGTTTACGAAGGAATTGGCCCAGGCGGCATTGCTTTGATGGTGGAATGTGCAACAGATAATACAACCCGCACCGTTGCCAATGTGCGTTTATTATTCAGCCGTGGTGGTGGTGCTTTAGGAACCAGCGGCTCTGTAGGTTATTTATTCGACCGCAAAGGAATTTTTAAAATTGAAGCCGCAAAAATCAATTTAGATGAATTAGAACTTGAATTGATTGATGCCGGAGCTGAAGATATTTATGAAGAAGAAGGTGTTGTTTATGTAGAAGTTACATTTAACGATTTCGGCACCATGCAAAAGAAACTCGACGATTTAAAAGTGGAAATTATGGGGAGCAGAATTATTGCGCCTTCCACATAATAAAACATCAGTAAATGCAGACACAGAAACACTCGTTAACAACTTGATTGAAAAACTGGAAGAAGATGATGATGTTGTGAATGTATTTCACAATATGCAGGAGAATTAATCTCTCCCAAAAAAACCTGAAACCTAATTAGGGTGAAGGTTGCACAAATTTTAATACTCAACTTACTAACCTTAAAAACCCCGACAATTGCCGGGGTTTTTATTTCTTTCCAGTGGATTTTATTCTCCAATCACTTTAACATTTACAGCGTTTTTTCCTTTACGGCCGTCAACGATGTCGAATGATACAAGGTCGTTTTGTTTTACCTATCAACCAAACCTGATTGATGAACGAAAATTTCTTCATTAGTTCCGTCCTTTACAATAAAACCAAAACCTTTAGTGGCATTGAAAATTTAATTTTACCAGTTTCCATTTTAAATAAAAAATAATAATTAAAAAATTGATTAACGGTGCAAAACTATAACATTTCATTTATAAATAGAAGGGAAATTTTTAGGACTTACCTCATGCATCATCCCGTAAATTGCCTCAAAAATGTCTTCCTCATTGGGTTTACAGAAATAATCACCATCACTTGCATATGCTGAACGGTTCTCTCGCACTTAAACATTTCGGGAAAGCATCGAGGTAACGGAACAGTGAATCATCGTTAAATACCTGCTGCATCATATATGCTGTAGCCCCACCCGGAACATCTTCATCTATAAAAATAACGCGACTTGTGCGTTTCACCGACTCACGAATAATACCGTGTATATCAAATGGCATCAGGGTTTGCACATCAATTATCTCTGCACTGACACCTTTTCAGCCAATAATTTACAGGCATCCTGCACAACACGAAGGGTAGAACCATAAGTCACAACAGTAATATCTTCTCCGCCATAATAATTTCAGGCACTCCAAAAGGAACAGTAAATGTGTCAATATTTTCAGGTAACGGCTCTTTCAATCTGTAGCCGTTTAAACACTCAACCACAATTGCCGGCTCATCACATTGCAGCAACAAATTATACATACCTGCTGCCTGTGTCATGTTGCGTGGAACACATAAATGCACCCCGCGACAAGAATGTAAAATCATACCCATTGGCGAGCCGGTATGCCATATTCCTTCGAGGCGGTGACCTCTGGTGCGGATAATAACCGGTGCTTTTTGTCCGCCTTTGGTGCGGTATTGTAGTAGCCAGATCATCGCTGATTGGCTGTAATCCGTATAATAAATAGTCCAAATATTGAATTTCAGCAACCGGACGCATACCACGCATCGCCATACCAATTCCTGACCCACAATGGTAGCTTCGCGAATACCCCGTCGAAAATCCGGTTTTCACCATATTTTCCTGCAAACCCTGCAAAACCCTGATTCACATCCCCGATTTTACCTAAATCTTCGCCAAAAGCGAAAATTTTATCGTTTTTCGCAAAATGGGCATCAAAACACTTATTGATAATCTCGAAACCATTAACCAGATGCGCTTCAGATCCATAAACAGGAGCAACAACCGCTGCCTTTAAAACAGACTGATTCGAGTTACTGAATAAACTACCATTATAACGTTCATTATTAATAGCGGCATATTGTTTAACCCATTGCTGTAAAGCTGCACGTTCAGGTGTTGATTCACCTGCAGTTTCGCTCTAAAGCAGTTTTGGCAGAATGCATCAAATCTCTGCGCACAGGGTCAATTGCTGACCTTAACGACTGCAATACCTGGCTACTCCGGAACTATTGTTACTGTGGCTTCCAGCTGACTTAGTAGTGAAAATAATACATCCATGTCTGCCTTTATAGACATCAAATGCTGATTCCAGGCAGATTTTTGTTGCCCTTTCGCTGTTTCCTTTGCTTCAGCCATAAATCCCTGCAATTGTTCATCTGTTGCAATGCTCGAAGCAATCATCCACGATTTCATTTTTGGATACAATCCCATTCAGCTTCCCACTCGAGGCGCTCCTTGCTTTTATAACGCTCGTGCGAACCGGAAGTGGAATGCCCTTGCGGCTGGGTAACTTCAGTAACATGGAAAAATACCGGCACATGCTCGCGACGGCAAAGGGAAATTCCTTCTTCGAACGTTTGTATCAACGCTGCGTAGTCCCAACCTTTACTTCGTAAATGCGAATACCATTGCCTTCCTCATCCAACTGGAACCCGGAAAGTATCTCAGAAATATTTTGTTTTGTAGTCTGATATTTTTGTGGAACAGAGATGCCATAACCATCATCCCACACAAAAAACGCCATCGGAATTTTTAAAACCCCGGCTGCATTAACCGCTTCCCAGAAAATGCCTTCAGATGTGCTGGCATCGCCGATTGTGGCAAACGTAACCTCATTTCCATTCACCGAAAACTGATCTTTCCAGTTGCCATTATCATCGAGCAAACGCGTAGCAAAGTGCCCGTTCATTTGTCGCCCGCCAGAATTTGGCTCTAAAGTCGTATCCGGAATTGCTACAATTGAGCAAAAACTGCTCAGGAGTAGCCATTCCTGCGGCAAACATGAAGGTTTGGTCGCGGTAATAACCGGAACGGAAATCACCTGGTTTGAATACTTTGGCCATGGCGAGCTGAGCCACTTCTTTGCCATCGCCGAAAATGCCGAATTTGGCCTTTCCGGTGAGCACCTCCTTTCGGCCGATAAGGCTTACCTCACGGCTGATACAGGCCATTTTAAAATCGTTGATGACATCCTGCCTGAACGACTCGAATGTGACATTTTTATTTTGCGTTAATTCCGACATATTCCCTCAGTTAAGTAAGCGCAAAAATACATAAATATGCCTGCTAACAATTTGCTTTTGCGGTATTTTGAAAAAAAAGTAATACAAATGCACAGATGGTATAATTCTTGTATCAAAATCGCGGGTTCAAACCTGAATTTCAGGATTTGTTACTTTTGTATTCAATCGCATAACAACTAAAATTGTATTATATTATGAAAAAATTGTTCTACACACTCCCGTTGATCATTATGATCGCCAGCGCCTCGTTTGCGCAAACATCTGTTTCACCAGCAACAGGCTCAGAAACAGCAACTCCTGTAATTAATCCAAATGCCGGTGAATTCCAGTGGGTTGAAGAAACACACGATTTCGGAACCATTCCGCAGGGAGTTCCGGTAAAAACAAATTTATGTTTACCAATACCGGTAAATCTCCTATTATTATATCAAACGTTCAAAAAACTTGTGGTTGTACAATTACTGACTGGACAAAAGAACCAATTATGCCGGGTCAGCAAGGTTTTGTTATGGCAGAATTTAATGCTGCTAAAGAAGGACCTTTTACAAAAGCAATCACCGTTCAGTCTGATTCAAAAACACCTTCAGTAAAATTATACTTCAAAGGCACAGTTCAAAAATCAGAACAAGCAGGTGGTGTTCCTGAACAAAACAATATTTTTAACTCAGGTGGTAATTAATCCGCTTTTAATATTAACTAATGAAAAAATATTTTCCATCATAGCCTTTGTAGCAGTAACCGGAATGGTTTCAGCTCAAACGTCAACAAATACTAACCCGAATGCTGCTGCATTTGGTGGGTAAGCGATACTTACGATTTTGGTAAAATACCTCAGGCAGTGCCTGCTACCGCGCGTTTTGAGTTTGTAAACACAGGCAAAGAAGCACTCATTATTACCGATGTGCAAAGAACCTGCGGTTGCACCAGCACCGACTGGAGTAAAGAACCAATAGCACCGGGACAAAAAGGTTGGGTTACTGCTGTATATAATGCAGCAAACGAAGGTGGGTTTACAAAATCCATTACCGTGTTATCCAATTCCTCAACCCCTAGTGTTAAGTTAACCTTTAAAGGAACAGTGGTAAAAGACGACACCGGTAGCGTTCCCGCTCAGGAGTCGATCTTTGGGAATTAATATTTAAATCTTGAATAAATTCTGCGACAATTCCGTAGGTGTTAGCACCTACGGAATTTTTTGCCCGGTTGGCAATTAGCTGATTAGCAAATTAGCTGATTAGCTGATGGGGTTCGGAGTAGGTTGGCAATTTGAGCCGGATTCGCAAAAGTAATTAGCAAATTAGCTGATTAGCCGATTAGCTGATGGGGGTTGGAGTAGGTTGGCAATTTGAGTCGACCCATGTCAGCTGTGGAGCTAAGAATTTGCACTTTGCTCAAATCCGGCTGTTCCATTGGTTACATCGGCACATTGGTACATCCTCCGGCTGTTTAATTAGCATATTAGCACATTAACACATCAGCACATTCCTTACCTTTGCAACATGCCAAAAATATCAGCACGCGGAAATAACATGCCGGCTTCGCCAATCAGGAAGCTGGTGCCATTTGCAGAAAAAGCAAAATTGAGAGGAATTAAAATTTATCACCTCAATATTGGTCAGCCCGATATTGAAACGCCACATCAAATGATGGATGCGGTGAGAAATACAGATTTAAAGGTGTTGGAATATTCGCATTCTGCAGGATTTGAATCTTATCGCAGAAAATTAGTTCAATATTATAAAAGCAGAAATATTGAAGTTAATCATCATCAAATCATGATTACAACAGGTGGCTCCGAAGCTATTATGTTTGGTATGATGAGTTGTTTAGATGCAGGTGATGAAATAATTATTCCTGAACCACTTTATGCTAATTACAATGGATTTTCTACAGCAGGAAATATTGTAATTAAACCTATCACGTCGCATATTGAAAACGGATTTGCATTGCCACCGGTTTCTGAATTCGAAAAATTAATTACACCAAAAACAAAAGCAATTTTAATTTGTAATCCGAATAACCCCACCGGATATTTATATACAAAAGAAGAATTAATACAATTGCGTGATCTCATTCTCAAATACGATTTATTTTTATTTGCCGATGAAGTGTACCGCGAATTTGTGTGCGATGGTAATGAACATTTTTCAGTAATGAATTTGGAAGGGTTAGATGAAAATGTGGTGCTTATGGATTCCATTTCAAAACGCTACAGTGCTTGCGGAGCGCGCATCGGAGCATTAATTTCCCGCAATAATAAAGTAATGGAAACGGCAATGAAATTTGCACAGGCCCGTTTATCGCCACCAACATTAGAGCAGGTTTTGGCAGAAGCATTTTTTAGATGTGCCGGAATCTTATTTTACCGAAGTGGAAAAGAATATGTTGAACGCCGCAATTTATGTGTGCAGCGATTAAATGCGATGGATGGTGTTTATGTCCAACCCCGGTGGTGCATTTTATGCAATAGCACGATTACCAATCGATGATGCCGATGTATTTTGTCAGTGGTTGCTCGAATCATTTAATTATAATAATGAAACCGTAATGCTTGCTCCCGCAACCGGATTTTATTCTACCCCGGGATTAGGAAAAATGAAGTGCGCATCGCTTACGTATTAAATAAAATGATATTAATAAAGCAATGGATTGTTTGCAGGAATCATTAAAAGTATATCCCGGCAGAACTGCAATTGCAGAAAAAGTAAGCAGCGAAATGCGTTAATTTCCGGTTTGTTTTTTTATTAGCAGGTATTTTTATTTTTTCAATTTCATGACGGTGAATTGGTATGCTGATATTTAAATCAGTTGGTATTAAATTGTATCGTGTTTATCGCATAAACATCCATGCCCGTCGAAAAAATACCATTGCTACCAAGCATCCTATTACCTTTGTTGGAAATTAGTTGTTATGAAAAATGGATGCTGTTTTGCCTGCTGCTGAACTTTATTGCAGCAAATGCCTTCTCCCAAAATATTTCCGGAAAATGGATGAGCAAACTGAACGTTGGTGTAGAACTGCGCATTGTTTTAATATGTCGGAACAAGGCGATTCACTAGTTACAACGCTCGACAGTCCCGACCAGGGCGCTTATGGTATTCCGACAACAAAAACTACGTTTACAAATAATGTTTTAGATATCACGATTCCTGCCATCAACGGCGGATTTAAAGGCAATTACAATCCCGAAAAAAATGAAATTGCAGGCGTATGGATGCAAGGTGGTTCAAATCTTCCGGTAAATCTTGCAAAGGTGGACTCCGTTGAGCCCGCTAAACGTTTACAAACTCCTGTAAAACCGTATCCTTATAAAGAAGAAGAAGTAACGTTTCAAAATAAAATGGCCGATAGCGTAACGTTGGCAGGAACGCTTACAATTCCCGAAGGAAATGGTCCTTTTAAAGCTGTTGTTTTGGTTACCGGTAGCGGTCCGCAAAACCGAAACGAAGCCTTGCTCGGTCATGAACCATTTTTAGTATTAAGCGATTACCTCACACGAAAAGGTATTATTGTTTTGCGTTATGATGATCGCGGGATTGCAAAATCGACAGGTAATTTTGAATCGGCAACGAGTGCAGATTTTGCGACAGACGCGAGTGCTGCAGTCAATTATTTAAAATCGCGTAAGGACCTTAATATCAGTGAAATTGGAATTGCCGGACATAGCGAAGGCGGATTAATTGCACCGCTTGCTGCAACTCAAAATAAAAATGTCGATTTTATTGTTTTAATAGCTGGGCCGGGCATTGCAGGCGATTCAATTTTGTATTTACAAGGCGATTTAATTGCAAAAGCAGGCGGTTATAGTGAACCTGCAGTAAAAGCCTTAAATCAATTGCGTCACCAAATTATTCAGGTAGTAAAAACCGAAACGGATACAGCAATTATGGCGAAAAAAATTATTGCGCTCAATAAAGAATTTCTCATAGCAACATCACCCGATGTATTGGAAGAAATTCAAATGACCATTGCCGACACAACATCAAGCATCGATTTTTATGCAAATATGTGGATGAAATATTTTATCAGTTACGACCCACGTCCTGCGCTCGAAAAAACAAAAATTCCGGTATTGGCAATTAATGGAACAACAGATTTACAAGTGCCATACAAAGAAAATCTCGGCGCAATAGAAAAAGCATTGCAGGTTGCCGGAAACAAAAATTATAAAATTGTGCCGCTGGAAAATCTCAACCATTTATTTCAAACTTCCAACAGCGGCTCACCGATGGAATATGCCACCAATGCAGAATCATTTAATGAACATGCCATGCAGGTAATCACTGAGTGGATTTTATCGCTAAAATAGCCTGTCTGTAAGTTTAGCCGCGAAAGCAGTGTTAAATAAGTCCGAATTCGAAGTTCTGGCACCAAAATGTATATACAGATGCCGTAACTTTGCACAACTTTATTTAACATTGTGTGTCGGCAAATCATAGCCGACTGACCAAAAACAGCAGGACCAGGCATTGGAGATAGAGATAATAACTGTGGCCGGACTTACCATTGGCGAGCCGGTGACTAGTTTAACAGATATCGTTTTAGCGGTAATCAGTTTTACCCTGTTCGCACGCATTAAAAATAGGCTCAACGAGAGTTTTTTTAATAATTCGTGGCGCATGTTTTTTCTATTTATGGGTATTTCGACCGGCACTGGGGCTTTAGCACATGCCTTAAACGGGACTGAAGCAATCTGGTGGTATAATACCCTGTTTATGGCGATGACCGTTTTTAGCAGCATTTCCGTGTTTTTTGCCCTCAAAGCCACCATCCGCTTCACAAATATGGATTCCGGTGTGCGCAAATTTTTAACGATTACCAATTTTGTATTGCTCGCCGTATTCATGGCTTACACCTTTATCAGCAATAATTTCGAAATATTTAAAATTCACGCAGCGGCGGGGTTATTCCTCATTTTTTTAACCCACTTCATCGCCTGGCAACGCAGTCATTCCGGCAGCGGCTGGATCATGTCGGAATGGGCATTTCGTTTTTACCGTTTTAATTCACACTCAACAATTTTCGCTGAGCCCCTGGTTTAATTACAAAGACATCAGTCACGTCATTATGATGGTAAGTTTAGTCATGATTTACAACGGCATCCACATGATGAGCGAAAATTTAAAACTCAGCGTTTTCCGCACCAAACTGCAAAACAAAGCAGCTTGAAGAAAACATTTTTGGAGTAGCAACATCCCCCACCCCCAATAAAATCCCCTACCGGCTCTTCGTTGCAACAAGCATTAAATTATAAATCAACCTCAAAACCCGCTGTTCCATTAGCACATCAGCACATTAACACATTGGTACATTAGCTTGTTTCCACTGCGATCCGGACTAGGAGTTTCTGCATCGTTCCAATCGCAACGTTTTAAGCAAATTATCAGGTTAACCAAAAACAACTTTTGTTTGAATCACAATTTTTGTGTCACCCCGCTGGGGTTTACCTGTTTCTTGGGAGGGCATTTTTCTACCAATCTTTCACCGCGATGCGGTTGGGTTATCGTTACATATAATTTTTAGTTTTGATTCAACTAGTTTGCCTCGATTCACATTTTTTGTTTCACCCCTGCCTTGTCCGGCAGGCAAGGCTGCGTTCTATTGGTTCTAGGGACGGCATTTTTGCTACCAACATTTCACCTACCTTATCAGGGGAAGGTAAGCGATGTGGTTGGTGCATCGTAAAATTTAATTTTTAGTTTTGATTCAACATTTTGCCTCGATTTACATTTTTGTTAAAAGTATGCAACCGCTACGCGGTTGGTTTATCGTTAATTTTAATTTTAGTTTTGATTCAACATTTTGCCTCGATTTAAATTTTCTTTCACCTCAGGGTTCCCTTCGATTCTAGAAGGTATCTTTTGTTACAAACGTATCACCCCTGCCTTATCAGGAAGGTAAAGTCTACGCGGTTGAATCATCGTTAAATTTAATTAGCATAAAGTATTCGAATATTTTCTATCCTCACCGCTCGATTATGAGATAATTAAAAATTAAATCGAATCATTTTATTTTTTACATACAATCAAACCTCGTAGAGGTGACAGAATGGTATAACAGAACCTCCCCTATGAATCAGTTGAACCCCCGTAGGTTTACCTGCCGGACGAGGCAGGGGTGACACAAAATGCGAATTATAGTAAAATGTAAATAATAACACAGCATGTCACTTTACATATAAACAAAAACCACGTAGTGGTTTCATATTTTTAACTTGAATTAAAATTCAATGTAAATTAATAGCCCATAATGTCATTTCTTTACATATAAACAAAACCGCATAGCGGTGAAAGATTGGTAGAAAAAAATTCCCCAAGAATCAGTGGAACCCCCAGCGGGTGACACAAAAATGTCGCTGAAGCAAAAAATGTAAAATCATAACTCAGCATGCCATTTCAAACATAAACAAAACCGCATCGCTTTACCTTCCTGATAAGGTAGGGGTGAAACGATTGTAGAAAAAATACCTTCAAAGAATCAAAGCAAACCCCAGCGGTTTACCTGCTGGGCGAGGCAGGGTGACACAAGAAATGTGCATTAAAGATTAATGTAAAATAATGCCACAACATGTCATTTTACCTATAAACAAAAGCCTCCTAGAGGTTTCATATTTTTAACTTGTGAATTATAGTTAAATGTAAAACAACAACGCAGAATGTTAACACTCACAAAGGTTTCGGCTGTTCATTGGTACATTAATAAATTAATCCATCGTCCGTAGCATTCAATGCTATGTACACATTACCACAAAATCACATCTTAATGTGATTGCCTTCAGCTGCATACAGGGATATTTTTACAACAAAAACAATTATGAACTACCAGGAATTAGGCATACCCGAAGTTAAGGCTGAATTTATGAAAGCCAGATTAAATCAAATGCTTGAACTTACTTTTGCAAAGGTTGCGGCTCATGTTAAGTCACCGGCAACTTACCCTTTGCCTGCCGATCCAAAAAGTGCAGAGCGATTGTTGTTAAATTTATATCACAATACACCTAAAAATAAGCAGGCACCTTTTTTTAGTAAAGTTGAAACAGTTACCGGTTTAAATTCCATACAAATGCAACTGCGTTTTGGCGATTTAGCCACTGTTAATTTAAAATCGGATAAACCATGTTTTGAACAAATTAGAACAATTCAAATACCGGAAACATTTCGTTTAACTGAATCTGAAAAAAATAAATTAACCACTACAGCACAAAATAAATTTAGTGGCAAATTAAATATTGGCAGCAAATTATCTGTACAAAAAACACCTCCCCAACCAATAGGTTTAAATCCACGAACACTGAGTTTGTTTTTAGACAATATCCATTGTATTAAAACACAAGATGTATTTAAAGATGAAATCAGCATAACAGGATTTACTGTTAATGCCTTAGGCCAGGTAAATGCCATTCCGCGAATAAATGTCGGCAAAATAAAAAAAGGAGAAACTAAACAATTAGGCAATACACTACAGGATTTTGATTTAAGAGCTGCAGGTACATTTCCTCAAAACTTCCTTGCCGGATTTATAGTTAAGGAAAAAGACCTGGCAAACGAGGAACGAGATGGGGACATTGCATTAATTATGGCAATAATCAGTATTGCCGTTTTCGAAATTGGTTTTGCCATGATGATGTTAAGTGCCATTCCTGTTCTTGCACCAATTGGAATTTTTGGATTGTTAACAATGTTATTAGGTGCCGGCATATATCTATTTGGTTTTCTTATTCCGGGTACAGCACTAATAGATACTTCAGATATTATTACCGATAACTTTATTTTTAATATTCCGCCTGTAATACCTGTTGGCACAGCTTTTTCGAGGCAACTAAATGCCGATATCAAGGGTAGTATGTTAGGTGTTAAAGGAAAATATAATTTAAATATCCGTTGGGAGCGAACTTCCTGAGTTAAATTAGCTGAAACACGTTTATTAGACCACATCAATTTGTTAACATAAATTGATGTGGTTTTTTATTTTTAAAAAATGTTCTAGTTGCTAGTTGATTTAATTTTATATTTTTGTTTAACCTTAAATATGAAATCAATTATCCTTACCATTTGCTGCCTCTTCGCACTCAATTGCCTGGCAGTACCTTATGCAATAAATACTTGGAACAGTCAAACTGCAGTTAGCAGCACACAACAAATTGTTATGCCTGTTACTGTTAAAAAAGGCGAATTATTTCAATTTTATGTCATGCAGGATGGTCTTGATGTGGAATTAATCCTGAAGAATCCAAATAATGACACCATCGGCTATAAAGATACAGACAACGGCACTTTCGGACAGGAAGTGTTATTTTATGAGGCGTTAAAATCGGAGCAACTTACTTTTTATATCAAAAAACTTGAAGGTGATTATAATCCTGAATCCGGCACCGTTAGTTTTTATGTTAAAAAATTTAATAAAAAAGAAAAAGACGAAAGGAACAATTTATTAAATCAACTGGTAGAAGAAAACAAACAACATGTTTTAACGGCTGACATAAATCATTTTTGGGTGGCCTTTGATAAACTGACCACTTGTAAAAATTATTATGATAGTATCACAACAATCCAAAACTACTATTTTGATTTAGCCACCAACGGTTTTCTGCAGTTTATAAAAGTTCGCGATTTGTATGCACCCGAGTATTTAAAAAATTAAAAACACAATATGCTGCGTATGCAGACGTGCGTGAAAATACTTACATGGCAATGGAGGCGCTGCCACTTATTGAAACTGTATTTGACAGCCTAAAAATTATTTATCCGAATTTTAAACCCTTTCAGGTATGTTTTTCAATTGGTGCTATGCGCACAGGTGGAACCACAACAAGTGAATTTATTTTAATTGGCACTGAACTCACCACAACCGGCGAAAAATCTAAAATTCCACAACGAATTAAAGCAATTATTGCACATGAAGCCATTCACACACAACAGAAATATCTGTTAAAACCGGGTGCAGTTGTTTGTAACCAGTTGGATGAATGTCTTGATGAAGGTGTGGCAAATTTTATTGGTGAATTAATTACGGCACTACCAATTATGGTGATACCGATACTTATGGTTATGCACATGAAGCTGAATTATGGAACGAATTTAAATCTACTTTATGTAATGCTGATGCAAATAACTGGTTGTATAATGGCGCAGCATCAACTACCCGACCATCCGACTTAGGTTATTTATTGGTTACCGCATTGCAAAAACATATTATCAAAATGCTGCAAATAAAAAACAAGCCATTATCGATTTAATTGAAATTGATGACCCGCTTATGATTCTAGCCATGAGTGGATATAATGGGAAGTAGAAAGCATTTTTTAAAAAAGAAATCTTAGTTTCAAATAAAAAGAAAAATAATTATGAAAAAAATATTACTCCTGTTATTATTTACTCCGTTATTTTTCTCAACAACTGAGGCACAAATCGGTGCAGTGACACCACATCGTTTTGATGTGCTGAATTATGAGTTACATTTAGATTTATACGACAATTTTCTTCCACCGTATCCCTCTTTGTATTATGCCACAGAAATAATAACCTTGGAAGTTGATTCAACACTTAGTGCGCTAGTATTTGACGCTAAAAAATCGAAATTAATAGTCGACTCTGTTGCATTTCCTGCAATTTCATTTGTTCAGGATGCTGATTATGTGACGATAACATTGAATACAACGTATAATCCGGATGATACTTTAGTAATACCCATTTATTACCATCATAAAGATGTTGTTGACCCTTCATTTTATGCTTATAATGGTTATATATACACCGATTGTGAGCCCGAAGGTGCGCATAACTGGTTTGTTTGTTACGACAAGCCCACCGATAAAGCTACCGTTGAAATATATGTCTCAGGTCCTGAAAATGCAGAAATAGCCGCTAATGGCAGTTTATTGGATACAACTGTTTCCGATGGCATAAAAACGTTTCATTGGAAAAGTCGCGATCCGATGTCTACATACCTTGTTGCTCTAGTGGGCAAAACAAATTATATTGCTGATATTAATTATTGGCATCCGCTTACACATCCGGAAGATAGTATTCCACTTACCTATTATTATGCAAATAGTGAAGACATTGGAACAACAGAAACAACGATGCCCCTCATGCTGGATTATTTGGCGAATTATATGGAGATTACCCTTTCGAAAAATATGCAAATGCAAGTTCTATTGAATTTTATTCAGAAGGCATGGAAAATCAAAGTGTAAACCATCATTTGTAAAAATTGCTGGAGCGAATGGCTGTTGTCGCACGAACTGGCGCATCAATGGTTTGGAGATTTAATTTCGCCAAAAAGCTGGGCCGACATTTTTATGAATGAGGGATTTGCATCTTATAATGAATTACTATGGGGTAACCCATTTGACAGGTGCTGATGCATTGGAAGATTCAATTACCGAATATGCAAATTATTAGTGTGAGGAAAATCCGGGTTTTCCAATTTCAATGGAGAGCTGGGCTACACATACACCTCCGTTCGATACGTTGTTTAATGATGTAATAACCTATGTCAAAGCACCTTGCGTAATCCATATGTTAAGAAATATTGTGGGCGACAGCACATTTTTTGCAACGCTGAAAGCATATACCACCGACACATTTAATTTTATGTATAAAAATGTAAGTATTGATGATTTTGCATCATATTTCAGTGAAAATTCCGGAATAGCACTTGATTATTTTTTTGATGAATGGCTGAAACAACCAAATCATCCAGTTTATGCAAATACCTATTATGTTTACCCGGAAGTGGATGCCTCAACTGTAAATTATACAATAAATCAAACACAATTAGATCCGCCGTTTTTTACTATGCCTGTGGAATTGTTGTTTAATTTCAGTGATGGCAGCGATACTTTAATAACTATTTTTAATAATGTCAATAATCAAAATTTCAACTTCCATTTTTCTAAAATTGCTACTGCCGTTACTTTTGACCCGGAAAATAAAATCGTTTTAAAAGAGTTTTCTTATACCAGTCCGATAAACACACCCGATATCCCATTAAATGTTTCCATATTCCCGAATCCATCTGACAATAATTTTAATATATATCATTTGACACTCGATAAACCGGAAACTGTGACCTTCAAATTGTTAAATATGCAGGGCGAAATGTTATACAATAAAAGTCATGGCATTATAAATACCGGTCACCACACCATTGGTATGCAAAAAGAAAGACTTCTCGCAGGCACTTATTTGTTGCTAATAACAACAGAATCCTCCGCTAATAATTATATTATCGTAAAACAGTGATAAACATTGAAACAAATTAACCTTCTTAGTTGTTTCACCACTTCGAGTCTTTGGAAGGCACCATTAAAATAATCCTCCATACCGGCTTCTGCGCCCATATTTAATTGCACGTTTAATGTGGTAATTCCATCTTTTTCTTCAAGGAAATAACTTTCGGTAGCATCACCCCAATCTTTAGCAATACGTTCTCCATTTTTAATTTCACCTAAATATTTGAACACCATTGTTTTACAGTCATCCTTTTTCAATCATACTATACATGCCATCACCGTTAGGGCCAAGAAACACGATCCTGCCACCCTGCTCCCAACTGCTTACAGCATGAGAGCCTTCATGAAAAAAACAGTCCATTTACGATAGGGAAACATCATCCCAAAGCACATTCCATAACCTTTGTTTTGGAGCAGTAATAGTAGTATTAAATTTGAGTATTGCCATAATATTTTTTTAATTAATAATAAGCTAAAATAATACAACAGCGAATAACTACCAACAATTGCGTCAATTAGCGGGTTTTGCGGTATATTTTTGTAAATACTTGAGAAAATTTATCGTACTTACCTTATTTCGGTCGGAGACCGGGGTGGCGTCAGGAGTTGGAAACTCCACGACAACACTATCAATTCATTTGTAGCTATTATTCAGCTTCCAGCAGGGATTTCATTTTTTCGTTCATGGCGCTAAATTTTTGGTAGGTTTCGAGGTAAATCTTTTTTCCATAATTTTTCCCGAATATCCCATGCCAATATTCCCCTGAACTAAAAAGTATTTGGTTATCATTAATTGGTTCAATAATATAGTAATGTTTAGCACTAAAAATAAACCCCAGCGAACCGCCCCAGGCTAATTGTTTATTCGGTTCAAACACCAAAATAAAGGCCGAAAATTTATCTGTAGTTGAATCTGCATCAATAGTTGTCACTTTAATTTTCTCCTTCAGCGCAACTTTACCTTCAATCTGTAAAATATATGGATGCCAATTGGCATAAGCATCAAAATCAGTCAATAATTGCCAAGCTTCAGCTGCGGAAGCGTTAATGGTGATTTCTGTTCTGATTTCGTTGGGTGTGCATAGGATTTGGCTTTTGCCATCGACAGTGAATAGCAATAAACATAATAAAGTAAACAGGTAATAACGAAATACAGGCTGCATATGTATAGAGGTCAAAAATAGGGAAAAGTAAATGCCTTGAAACACAATTGTTACAAGCTCCTTTGGTCAAGTTTGTTGAATTGCATTACTGAAGTATTTAACTTTGCTTTTCGCCACCACTAAAGTAAAGTTAAGGGATTATCTTTACTTTGTTATTGAACTTTAACCTTTAAGTTTGATTTAGAAGATTTCATATTCTTTATAAAACGCCATTATTTAGAAAAAATGCTTTGCAATTTTCTAAAGCTTTGAGATATACTATTGATGCTATAATCGGGATTCATATTATTTTTTTTGCTAATTACGGGGGTGCAAATCGCTGAGGCTAAAAATTCTTTTAAAGGATTTCATTAATATTATTGCATTGCATTTTACGAAAATGAAGAAAAAATCTAAGGGCAATTCATGATTTACAAAAATACAGTGTTTGAAATAATTGCAGTGAGGGAATAGCATTTGTTGAGAAAATAATTTATAATTAATCTAAACCTCAAAACTTACACCAGAGAAATGATGTATTATTAGGTTAAGGCAACCACTTATTTTAATAAACACATCCGCATCAAGATCGCAGAATTAAATATCGAGCGATTTATGTAATCTTTTAAATTGTATTAGTTATAACTGCTTTTACAAGTCATAAGTAGTAATTAATTATTTATGATTGTGCTTATGTTGGGATTAGTTTTACTCATTCAGTCAAAAAGCCCAAGTTGTTTACTTGATATAATTGGTGCTTTTATTTTAGGAACACCAATCGACCCTTCT
>JADJJZ010000017.1 GCA_016706255.1 Bacteroidota bacterium | reverse complement strand
TTCCCCATTGGTGGATGCTCATGAAAATGTATTACAGCAGAAATTTACCTGAAG
This sequence comes from Bacteroidota bacterium, assembly GCA_016706255.1. Classification (NCBI taxonomy): domain Bacteria; kingdom Pseudomonadati; phylum Bacteroidota; species Bacteroidota bacterium. The sequence goes on along the minus strand of JADJJZ010000017.1, from coordinate 20,816 downwards.
GAAAGATTACTTAATTTTCGTTTTTAAGGCAACGAAAAAGAAAAGAGCCTTACTAAAGAAAATTAAAACCGGAAACTTGAACGAAGACCATTTCCGAAAAATATTGAATGTGCACGATTACCTCATTTTTCTCTTTTTACATTGGCGTATCCCACTTATTTACTTTATTTGACGGTGATGTGTTTTTGCATCTCAACAAAAACTATCATCCTGTTGGTTGCCATTTTCATTTTAGTTTTTTCTGGTAATTGGCGACAGCTTTTTTAATTATCTGCCTTATTTACCCGATACTGATTTATATGTGCATTTATGATTGGCCTGGCAATATCCCGAAACATCATCCGAAATATCTCCTATCTTATATTATATGACAATATTTATTGGCCCCATTTGTTTGAATAGCTCCGGTCGTTTAAGTGCGTTTTTCTGCATTTTCTGTATGTAGTAGCACTGATGTTATTTATCAGAGCATGTAAAGTAGCTAATCCTGAATTTAATGCCGTAGTGAAAGAACGCGCAGCAGCGTTTTCGTGTTACCAGGGGCCGTTTCAACCGTTTACACGACGGCACTTGCGTGAGGCATTTGTTATTTTTGGCTTTGTGTTGTTTTTAACGGATTCTATTAATTTTAATTATGAAGCTATGGAATGGAATCTTTAATTATTGGCAGTATTTAATTTGTGCTATCTGTTGTGCAATTAATCGTGATGGTATTTCCGTGCTCAAAGCTCGCCAACTGGCAGCTTATAAACTGCGTTGCTGTAAGATCCCCTTATGGTGGGGCCATTGTTTACTACGATTATAAGGTTATCTAGACGTTTTGCGATATGTTTCCGGTAGAACAACCATTATCTCCTTCAACTACGGCTGAATCCTTAATTGCAACCGCTAAGTGCAGGCCTCGTTAAGTTATGGTAATGTTATGTGGACTAGCTATATGGATATGGTAATGTGATTATCCGTTTATTATTTTGCAATTTTTGTTTAGTCCTATTAATTTTTTTGCAGACAAATCCTACAGATTTACTGGTTCCATTTTTGGATTGTTTGTTCCTATTTTTTACCATCATAATTTCTACCAAACTCAACCGTATCTGACGCCATTTACCTTGTTGCTATTTATGGTGTTTTATAATTTTATTTGGCGATGGGTGAATATCATCTTGGGGCAGTCTGTCGTATGGCCATTAATGATTATGTTTATTTTACTCTGCCGCTCAAACTGTTGGTAATATTTTATTTCGGCAGGCAGAAACCAAACGGAAGAACTTGAGCATCCGCTGTCGACCATTAACGGCAGATATTTGACCTGCCAGATTGCTGGAACCCAGATTTGACAATTTAATTTGTTGTGCACCCAGATTACTGATTTACAAATCAGATACTATAGTACTTCGCAATAAGTATGCAAAATACTGATATTCGCTTGACTCCCATGTATGCAAAAGTGAACCGAAAAGCCGTAATGCCATATGGCCAATGCCCAGGCGAATTGATGTATCGGTGTTGATGATTTAAACTCCGCGCCGGATTTTATTCAACAATTATTCAAACGGCAGACAATTATCCGGAAATTGATATTTTTCATTTAAAATCCCACCACTTGAACAGCAGCTAAGCTTAAACAATATCCTGTAACGGTTACAAACCATATCATCTGTTCAACAGCAAAGGTGAGTATCGGAAATGGTAATTCGCAAAATCGGCTTACGATGGTAAAATCACTTTGATGGAACGATCGGGCTGGCTACTACTTATGGCGATACCGCGAAGAATTTGTTATGCTTACTGACGCCTTTACGGAAAGGAGCCGGAGTAGCTAGGTTTATTCCGGAATACATTGTTGAACATCCACCCGTGTCCTCGGGAAAATATTTGATGAAGAAGTGGTATCTGATAAAGGTGTGCAATGACAGTCCTGTTTTATTATTGAAAATTTATTCCCCGTAAAACGCGATTTTGCCATCAGAAAATTTGGTGGTATGAATATAAAATACATCGGATTCTCTAATTTGTTATATTAAATGTGAGAAAGGGAAGTCCGCAATTTTTAAAAATGACTAACCCACGTTTTTCCATAATTATGCCCTGTTTACACTCGGAAAGTATCTTCCTGATGCTATAGAGAGATCATAAATCAAAGTTATCGACTAATTGGGAATTAATTGTTATCGATTATTGCGGTGCACTGATAATTCATTTAACTATGTAATCAATTGCAGCAACTCATAGCACAATAATTCCATTACAATTACCTACCAAACAGCGGCGCAGCGGGTTGCCAGAAATTTAGGTATTGATTATGCGAACGAAAATATAATCATTTTTGGATCGGATGATTTACGGTTACCGGATAAGCTGGAAAATTCGGGCCGATTTTACGGAAAAAAGAATCCCGCAATCTCAGCGCCATTTATGCTGCTTGGAATGAAGCGGACAACCTACCAATAAAATACATCAATTAACGCTCCGCCAAAAAATCACCTATAAAACAATTATTAAAAATAATACCATCGGTCGCCCTTACCTGCTAAGGTGTATAATGTAACAGCCTAGAAACAAAACGCTCCTTAACTGGAAAACGTCAGGATTACTAATAAGGCTTATTGAATATTCTTATAGTTTCTTCATACTGCCGAAACTATTCCGCAAGGTTTGCACAATACAGAACCGAGGTGATTCATTATCCGGAAATAAAATTGAAAGTTTTATCTTTATAACTGGGAATTACCATAGGAAATATCAGCAGCTTTCTTTTTTTCGCAGCAGCATATATTTCTCCTGCTTTCGGAATAAAAGTTTAAACGCCTTCCTATGTGTGCAACCATCGTGCACTATTGTTTGGCGCTTCGGGATTAACTGGTCTGTATTGTTACAATAATTATGTAACGATAATTATTATGATGAAGTAATGTTTTGTCTGCAAACAAATCTACCAACTTAATGATAAGCCAAATATTTTAACTGATTTTTCCGACCTGGAAAATTATGCAGCACTTTATGCAAACGCAGATGTGTATTGTTGTTTGGGAACTACAAATAAAAATGTAAATAATAACAAGGAAGCCTATCGCGAAGCGGATATGTACCGACCATTACGTATTGCCAAACTGGCGAAAAATAATAATGCCCGTCAGTATTTGATTATTTCGGCCATGGGTGCCAATGCAAAATCATCTATATTTTATAACCGATTGAAGGGAGAGTTGCAGGATAAATTAATTGCCATGCAGTTGCCGGGATTACATATTTTTGAAGCCTGCCCAACCGGTGCATTAGATACACCTTATCAGATAGATGCATCTAAATGTATTTCCTATTTAACCATCGAATTAAAAGATACTAATATTCCTGAGCAGTTTGCAGGTAAAATGGACAATTGGATATTTGGTTGTGATATTTGTCAAACGGTTTGCCCCTGGAATCGTTTTTCAACAAAACATCAGGAACCTAAGTTTAATGCAAGTGCACAATTGGAGGAAATGGAGCAACAGGACTGGGAAGAAATTACTGCGGAAGTATTTAATCTACTCTTTAAAAAATCTGCAGTAAAAAGAACAAAATTTACCGGCTTGCAACGTAATATTAAATTTATTGAACCCTATTCCGAAAAATAAAAAGCGCCGAAAGTTTCCTGACGGCGCTTTATATATAATTTGCAATTGTTTATTTTCTTCTTCCGAATAAACGCAACAGCATTAAAAATAAATTAATAAAATCGAGGTAAAGTATAAGGGCACCCATTACCGCTTCTTTTCTATCTTCTTCAGTGCCTTCATTGCCTATAATATTCATGTTTTTAATTTTTTGCGTATCATAAGCTGTTAAACCCACAAAAATTAAAATACCCGCATAAGTGGCAATCCAGTATAACATTTCACTTTTCAAAAAGATATTTACTACTGAGGCAATAATTAATCCGAGTAATGCCATCATTAATAAATTACCCATTGAGGTTAAATCTTTTTTCGTAAAATAGCCATAAGCACTCATTATTCCGAATGTTCCCGCTGTTACAAAAAATGTAGAAGCTATAGAACCAAGTGTGTAGGCCAAAAATATAACCGAAAGGGTTAATCCGTTTAAAACGGCATATCCGATAAATAATGCTGTGGCACGTTGGGCTGACATTTTTGCAACTGCCGTAGCGAGATAACCCACTAAAACAATTTCAGCGATGATTAATCCAAAAAATAAAAGTTGGTTGCTCACAATTGCGTAAACCAAACTTGGTGTTCCTGCAACGATATAAGCAATTGCACCGGTAATGGTTAAAGCAAATGCCATCCAGGTATATACTCTGGTCATAAACCGCGCTTGCTCAAGTTGAATATCCCTGAGGGTTAAATTGTTGTCTTGCATTTCATTCATAAGGCTGTATTTTTTGCTGTTTTGCTGATTTAAAGTACGAATATATGGATTTTCGTTATTTGGGTAATTAGCCAGGGCATTATACCTTAAATACCAACTGTTTAATAACATTTTTTGAATAGATAATATGACGAAAAAGCAGTTAAAATATTGTGCAGCATGCTGATTTAGTGGATGTTTGAGCCACTTAATTCCATTTTTTTCATGACCTCCGCTTCATAATCCAACCATTGTTGCCAGCGAATTTTCACTTTTTCCTTCCCACAATAAGTATTCGCAAGTTCGATAAACAGGGTGTAATGTCCCGCTTCACTAACCATAAATTCGTGATAAAAACTGCGTAAAGCGGCATCTTCAAGCCCTTCACTCAACAACCTGAAACGTTCGCAGCTTCTGGCTTCTATGAGGGCACACATCAATAATTTTTCTAACAATTGCTGATCGCGGTTGCCACCTTTTATTTGAAATTTGAGGGCTTGCACATAAACATCATTACGTTGTTTTCCCAATTTCAAGTTGCGCTTTTTTAATTCTTTTAATACCATACGAAAATGCCCCCATTCCTCCGTAACAATTGGCGACACAGCCTCTACCAGTTCTTCCCTGTCCGGAAATATTTGCACCAGCGATATGCATGAAGAAGCTGCCTTTGTTCACAATAGGCGTGGTCCGTAAGTATTTCTTCCAGACTTTTTCCGCAAGATTCACCCAGCGGGGTCGGTGGGTAATTTTAAGCCTAACATTTCAGATATTTGCTGCAAATTTACAAATGCCGGAAAAGATTCTGATAATCAGGTTTAGCTCAATTGGTGATATTGTGCTCACTACGCCGGTAATTCGTTGTATAAAAACCCATTTTCCAAATGCGGCAATTCACTATGCAACAAAATCGCAATATGTAAGTTTATTGGAAGCAAATCCCTATGTCGATAAAATTCATGCTTTTGAGGAAAAAAAATTACCCGACCTCTTAGAACGTTTAGATGCAGAAAAGTTTGATTTAATTATTGATTTACATCATAACCTCAGAACATTTTAATTAAAACAAATTTAGGCATTGAACATCGCTCATTTAATAAATTAAATTTTAAAAAATGGATGATTGTAAAATTCAAAATCAACAAATTGCCAGCAAAACATATTGTTGACCGCTATCTTGAAACAACTAAAGATTTTGGGGTAACAAATGATGGTAATGGACTGGATTATTTTATACCATCTCACGGACATGTTGACATAACAACTTTACCTGAAACATTCCACCGCGGATATATAGCATTTGTGATCGGTGCAATGCACAACACCAAAAAATTACCTTTAAATAAAGCCGTTGAATTGTGTAATCAGTTGAAATATCCTATTATTTTAATTGGTGGGAAAGAAGATACTGCTATGGGTGATTCAATTGTAACGCAATCATCAAACAACATGTATAATGCCTGCGGAAAATATACACTGAATCAAAGTGCTTCCATTTTACAACAGGCACAAAAAGTAATTGCGCATGATACAGGAATGATGCATATTGCTGCAGCATTAAAAAAAGATATTATTTCAATTTGGGGTAACACCATTCCAGAATTTGGTATGTATCCCTATTTTGGTAACACCAATTCGCTGCAAGCACAACGTGCTTCCCATAAAATTTTAGAAGTAAACGGACTAGCTGCCGCCCATGTTCCAAAATCGGTTTTGAAGTCTGCCCCAAAAGCCATTTTAAGTGTATGCAGTTGCAGGATTTTGACATTTTACGGGATTAAACCACACTTTTTTCATTCAATACCTCGCACTAATCAGGCATTTGGCTTTGAAATCCCCCATATCCCCCTATTTTCCGTAACTTTGCACCCTAAAATTTGAATCCAATGGATGAACGCGAATTGTTGAATATTTCGCCTATAGATGGCCGTTACCATAGTAAAGTAGCTGAACTGGGTCAGTATTTCTCAGAATATGCTCTGATGAAGTTCAGAATTTATGTGGAGGTGGAATATTTTATCGCCATGACGGAATTGCCCATTCAACAATTAAAAGACTTCGATTCTGACAATAGAGGTAAGTTAAGAAATATTTATAAGAAATTTAATGTTGAAGAATGTCAGCAAATTAAAGCCATTGAAAGTAAAATTAATCACGACGTAAAAGCGGTTGAATATTTTATAAAAGATAAATTTGATGAATTAGGATTTGGAAAATGGAAAGAATTTATTCATTTTGGTTTAACCTCTCAGGATATAAATAATACCGCTATCCCCATTTCATTGCGCGATGCATTAATTGATGTATATGCTCCAATGCTGGAAGATTTAATTAATACGTTGAGTGAATTAGCCATTCAGTGGACTAAAATACCAATGCTTGCACGAACACACGGTCAGCCCGCTTCACCAACAATGCTGGGTAAAGAAGTAAGGGTATTTATTGAGCGCCTTAGTAAACAACGTAATGTATTTAATGCCATTCCGTTTAGTGCAAAATTTGGCGGTGCTACCGGTAATTTTAATGCACATTTTGTTGCTTATCCCGATATCGACTGGATTTCTTTCGCCGATGATTTTGTTTCTTCACGTTTAGGTTTGGAACGCTGCCGTTATACCACACAAATTGAACATTATGATAATATGGCAGCCGCATTTGATGGCTTAAAAGAATTAATACGATTTTAATTGATATGAGCCGCGACTTCTGGACATATATTTCGATGGATTATTTTAAACAGCGCATTAATAAAGATGAAGTAGGTTCTTCAGCGATGCCGCATAAAGTAAATCCAATCGATTTCGAAAATGCAGAAGGTAATTTAGGTATCGCCAATGCCATGTTTGAACACCTTTCTGCAAAATTGCCGATTTCCCGATTACAGCGCGATTTAACAGATTCAACTGTATTGCGCAACATCGGAGTGCCAATGGCGCACACCATCCTCGCATTTAAATCGATATCCCGTGGATTAAAAAAATTACAAGTGAACGAAACAAAAATTCACGACGATTTAGATAATAACTGGGCCGTAATTGCCGAAGCCATTCAAACCATTCTCCGCAGAGAAAATTACCCCCAACCTTACGAAGCCTTAAAAAACCTAACCCGCAACGGTCAAACCATTACAAAAGCCACCATGCAGGAATTCATAAACGGTTTAGATGTAACTGAAGACATAAAAGAACAATTACGCGGCATAACCCCATTTAATTATACTGGGATGCGCTATTTTTAATTGTAAAAATCAATATCAATATCAATATCAATATCAATATCAATATCAATCAATCTAACCGGCATTAATACAATATAAATAAAACAGCGTCAATCTTTAATAAACCCATTTATACATTATTATAAAAAAATCAGCGACCCGCTAGCCGGGTTCAGCGTTCCAAAAAACATCCATTTATCCAATATAAAAAAATCAGCGAGTTTCATTTAAAAATCTATTTATACATTCTAAAAAATCAGCCTAAATCCAACAAAATCCGCGACCCGCTTGCCGGGTTCAGCGTTCCTAAAAACATCCATTTATCCAATTTAAAAAAATCAGCGTCCCACTTGCGGGTATCCTTTACCGATCCAACCAAAAAAATCAGTTTACATCAGCTAAAATCCGCGACCCGCCTGCCGGGTTCAGCGTTCCCTCCTTAACGTCGAAATATGCCCACCACACCCCTAATCGAAAACATAGATTATTACATCAACAAAGACGGCCTCCTCGTATTCACCGAAAAATACTTACTGGAACGCGGTTACTGTTGCGGAAACGGATGTTTACATTGCCCTTACAATCATAAAGAAGTAAAAAAGTAATTATTCGGATTTTAATTTGGGTAATAAAACCGAAAGCTCCGGTAATTCTTCTAAAAAAGTAACCTTTCCTTTTCTAAATCCACACAACAACCAATATTAGTTTTTCGAGGCTGATGAGCGATTTGGGAAAACCATAATCATTGATGAGGTAATGCACAATATGCTGGCGCACCCATTCCTCGGGCGTTAGCACCACATTTTTTTTTCTGATGATGTCGAAAATGAACTGCTGTGCTGCATCCGATGTAATGTTGAAATCGTATTTCGAAAAGCGGATTTCCATGCCGCCGTAAATTTACAATTAATTAGCTTTGCACTATGGACTACCGCGACCTGATTGCCGATATAAAAGCCAGAAAATTTAAACCCGTTTATTTACTGCACGGGGATGAATCGTATTATATCGACAAATTGAGCGAATACATGGAGGACAATATCCTTACCCCTGAACAAAAAGATTTTAACTGCTCTATTTTTTACGGTAAAGACAGCAATCCGCAACAGGTTATGGATGCTGCTATGCGTTTTCCTATGTTCGCTGATTTTAATCTGGTTATCCTCCGCGAAGCACAAATGATGAAAACCCGTGGCAGTGAACTCGACAAACTGGAAACCTACGTTGAACGTGCATCGCCAACCACTATTTTAGTAATTTGTTATAAGGACGGAAAATATGATGCGCGTAAAAAGTTATTTAAACAAATAAAGGAAAAAGGACTGGTTTACGAATCAGAAACTCTAAAGGAAGCAGATGTGCCGATTTTTATTGATAATTATTTAAAAAGAAAAAAAGTAACGGCAGATAGTAAAGCGATACGCGTGCTCATTGATTACCTCGGCACCGATTTGTCGAAAATGACCAATGAGCTCGATAAATTATGTATTAACCTTCCGGCTAACGGACAAATTACCGTTGAGCAGATTGAAAAAAATATTGGCATCAGTAAAGATTATAATGTGTACGAATTACAAAGTGCACTGCTCATGAAAAATGCTACTAAAGTATTTACTATTGTAGATTATATTAATGATAACCCAAAGGCAAATCCGTTTATTCTGACCATTGCCAACATACACGCAGCTTATCAGAAATTATATCATTTAATTTTAGGGGTGATGTTACCGATTTCGATATGTTTAAAATTTACGGCATACATTCATCTCAAAAAAATGAATTTCGAAATGCCCGCAAACATTATAGCAGAGAACGTGTGGAAGAAATTTTCGAACTCATATTACAATACGATTTACGCTCCAAAGGTGTTGAAAACGGGGAAACAGAACACGGTGCCCTGCTCAAAGAATTAACTTATAAATTGATTAGTTAATTAATAAAGTTGCAGCGCTTTATCTTCGTTCATTGCTGCTACTAGTGCATCTACACTTTGAATTTTTTATCTTTCTGATAAATGCCAAAAATTCCACTGTTATCGTTTCACCATAAATGGTGTCGCTGAAATTCAGGATATTTACCTCAATACGTTTTTCAGTTTTATTAAAGGTAGGTCGTGTGCCAATACTCAATAACCCATAATATTTATTCGGATTATTTTTAATATGCACAGCAGTCAGGTAAACACCATCTGCCGGTATCAGCTTATTACTTTCTTCAACATAAATATTTGCAGTAGGGAAGCCCAAGGTTCTGCCAATTTGATCGCCCTTAATTACCGGGCCGGAAATTTCATAATGATAACCCAGTAAGTCGTTCGCTTCACTGATATTTCCTTCTTTTAAATAATTTCTGATTTTTGAAGAACTTACCGTAACGCTGTCGATTACATGTGCAGGAATTTCTTCAATTTGAATAGCATAATCACCGGCAATTTTTTTCAGCAAATGAATATCTCCGGAACGGTCTTTCCCGAATTTATGGTCATAGCCAAATACAATAATTGCAGGATGAAATTTTCCGATCAAAAATGTTTTGGCATAATCTTCTGCACTGATTTCTGAAAACTCGCGTGAAAATGGTACCACCACCACAACATCCACTCCGTATTGCTCCAGTATTTTAATTTTTTCCTCTAAGGTGGTTAAATAATAAACAGGTGATTCGGGGGTGATGATATGTCGCGGATGGGGATGAAATGTAATAATCACACTTTTACCATCAATAGCTTTGGCCGAAGCCGTAATTTTTTGGATAATTTCGTAATGGCCGGTATGCACCCCATCAAACGTACCAATGGTAATTACTGAGCCCGAGAGGTCGGGAAGCTGATTTAAATCTCTTAAAACTTGCATATCACGCAACAAATGTAAAGATTTGTAGCCCATTAATTTCTATCGATGACTAACAGCCCTGTGCATAAACCTTATTATGATAACATCTATCTGTTTATAGGGTTATTGTTTACGGCATACCTATGCGCCAGAGCGATTATTATTCCTATGACAATTGATGAGGCAGGAACCTATTTTAATTATACACCGCTGAAGGTTTGGGATATTATTTTTTATACTAAAGATTCCTCCCCAAATAACCATGTATTAAATACCCTGGGCATTAAATTATTTACACAATTATTTGGGGTGACTTCCTTTACGGTGCGCCTCACCAATTTACTGGCATTTGTGTTATATTTTTTGTGTCTGTTGAATTATTAAAAAAAATCAGAAATGAATTTTGGTTTGTATTATGTGGTATTTTCATATTGGTTTGTAACCCTTACCTTCTCGATTTTTTCGCCTTAGCCCGCGGTTACGGTTTGTCCATCGGGTTAATGGTATTGTCCATTTATAAGTTCTACCAATATCTCACCCAAAAAAATATACATCATTTAACCTATACCTACATTAGCGCAGCCTTAGCCGTTCTTGCTAATTTTACCCTGCTCAATTATTACCTGGTATTGGTGTTTTTAACTATGGTTATTATTTTAACCGAATCGAACAAAAAAGATATTTTCAAAAAAATATTACCTGTTTTTTTAACCATTATAGTATTGGCTGCAATCATCTATAATCCAATAAAAAAAATGGTGAGCACCGACCAGTTTGTATATTGGGGAACGGAGAGTTTTTATAAATCTACACTACTGCCATTGGTAGATGCGATGCGCTACAGTGAATTATATTTTGGAATTAAACCCGCTACTGTTTTCACCATACTATTTATCATTGTATACATCGGTTTAAGTGCTTATGTAATTCAACAGTTTATCAAACATCGTTTAAAAGCCTTAGCAAATTTTGGCGTAATCTGTTACCTTGTTTTGAGCGGTATTATCACCGTTACAATTTTACAGTTTCATCTCATTGATGTCCCCTTCCTGAATGCCCGTGGTGCGATATTTATGTATCCACTATTTGTACTTATTGTAATTATTACAATAAGTAACATCTTTACCCAAAAGCAACGCCTGAGAAACCTCATTTTAGCGGTATTTTTGTGTATTGGACTAATCCACTTTTTTAACACAGCCAACTTTAGGTATTATCGCGACTGGTGGTTCGATGCACATACAAAGGACGTGCTAACATGGATAGATGAACATCATCCCCAAAAAGAAAAAGTTACCTTAAACTGTTCCTGGATTTTTAATAACTCATTACATTTTCATAAAGATGTAAGTAATTTTTATAATTTGGAATTAGCAACGTTTAATCATGATTTACAACCGGATGGAAATTACATGTATTATTATTGTCAGCGCGGCGAAGTTGAAACACTCAGTAAAAATTACGTAGAATTATTCAGCTACCACTACGGTGAGTTTGTATTAATGCAACATAAATAATTGGGTATAAAGCGCAGTAAAAATATTACAAAGATTCATCCGTTTTGGCAACAATAATTCCTTTCAACAAGGTTTCCATTTCAATAGCATCGTCAATTAAAAATTCGCCAACACGGGTTCTGCAAAGTGCAGTTAAATAACCACCGCAGCCCAAAAATTTACCGAAATCAAATGCAAGTGAGCGAATATAGGTGCCCTTACTACAATGCACTAAAAATCTACTTCAGGCAAACGAATACCGGTGATTTCAAATTTAAAAAGCGTTATTGTTCGCGTTTTTAATTCAACTGTTTCGCCTTCGCGGGCATAGTTATAAGCGCGAATACCATTTACCTGAACCGATGAATAAACCGGCGGCATTTGTTCCTGCTCGCCAATAAATTGTTGTGCTGCAGCATAAATTTTTTCTTCAGTAATTCCATCTAAAGAAAACGTTTCCGACACAGCAGTTTCGGCATCATAACTTGGTGTGTTGGCGCCTAATGTGATTGTGCCGGTATATTCTTTATCTAACCCCTGTAACGACTCTGTGCGTTTTGTTGCTTTGCCGGTAAGTAATAATAATAAGCCGGTCGCCAATGGATCGAGTGTTCCGGCATGTCCGATTTTCATTTTTTTATCGCTGCAATAACGTTTAATTGGTGAACGTAATTTTGCAACTACGTCGTGGCTCGTCCAGCGTAATGGTTTATTAATTAAAATAATTTTTCCTTCGATTAATTCCTGAGGTGTAAACATATTATACAATCTGCAAATCGTAACCCAAAGCAAGTAATACTAAAATAACGGTGCCCACAATAATGCGATAATAACCAAATATTTTAAATCCTTTTTTGGTGAGGAAATTAACAAAACTGCGCATGGCAAAAATGGCGATTATAAATGCAACCACATTACCTATAATTAATGGGGTGTAATCGGCAGAAGTAAATCCCGGGCCATCGCTGTATAATTTATACAATTTATATCCTGTTGCGGCAAACATGGTTGGCACGGCAAGAAAAAATGAAAATTCTGCTGCTACTTTTCGGGTGAGTTTTTGTGTTAATCCGCCAATAATTGTTGCGGCAGAACGTGATACCCCCGGCACCATGGCAATACATTGAAATACGCCAATCACAAATGCATTTTTATATCCGATTTTTTCGGTGCTGCTTACGTCACCGGTAATATCTGCACCAAATAAACGGTCGACAAATAATAACACCACACCACCTGCAATTAATGCTATGGCAACAACCGTTACATTTTCGAGCATGGCATCAATTTGATCGCCTAATAAAAATCCCAAAATGGCAGCAGGAATAAATCCGACAAATAGTTTGAAATAAAAATTTACACTTTGAAAAAATTTCTTCCAGTATAAAACGACCACCGATAAAATAGCGCCAAATTGAATAGCAACGGTATACGATTTGTAAAATCATCGTGCGCAATGCCCATGAGCGATGAAGCAATAATCATGGCCGGTAGACGACACGGGTAAAAATTCAGTTATTCCTTCCACGATGGCAAGAACAACCGCTTCGATAATGGTCATAAGGATGTATTATTTTTTTGATCTGTGAAACACAGCGTAGATCTCAATGATAAAACCAAGAATAACAACAATTGGTGCAACAGTAATTCTGGTGGTGCTATAAACCTCATCCGGATTAAACACATTCGGGTCGTCGCTTTTGCCACCGCTCATCAACATAAATCCGATGATGATTACAATTAATCCAACACCAATAAGTATATAATTTTCTCTGCCCAAAACCATTTTACCGGTGGTAGCAGGAGCTGTTGATTTTGTGTTGTCTTTCTTAGCGGGTTGCTGATTTTCCATCTTGCTGCAAATTTAATTATTAATACAGTTCATCCAGTTTCATCCTGATATATTTATGAACCGAATTTCTGGTGCTGAACCAGGTAATGAGCACGCCCACCCCAATCAGCATTAAAAATGTAAAAATAAAACCTCTTTTGATAGTACCGTTACTAAAATCCCAATAATTGAAATTATTATGGACATAAATCACCCCAATCAGCAATAAAAGCAGGGCTATAAAGGCCGAAACCAGTCCGTTGATCACACTTCGACGCACATAAGGCCCCGTTATAAATGACCGTGTGGCACCCACCAGTTGCATACTGCGCACCAAAAAGCGGTTGCTATACATGCTCAGGCGTATGGTTTTATCGATAATGGCAATGGAAATTAATAAAAACAGGATGCTAAACCCGGCAATAATAAATCCTGCTATTTTCAGGTCATTATCCACCGAACTGATGAGTTCCTCATTGGCTCTTGTATGGGTAACTTCAGGATATAATTGCAATTTTTCTCTGAACAATTTAATCGAATCAACATTCACCGCAGAAGCGTCCAAAGTCACGTCCACCGAGGCCGGCAGGGGATTTACATCTCCCAAAATTTCCGTAGGATCCTCATTAAACTTGTCCTCAAACAATTTCATCGCATCATCCTTCGAAATAAATTTTGTCGCCTTAACACTCGACTCCGATTCAATTTTTTTGAGCAGTTTATCAATGTCGGTCTGCAGTCAAACCCTCCCTTCAAATAAGCCGAAATAACCATATCTTCCTTGATATTGGCCTCTTCATACTTAAATGAAATAAACAAAATGCTCATCAACCCCAACATCAATAATGCAAGGGAAGTAATGAGAATAGAGTTGATATAATGCGTTTGTTTACGCTGCAGCGATTTACCTACCTGTTGCGACATTGAGGCAAATTTAAGCCATAACCTCCTTGCCCGCAATGCCTTAACATGTTAGTAACTCAATGCATTGTGGTGAATTGTAGATAATTAGCAAATTAGCCGATTAGCAAATTAGCTAATGGGGTGAGTCGTTAGGTTGGACTTTTAAGTAAAATTGAAATTTAGGTTAGGAAATTACCTGGGTTAGGAGCAGGGGTTAATATTTATTAGGGTAAATCGCAGCTTCGAATGTAAATCTTAGTCCCTTATCCGTTGTTCCAATGGTACTTCATCTCGGGCTAATATTGATTAGCCTCAACGTGAGCTACGAAATTAATTTTTACTCCAAATCGGCTGTTCCATTGGTACAGCTGCACATTAATTTTAAACCCTAATCGGAGCTCCGAATTTCAATTGTACTCCTAACCGGCTGTTTAATTAGCACATCAGCACATCAGCCCATTAGCACATTAATCGGCTGTTCGGCATTTTTTATCCGGACTAATATTGATTAGCCGCAACGTTACTCCAAATTTTGTTTTTACTCCAAATCGGCGGTTCCATTGTACATTGTCCAACTCTGAAATGACATTCATACTCCAAATCGGCTGTTTAATTGAGTATTCATTCCAGCTCCGAATAACATTTTTACTCCAAACCGGCTGTTCCATTGGGCATACGGTATATTGGGCGAATAACATTTTTACTCAAAATCGGCTGTTAATCAGCACATCAACACATTAGCACATCAGCACATTAATTACCTTTGCATTATGGATTATTCAATAAACCTCATTCAGGAACTCGAACAGAAGTGGAATCAGAAATGGAAAAACACCGGTTTGTATAAGGTCACTAAAGAACCCTACCAGGCCGAAATATTATGTGTTAGATATGTTTCCACCTGAGTGGTAGCGGTTTGCACGTTGGTCACCCTCTGGGTTATGTTGCCAGCGATATTATTGCGCGTTTTAAACGATTACAGGGATTTAATGTGCTCCATCCAATGGGATTCGATGCCTTTGGGTTGCCTGCGGAACAATATGCAATAGAAACAGGTCAGCACCCTGCAGTTACCACCGAAAAAAATATTGATTATTTCCGTGAGCAATTATTGCGCATGGGATTTTGTTACGACTGGTCACGCGAAGTGAAAACCAGCGACCCGAAATTTTATAAATGGATACAATGGATTTTTACGCAATTATTTAAATGCTGGTATAATCCATTTACCAATAAATCAGAATACCTCGAATCATTAATTACCATTTTAAATGCAGAAGGAACAAGCAGATTATTTGCTTTAGATAAATGCACAGATTTAATTGATGCAGAAGCGTGGAAAAATTATGATAAAGCTGACCGCGAAAAATTATTAATGCAATTCCGTTTGGCTTATCTCGATTATGCCGATATCTGGTGGTGCGAAATGTTAGGTACCGTACTTGCCAACGATGAAGTTAAAGATGGTGTCAGCGAAAGGGGAGGGCATCCGGTAGAAAAAATAAAAATGCGTCAGTGGTTTTTGCGCATTACCGAATTTGCCGACCGTTTGCTGGAAGGCCTTAACCGTGTGGATTTCAGTGAAAGTATGAAAGAAATGCAACGCAACTGGATTGGTAAAAGTGAAGGTGCATTAGTGCAATTTAATGTTGCGGTTCCTATAAAATTGTTGAAATATTTACTACGCGTCCCGACACCATTTTTGGTGCAACATTTATGGTGTTGGCACCGGAACATGATTTGGTAAATGCAATTACTACAGCAGAACAACGTATCGCAATTGAAGAATATATTAATATGTAAAAAGCAGAAGTGAACGCGATAGAATTAGTGAAGTTAAAAAGTAACTTGCGAATTTACCGTGCATACGCAGTGAATCCGTTTTAATGGAAAAAATATTCCGATTTATATCGCAGAATATGTTTTAGCAGGATATGGAACCGGGCAATTATGGCAGTGCTAAGTAACGATGATCGCGATTTTGCGTTTGCAGAAAATTTGGCATCGAAATAATTTCGGTGGTTGATCAATCTGCTTATCCGAATGTTTCGCGTGAAGATAAATTGGCGATGATAAATTCCGAATTTTAAACGGAATGGAAGTAAAAGATGCGATTAATAAAATATTGAGCGAAATAGAAAATCAGCATAAAGGTAAACGCAGAGTAAATTATCGTTTGCGCGATGCCGGATTTTCTCGCCAGCGTTATTGGGGCGAACCATTTCCAATTTATTATGAAAATGGTATTGCTCAATTACTCGATGAAAACGAATTGCCGTTATTGTTGCCACAAGTGGAAAGTTATAAACCTGCAGGCGCTGCAAAATCACCATTGTCAGGTATTACCGAATGGGTAAATTTCGCTCCGGCAAAAACCCGTGAAACCGACACCATGCCGGGTTATGCGGGCTCCAGTTGGTATTTTTATCGGTATATGGATGTAGATAATAACGGTGAATTTGCCTCAAAAGCGAAAATAGATTATTGGCAGGATGTCGATTTTTATATTGGCGGAACTGAACATGCCGTTGGCCATTTATTGTATTCCTGTATGTGGAATAAATTTTTATACGATTTAAATTTTGTGCCTAAAGATGAACCGTATAAACGATTGGTAAATCAGGGAATGATTCAGGGTGTTTCGAAAATTGTTTATCGGGTGAGCGGAACAAATTTATTTGTTACCAAATCGCAAAAACAAAATTACGAAGTAACTGAATTACGTGTTGATACCAAACTTGTGAAAGATGATGTGCTCGATATCGAAAAATTTAAAACATGGAGAGCCGATTTTAGAGATGCAGAATTTATTTTGGAAGATGGAAAATATTTTTGTGGCAGCGAAGCCGAAAAAATGTCGAAATCAAAACACAATACTGTAAATCCCGATGACGTAATCAACGAATACGGTGCAGATTGTTTCCGCATGTATGAAAATGTTTTTAGGTCCGCTCGATGCCAAAACTTGGGATACCAAGGTGGTACCGAGTGCAGGGATTTTTGCGCAAGCTGTGGCGATTATTTATCGATGAAAACGGAATTGTTCGAGTTAATAATGGAAACACCTACTGCTGCTGAATTAAAAATATTGCATAAAACAAATAAAAAGCCGGAGAAGATATCGAAAAACTCAGCTTTAATACAGCGGTGAGTGCATTTTATGATTTGTGTAAATGAATTGCAGGCAGCTAAATGTTATAAACGTGAAGTGCTCGAAAATTAATTGTAATTGCACCATTTGCACCATTTATTACCGAAGAATTATGGGAAAATGCGGATATACTAACATCTATTCATCAAACCAATTGGCCACAATTTGATGGCACTTATCTTACTGAAAGTAATTTCAGTTATCCGGTTTCAATAAACGGGAAAGTGCGCGCAAACATTGAATTGCCGCTGGATATGGAAGAAGCAGAAATAAAATACCAGCTTGCTTTGGATGCTGTTGTTAAATGGACAGAAGGTAAAAGAACCTAAAAAGTAATCATTGTGAAAGGCGAATTGTAAATGTGGTATTGTAATTTTTATTGAACGCTTTTAATAAAAATGGTGTTCCTATCTAAAATCCAAAGCAAAAAATTTAAATAGTAAATTTGTATCATGTCACCCACAACTGCTAAATCCATACGATTGGTTGAATGTCTGCGCGATGCCATGCAGGGTTTGTACTGATTTTATTCCAACGGATAAAAAAGTGGCTTATATCAATCAACTCCTTAAAGTTGGTTTCGATACCATCGATTTCGGCAGTTTTGTTTCACCAAAAGCAATCCCGCAAATGGCTGATACAGCCGAGGTTCTAGCCCAACTCGATTTAAAAAATGCCAAATCGAAATACTCGCCATTATTGGTAATGTGCGTGGTGCTGAAGATGCTGTTAAATATGAGGCAATAACCCATTTAGGTTTTCCATTTCTATTTCTGAAACATTTCACAACGTAATATAAATTCCAGTATCACCGAAAGTGTGAATGCAGCAGGAAATAAAAAGTTGTGCGACGATAACGGAAAAAACTTATGATTTTATATTTCCATGGGTTTTGTAATCCGTATGGCGATCCGTGGAGTGCAGAAATTGCAGCGCAATGGGTCGAAAAACTCGTTGCCATGAATATTAAATATGTTTCGCTTGCCGATACCATTGGAAGTTGCAAATCCTGAAAGTATAAATTATTGATTTACACATTTAATTCCCAAGTTTCGTGAAGTAGATTTTGGTGCACATCTCCATACCACACCCGATGCCTGGCCCGGAAAAATTGATGCCGCATATAACAGTGGCTGCACCCGATTCGATGGTGCTACTCAAGGCGGCTCCGGAGGTTGTCCAATGGCGGCAGACGACCTCTGCAGGTAATATGGCAACTGAAAATATCCAATATTTCGACCACGAAAATGCTATCCATGGGTATCAATAAATTCTGAATTCCGCGAAAGTGTGCGCAAGGCATTAATTACCTTTCCGGTATAAAATTTATTACTTATTGTAAATCATCCAATAAAAGTAGTTTTATAAAATAAATCGACAATTTTCAATCATAAATTTCGTTCTTGAAAAATACCCAAATCAACAAATCTTCAATCTTCAATTTAAATATTTTTTGAAGCATGAACTTCCCGCGTTAGCCAGCACACAATCTCAACCGCTATCCATTCCGGCCGGGTATTAATCGTAAGCTGCGGCATAAGAATAACCCAAATCAACAAATTCAATTTCTAAATCAAACAATCCCTCCTCCCCGGCCTCCATACTATCCGGCTAGGAATCGCTGCATCGTTACTATCACAAAATTATTCGTGTATAAATTAACTTAATACTTATAAATGTAAATCTTGAAAATAAATTTAATTTAACCTAAAATAATCATGTTATGAGCAACGCAATCAACTGGTTCGAAATTCCTGTTTAGATTTCAACCGAGGCAAAAAATTTTACGGGAACAATTTTAGCAGCAGAAATGCCTGTTATGGAAGCAATGGGTATGCAATCAGCCTTTTTCCTGTCGATTTACAATCAGGTGCAATTGGTGGATGTATCATCAAAGGCGCAGGTTATGAACCTTCTGCAAAAGGTGCCTTGGTATATTTAAATGGGGGCAGGATTGGAATGTAATTTAGACAGAGTTACTGCAGCCGGGCGGCGTAATAACTTTACCTAAAACGGCAATTGGCAAAAATGGATTTATGTACATTTTACTGACAGTGAAGGAAATAAAATCGGATTACATTCTGCATAAAATAATACGAAAATTTAATTCAACAGCAGCGTTAATTATTAATCATGTTACATTTCACAAACCAATTATAACACAACGATTAACCCGCAATTAATTCAGCCGGAGGATAATTTATTTGTCCTTGAAATATTAAATTCCCCGGCTGGATTCAATTTATCGGCGACCGCCAAAGTCCGCAATTC
Organism: Bacteroidota bacterium; assembly: GCA_016706255.1. Taxonomy (NCBI): domain Bacteria; kingdom Pseudomonadati; phylum Bacteroidota; species Bacteroidota bacterium. The sequence continues at coordinate 766 of JADJJZ010000017.1, read as the reverse complement.
CGATGATGCCGCCGCCTATATCAACAAAATCATGAGACTACCCGATTTATATTATTGGGTAGCAACAATCACCGACACGCAAACAAACCTATCGCATCATCTCCTACATCAAACGCAATTACCTCGACGACTATGATTTAGGTTTTTGCCTTATGCCACAATTCCAGTCCCCAGGTTACGCCTTCGAAGCCGCCAACACCATTTTATAAGCCCGCAAAACAAACGATTCCTCCGCCAAAATATTAGCCACCCTTTTACCCACCAACACCAGCTCCATAAACCTCCTAACCTGTCTTGGCTTCCAAATTCGAACAACCCATGGATGTGGATGGAGAGTTGTTGCATATATATGTGATATGATTCAAATTAATTAATATCGTTTTGCGTTTAATTTTAAGATTTAGGTTTATAAAACAAAATCCCAACTTTCAACCCATGAAAAACAACCTGATATTTTTTATCCTTTTGAGTGCAATTACAGTATTAATTGTATCAGGCAAATCCAATGTTCCAACAACTTTTTGTTAAAAACACGTGCAATAATTAATAATGAGCTAGGTAGAGAAACCTACCAATCGTAATTAAAATTTAATTTAACTGATAAACCAATTAGCGGTGACATAATGGTAGCAAAACCGCCTCCCAAGAATCAGCAAAATCATGTAGTGGTGAAACAAAACGTGATTGTTAGAAAATGTATCAAATTAAAAATAAAAATTAAATTCCAGCGACGCCAACCAACCGCGTAGCTTTACTCTTCCTGATA
>JADJJZ010000016.1 GCA_016706255.1 Bacteroidota bacterium | reverse complement strand
CATTCTGTACTGAGCGGCAACACTCGAAAATTACCAGCCTGATATGGTTTGCCGGGCATTCACTTGGTGAATTTTCTGCATTAGTTGCAAATAAAACCTTGTCGTTTGAAGATGGCTTATTATTAGTTTATAAAGCGTGCAATGGCCATGCAAAAGCATGCAATTACAACCGTCTACAATGGCCGCCATGCTTTAGCCTTGCGGATGATATTGTTGAACGTATTTGTAATGAAACTGAAGGTGTTGTGGTTTGCAGCCAATTATAACTACCCCAGTCAATTAGTTATATCCGGAGAAATTTTTGATAAACAAAACCTGCGAAGCATTAAAAGCTGCCGGTGCAAAACGCGTAACACATTATTATTACCAGTTGAGATGCATTCCGTTTCACCGCATTAATGGAACTGCACGTATCGATTATATGATGCAATTGCAGCACTAATTTCGGCAAACCTGTTTGCCCAGTTTATCAAAAGATATTTACTGCTGCGCGATAGGTATTTTCTGAATATAAAAAATAATTTAATTGCACAGTTAACAGCACGGTTAAATGGACACAAAGTGTTTACAAATGACTGCTGACGAGAGGGCAAACAAATTATAATAAGTAAATCCCAGAAAAGTATTACAGGATTAATTAAAAAATAAGTCCGACAGTTGGCGAAGCAATGGATTGCTAAATTTATATCAATAATATATTTAATAAAAAGCGGAGTTACATAGAGTGAGCCTTTTTGTCATACCCTGAGTTAAATCTGCAATAATATCACTGCATTTTCTATGCACCCGCAGCCTAACCGAACTAGTCCGTCGGTAATACCTGCAGCCATTCTGCGTTAAAATGGAACGATTTACGTACGTCATACTTGCAGGATGTTGAATTAAAAGTATCTAATGTGCCTAAGGAATTTACCATTTTACACTTTTACTTTGTTCATCAATTTAACGGGCTTTTAATCCATATACAATTCAAAACTCAGCACATGCCACTGTGTGCCAGCATTTGTTTTTAATAATATTTTTTGAGGATGATTTTTGAACCGCAATACAATACTTTAGATACGGCAGGATGTTGTTCAAGAAATGCAGCCACTTTTTTTGCATTATTACAATGGCGCTCCATACACCAATTCAAGTGTTTTTAATCCTTGTAATAATAACCAACTATCCAAATGCATTTGAATTTGCACCTAATAACTTCACCTTCATCCAAACTTCATTTTCTCAAACTTTTCATGTTCAATTATAACACCACCTAAACCACTTCCATAACCATTTAAATATTTGAAACAGCAGAATGCACAGAAAAATCAGCACCTAACAATGGTAGGCGCTTTGACAATAAGGTGAAGAAAAAGTATTATCTCTGCAACGCGACATTTATATTGATGCAATTTTGCATAATGTTTGAATATCAAAACCTCCATCATGGGATTTGAAGGTGATTCAATATAAATTAAACAGATTGTTTTATCTGTTTTAAAAATTGCTCAACAGTTTAAAATCATTTTAAATCGCAACGGATATTTCCGCAAGTCGCTGAGTTGCTTCTGAATTAATTCATCGGTGGTGCCATACAATTGCGGTTGGGTTAATATTTTATCACCGGCTTTGCATTAGCTAAGATTACCACCTTATAATTGCTGCCATGCCGCTGCTGAATAATTGCGCTTTTGCTTTAATATCGCTACCAGATGTTTGCCAAGAGCCCGGCAATTTTTTCTTCTGCCATGGAAACGTTGGGATTTCCCCATCTTGAATAAACATACCTTTGTGATGGTCGTCAAATAAACTCAAGACATGGTCGGTTGATTCAAATGTATATGCCGTTGTAGCATAAATCAGCTGATCTGTGATAAAATCTTTATCGGAAGTGCCCGGTTGAACACATAAAGACCAAATCCGAAACCCTTACTTGCTTTGCCCATACCAATAGATTTTTTGTTTACAAAACTCTGAAATAAGGTAGGAACTAAAATATTCGCGTTTTCTGAACACATTGTTTTAATTTTTGATTTATCCTATAATCCAATTGTTCAGGCTATGCAAAATCGATTTGGTGATAGTTCACTTCAAAATTGTGATAGTGGCGGCGGATTTGCCGGATTGGAATTAATTAAAGAACTAAAATAAGTTACCTTACCGGGTAGTGTTAATTGATAAAAGTATAATTATCATACATTTCAACCGTTATATACCAAATTGCTTCAGCGGTTTAACTGCTGAAAGTATTGCATATCCCTTGCGGAGAAAAATAGGTAAATACCAAATATTGCTTTTCGTTTGGCAGAAGTTACGGGTATAGATAAAACCAAAAAAAGTTGCATACCTCAGCAGGTAGATTTCAATTATGATTATCTCATTGTTGGCCGGTGCAACCACAAATTTTTACGGAAATGTAAATCTGGAAACCAAAACATATACGCTGAAATCGATTCCTGAAGCATTAAGTATGCGTAGTGCAATTTTACAGCAGTTTGAAAATGCTGTTTTGCAGGCAGCGGGAAACCCTGAGAAACAAAAACTCAATTTTATTATTGTTGGTGGTGGCCCTACGGGAGTAGAATTAGCGGGTGCGCTGGCAGAAATTAAAAAAAATGTATTGCCATCCGATTATCGGGAATTAGATCCTGAAAAAATGGAAATACATTTAATAGAGGACAGCAATCGTATTTTACCAACCATGTCGGAAAAGCTTCTCGCTTATCAAAAAAATATCTTGAAGATTTAGGTGTAACAGTTTGGTTAAATACATTGGTAAGCGATTACACAGGAACGGAATTAATTTTAAAGATGGTAAGTCTATTTCCTCCGACCATGTTATTTGGACAGCAGGTGTTAAAGGTGCTGTTATTGGAAGGAATTGATGCAGCTGCAATTACCAGAGGTAATCGAATTATAGTGAATGGATTTAATGAAGTTGCCGACCACAAAGATATTTATGCAATAGGTGATATTGCATTAATGCAAACAGATAAGGCATTTCCAAACGGACATCCCGGTGTGGCGCAAGTTGCATTACAACAGGCATCTAATCTCGCAGAAAACTTTAAGCGAATGTCTGCTAAAAACCATTAAAACCATTTATTATAAAATAAGGAAACATGGCCAGTTGGGCGTCACCGTGCCGTGGTTGATTTACCACGTTATTCTTTCGGTGGTTATTTTGCTTGGTATATCTGGATGTTTATCCATTTAATGTCGCTGGTTGGATTCAGAAACCGGTTTATGGTATTTATAAACTGGATGTGGAATTATATTACGTACGACAGAGCCTTGCGGATTATCATCAACAACATCAGCCCAACAAAAACGCAGGAATTACATTAATAGATATCCCAAAGGAGGATACGAACACCTGTATTCATGTGGTAACTCACGCCAAAATCGTTGCCAATAAAATCGTTATTTACCTGAGTAAAACGGCAATTCCATTTTAGCTTCAAAATACCACCAAAAACGACCACGGATTGTCCAGTCCATACCGAAACCAATTGGCATACGCACACTCATATTCGACTGCACGAGAGCAGTTCCCGCAGGTGGTGCGTAAATGGTATCGGCATAAGCGCCAAGGGCAAGTTTAGAATTCACCATCCAAAGGCTGGCACCAATTAATCCGTAAAAGGCAAAATAGTCGTCAGCATCAGTTTGGAAGAAGTATCTGCGATAATCACCATCAATGGTAATTACATTAAAGTTAAGGTAGTTGATAGGGTATCAGTAAGTAAACCTGTTGAATCATACACCACAAAATCGAGTTTCTTATTAGGCATCATATTGAAACCACCGCCAAAAGTAGCCATGTTACGGTCGTAATCGCCGAAATGGTAGGCCGCTTTCGCGTTGATACCATAGCCCACTAAATCTTCAGTAAAAAAAACCCCGCCATCGGTCATCAACCAAAGCTGGGCATACGTGGAACGGGCAGAAAACAAGGTAACTAAAGTAATAATCAGTGTAAGTGTCGTTTTTTTCATACTCAAGAATTGATTAATCGTAGCGGCAGGCTGCTGCTCAATACTGCACAAAATAAAGGTTTTTTATAGCAATTTAAAATTTGGTCTGCACATGCCCTTATATATTTGTCCAATACCAGTGACAAAACCTTATTTTTGAGAAAAAAACATGTCAGGCAAAACGATAATAATTACAGGCGCCGATGGGGCTTTAGGCCGCGTGGTTGCAGCGCTACTGCTCGAAAAAGGGTACATTTTGAGGGCAAGTGCGGTAAATGAAAAAAGTCTCGCAACCCTTGGCAGTCTTTTCCCGGATGTCATCAACAAAACCTTATTTCCTATGGTAGCCGACCTGAGTAAAGAAGCCGAGGTGGAGGCACTGGTTGGAAATGATACCAATATTGCGGGACTGGTGCACCTTGCAGGCGGGTACAAACCGGGTAAATCGGTGAGCGACTATTCGTTTGAAGATTATGAGTTTTTATTTAACCTGAATGCCCTGCCTACATTTTTATTATTAAAGCATACTGTTCAAATTTTGAAAAAAATAATGGTGGCAGTATCATAACAATTGGCGCAAAACCTGCCATTTATCCTGCTGCCGAAATGCCGTTTATGCAGCCAGTAAAAGTGCAGTGGTTACCCTAACTTTAAGTGTTGCAGAAGAAGGTCGTGAAGCGGATATCCGTGCGAACTGTATCGTTCCTGCCACTTTACAAACACCAAATAATTTAAGCTGGGCAACACCTGAACAATACAAAACATTTACACCAACCAGCGATGTGGCAGATGTAATTTTATATTTATTGTCTGACGCGGCAAAAGGAATTACAGTGCCGTTATACCAATGTATAACAAAATAAATACATGATTTTTATTTATTTTGCGCATAAATTGTAACGCCCTTAATTATGTTAAAAAATGTAAACCCCGAATCTCTGTTCATTTTCGATATCGAAACTGTTCCGGGATATGCTGATTTTAATCAGCTCCCTCCTGCTGTTCAAAAATTATTTAACGACAAAACCGGCCGTTTCCGAAAGGAAGAGGAAGATCCTGCAGAATATTATTTTTCAAAAGCAGGAATTTTGGCTGAATTCGGAAAAATAATTGTGATTTCCTGTGGCTATTTTGTAAAAAAAGATGACCACTATGTGTTGAATATTAAAACTTACAGTGGGCATGATGAAAAATTATTGTTGGAAACATTTACACCAACATTAATTAATGTATCAAAAAATGATTATTTATTGTGCGGTCATAATATCAAAGAATTTGATGTGCCGTGGTTGTGCCGAAGGTTTTTAATTAATGGTTTAGCCCTTCCGCCTGTGCTGGATATTTACGGCAAAAAACCTTGGGAAGTAAATCATGTTGATACGCTGGAGCTCTTGAAATTTGGGGATTTCAAAATTACACCTCATTAAATCTGCTTGCACATGTACTGCAGGTTCCAACACCTAAAGATGATATTGACGGCAGTATGGTAGGTAATGTTTATTGGAAAGAAGATAATTTAAATCGAATAGCAAAATATTGTAGCAAAGATGTAATCGCAGTTGCACAGGTAATTATGCGATTAAAAGGATTGCCCTTGTTGAATGAAGAATATATTGTATTCCAGGATTAAAAAAATCGATGCCCGGATTACACACCCGGGCATCACTAAAACTAAGTACTGATAAAAACCTGTTTAACCTGTTATTTCACCTCAACTTTTTTTGCAGCAACCGTAGTTACTTCTTTTTTAGGTAATACAATGTTCAACACGCCATTTTTGTACTCAGCATCTATTTCTCCTGCTCTAACATTTTCAGGTAAGGTAAACATACGTGAAAACGACAAGCAGCTAAATTCTTTTCTGGTGTAATTTTTATCCTCTTCCTTTTTTTCATCCTTACGTTCGCCGTAAATTGATAACAAACCGTCCTTTATTTCAACTTTAAAATCCTCTTTGTGCATTCCGGGAACAGCAACTTCTAATTCATAAAATTTTTCATTGTCAATAACATTAACTGCAGGCATTCTTTCCAAATTAATGAATTCGTCATTAAAAAACTTATCTGTGTTAAATAAGTCGGATAAATATCCGTTGGCAAATGGTGAAGACCAGCCTTTTTTTACGAGTGTCATATCATTTATTTTTAAGGTGAACTGAATAATTTTTACATCCCGAATATACTATAGTTTTTAACCTAAAAGGTATGACCTGCATCACGATTTGAAATTGATTTTAATCAGTTTCAAAGCATCAATTTCCGTCTTGTCTAATTTATATTTGTGAGATTTCCACTAAACCTTAAAACTCTTTATTATCAACACTTTCAAGCGATATTTATTAAATTGGCATGTAATTTGGACAAGCCGCCGAAATGTATATCTTTGTAAACAAAATAACAGGCATGCGCTTATTAATTTTCTCGGTTTTCTATTTTTCATTTTATGTAACATTTGCACAACCCGGCAGTTTAAATACGCAATTTGCAAATAGTGGAATTTTACAATATCCCATATCAAATGGATCAGATTATGCAACCGCTATCACAGCAGCTCAAAACGGCGACATTTTTGTTGCCGGAACTAAAGAAGCAGGTTATGATACGGGCAAGGAAATATTTATTACAAAATTTAATCAGTCCGGGGTTTTAGATAATCAATTTGGCACAAATGGCATTATTAGTATTAAATTATTTCATAATTCAACAGTGGTAAAAATATTACTGCAGGCAGATAAAAAAATTATTATTGGTGGTTATGGTTTTGATAAGGAAAAACCAAGTGAAGTATTTTTTATTCGTTTAAATGCCGATGGCAAACGCGATATACAATTTGGTGATAATGGTGTTGCTGTTTCAACCTTTGCTAAATTATTTCCTGCAAACGAGTCAGCCTATCAACTGTATGATTTTGATATAGATTTTTATAATAATATCGTTGGCGTTGGCAGCTCAAATGGAGGCAATTTGTCGAATCTCATCATAACAAAATTTAAATCTGATGGCAGACCTGACTTGAGTTTCGCGAATGGTGGACATTATACAAATCGTTTCCCGATTGGCGACCCTTTAGCTATAGATTCAAAAGATAAATGTAAAGCAACAACCATAATTGCACTTGCTGATGGCACTTATCTCATAGGCGGAAATGCCGTTCCAAAAAACAATCCGCATCCAACCAGCAATTTTATTATCCAGAAAATAAATGATAACGGCACTGCGGATTCTACATTTGCTTATGGCAAATCAATGCAACAAGGTTTTGAAGATGCATTTGATGATTTAAAAGATATTATGCTTGATGCCAAAGGAAATTATATTTTGTGTGGCACAACAACGCTAAATAGTAATGATGATTTCGGTGCAATGTTAATTAACAAAAAAGGGTATCTTGATTATTCTTATTTTGGTGATATCAGCAAAAATTACGGACCCACAGGTAAAATCAAACTTGAGTTTGCCAAAAAGTCGAATGAAACACTGAGGTGCAGCATTATGCAACCCGATGGTAAATTTTTATTAATAGGCGCCGGAACAGACCACAATATTTTGGTTGCAAGATATAATGCAGATGGACAATTGGATAACGGTTTTGGGGAAGAGGGAACTATCGTTTATAAGCATCCCGATATTACTGAAAACGATTATTTTGATATTCATGATGCAACATTAGATAATGCCGGAAACCTGGTTATTACAGGATGGATTTCCAAATCAGGTTCAGGCACGAATGCCGATTTATTTTTAATCGCTTTTCGTTTATTGTAATAAGGATACAACTATTCAGGATTTACTTGCATCCTCACAAATATGCATCAACAACTCCCCTATCATGAACGCCGTTTATTCTATCTTTTGGCAACTGTAGGTCTATTTTTAACTGAAGTAGCAATAGCGCTATTTGTAAATGATAGAATTGTGCGGCCTTACATCGGCGATTTATTAGTCGTAATTCTTATTTATACTTTTTGTAAAATTTTTATTCGGGGTAATTACTTTGGTGTTGCAATAGCCGTTTTATTGTTTGCTTTTTTTGTGGAAGGATTACAATACATCGGACTGGTTGAAAAATTAGGATTAGCGGATAATAAAGTAGCCAGAACCATAATTGGCAGTAAATTTAATACTATCGATTTGTTGATGTACTTTCTAGGTTTCGTTGTTGTTATAGCAACAGAGTATTTAATTCGGAGCCGAAAACAACCATCTCCCCACCGATAAAAAAATGGCATTCACCGGTAAGAAATGTTTAATTGTGTTAAAACCCGCTGAGGTATATCTTTAATCGTTTATTTTTGGGCAATTGATGCGGTTGAAAAATAGATTTAGGTATTTGTTGATTTTACCATTGTTGTTTTTGTGTTTTACGGCACAGGCAACGGAGGTAAGTATTCCTGACGTAGATAAAGGCTTCGACGACCCAATTCCCCAAGGCGAATTTGATGAATTATTTATTCCGCTGAAACGGGTTCAGAATTTATTTCTGATTGAAGCCAGAGTAGATTCACTGGTTGGCAACTTCATTTTAGATACAGGAGCACCACATTTAGTATTAAATAAAACCTATTTTCCCGGGGGCAGAATGGCAGAGGGCAATGCCGCATCATACGGAATCACCGGAGGTGGCAATACGGTATTAAACACAACAATCGATTCCCTTGTTTTACAGGAAATGTTTTACACCAATGTTGATGCTGATATTGTGAATCTGGGTCACCTTGAGGATGCCCGCGGGGTAAAAATATTAGGGTTGTTAGGGACATCCTTGTTTAAAGAGGTAGAAATGGAAATCGATTTACAACATAATTTACTGATTCTATATAAACTGGATAAGGAAGGAAATCGTATAGTAGGATATAACCGCTTAGCACAACCCGACCTCAATGTGCCAATTGATATTGTAAATAATATCATTTTTATGGATGTATATGCCGCTGAAAAAAAATTGCGCTTTTGTCTCGACACCGGTGCAGAACGAAATGTATTAAGCAATATGGTGAGTAATAAAGTATTAAAACATTTTACACTTACCACCAATGGTTCGTTGGCAGGTTCGGGCGGAAATAATCAACTGGTGCTGAACGGACAAATGGATTCTGTTGTTATAGGAGGTAAATCATTTGTCGCCATGCCATTTATCCTTACCAATTTGAATTATTTGCAACTGGTTTATGAAACAACTATAAATGGAATCCTTGGTTATGACTATCTTTCGAAGGGAATTGTGACCATCAATCAAAAGAAAAAACAATTGAGTATGTATTTTTATCCTGTAGTTAAAGAATGAGCAGATTTATAAAATATTGTATTTTTTTATTGTTGCTTACTGTAGCATTACCTGAATTGTCGCATGCACAATTATCGGGTTCAGCGGTTCGTGTTACAGATGGAATGGTGCAGGTTAAAATAAAACAAAAACGTGCTGATTATGACCATCTCATGCAGTATTTTGGTTTAAATGAAGATAGTTTATTTACGTATCACAATTTAGGCAAGCTGGCTGATGAAGGATGGAAAATTAAATCTATAACAAAACGAAAAGCAATTATTTATAAATCAGTAAGTGACGATAATATAGATTTTCAATGGGGAAATATGCCTTTGTTTTTCAATTTTGAAGGAGAAGGCAGCAGCACACCGGGATATCCCGGACCGGTCAGTTACGGGGTAAATAGTTTCTCCGGCAGACCAACAGTATTTGAGAATGCGGAAGATATAACTGTATTTTATTTACCGCAACAATTATCTGCTACAGATGTATTTTTAAGTGGCAATTTTAACGACTGGAGTACAGGGCAAACACCGATGCAGAAAACCGATTCCGGGTGGGTTACAACAATTAAATTAAAACCGGGAAAATATTTTTATAAATATATTGTAGACGGGAAATGGATTTTCGATACCAATAATAATGTAAGAGAATCTGATGGAAATAATAGTTATAACAGTACGTATTTTCATACTAATTATACGTTTAAATTAAACGGATTTACCGATAAAAAACAAATGATATTGGCAGGCAGTTTTAATAACTGGAATGAAAAAGAACTCGCCATGCAAAAAACCGCAACCGGTTGGGAATTAAATTTATATTTAAAAGAAGGAACACATACTTACAAATACATTGCCGACCGCGAATGGATGCTCGACCCCGGAAACCCGCTTGCAAGGCCTGATGGCAAAGGAAATATTAATTCTGTCATGTCACTTGGGGAACCACATTATTTTGTTTTAGATGGTTATTTGGATGCTAAAATCGTAATGCTAACAGGTTCATTTAATAATTGGAATGCCGGTGAACTCATTATGGAAAAAACGGCAACCGGTTGGCAAATTCCTTTTGTATTACCTTCCGGCAATTATGAATATAAATTTATTGTTGACGGGCAATGGATAACCGACCCTAAAAATCAGTGTAAATCATTATTAGCAGAAAATGTAAATTCTTGTATCGTGATATCAGCAAATCATTTATTTTCATTAAATAATTTCCCGCAGGCAAAAGAAGTATTTATTACCGGTAGTTTCTGCAATTGGGCCGAACCCGGTTATAAAATGATGAACGACAATGGGGTTTGGATTTTCCCTTGTTATCTGCCTGCCGGAAAATATACCTACAAATTTGTTGTTGACGGCAAGTGGATTCTTGACCCAAACAATTCCAATACCGAACAAAACGAATATGGTACAGGCAATTCCGTTTTGTGGGTTTCTCCGGATGAAGAGTTTTTGGAGAAATAAGTTCCTGCTACTATTTAAAAGTGGATATTTAATTTACTGATGTTTATTTTTTCACATCATAAATTTCTCTAAACAACACTTTTATAATAAGGATTTTACTGCCCAAATTCAACGCCAAATTTTCGTTACCTTTACCTCATGTCCAAACCATTATTGCTCGACGTAAAAAACCTGGCTACCCATTTTCAGACAGAAAGTGGAATTGTTAAGGCGGTGGATGATATTTCGTTCCAGATTTTCAGAGGTGAAACTGTGGGTATTGTGGGTGAATCTGGTTCAGGCAAATCGGTAACTTCTTTATCATTGATGCGACTGATTCCTAATCCTCCGGGTATTATTGCCGGTGGAGAAATGTTATATTATGAAGAGGGTAAAACGCCGGTTGATTTGCGGACCATCGCCGATAAGGATATGCGTCATTATCGCGGCAATAAAATTTCCATGATTTTTCAGGAGCCCATGACGAGTTTAAATCCCGTTTTTACTTGTGGTGCTCAGGTAGATGAAGCAATAATTTTACATCAGAAAAATCAAAAAAGAAGCGAAACAACGAACACTCGAATTATTTGCTAAAGTTCAGTTGCCAAACCCCGAGCGTATATATAATGCTTATCCGCACGAATTAAGTGGTGGCCAAAAACAACGTGTCATGATTGGCATGGCCATGAGTTGTAATCCTGATATTTTAATTGCAGATGAACCAACAACGGCATTAGATGTAACAGTTCAGAAAACAATTCTGGATTTAATGGCCGAATTAAAAGCACTATAAATTCTTCCATCATTTTTATTACGCACGACCTTGGTGTAATTGCAGATATTGCCGACCGCGTATTGGTAATGTATAAAGGTAAAATTGTTGAACAGGGCACTGTGCTTGAAATTTTTGAAAACCCCAAACATCCCTATACCAAAGGCCTCATGGCTTGTCGCCCACCGCTCGGACAACGTTTGCGCAAATTACCTGTCATCGCTGATTTTATGACAGAAAATGCCAACGGCGAATTAATTGAAAAAAATCAAACTGTTGCAGGTGCTTTAGAAAGTAATGTTGTGTCGGATGCAGAAACTAAAATGCGTCACCAGTTATTATTTCAGCAGGAGCCCATTTTGCAGATTAAAAATCTGAAAACATATTTTCCAACAAATAAAAGTTTATTCGGTAAAGCAACAGGTTGGGTAAAAGCAGTGGATGATGTTTCATTTAATGTTTATCCCGGAGAAACCCTTGGCCTTGTGGGCGAAAGTGGTTGCGGAAAAACAACTTTAGGCAGAACCATTATTCGTTTGGTTGAACCTGTTTCAGGAGAAATCATTTTTAAGGGGAAAAATATTTTACATCTCCCCAACAGCGAAATGAAACCACTGCGAAAAGATATTCAGATAATATTTCAGGACCCGTATTCATCGCTTAATCCGCGTATGACTGTTGGCAGTGCCATTAAAGAACCAATGACGGTGCACAATTTATATGCTAACGATGCCGAAAGAAAACAAAAAGTAATTGAGCTGATGGAAAAAACCGGGCTGAAAGCTGATTTTTATAATCGTTATCCGCATGAATTTTCGGGTGGACAACGGCAGCGGATTTGTATTGCCCGCGCACTGGCGCTGAATCCGCAATTTATTATATGTGATGAAAGTGTTTCTGCACTCGACGTGAGCGTTCAGGCTCAGGTGCTCAATTTATTGATACAATTGCGTAATGAGTTTAATTTCACCTATATCTTTATCAGCCACGACCTTAGTGTTGTAAAGTTTATGAGCGACCGCATGGTGGTTATGAACAAGGGTGTAATTGAAGAAATGGGTGATGCTGATGAAATCTACAATAACCCACAAAAAGACTATACCCGCAAGCTGATTGAGGCAATTCCGAAAGGTCAGATTAACGACATACGGAGCCGGTTCATGCAACTGCAATAAAATATTCTTTATCTTCACAACTAAATGTATATAAATAGAAAAGGTATACTCCTCATACTATTGGCTGCAGCCTTGTTCAGTGCATGCCGCAGAAGCCTTGATACAGGCTGGGATACGCGTTACCTCGCGCCCATTGTGACCGGCGAATTGGATGTTTATGATTTAGTGCCGGATTCACTTTCAGAAATCAACGACGATGAAAGTGTTACCATCGTTTACCAAAGTCAGCTCCTCAACTACAATTTAACCGAAGAGGCAATCGAAATACCCGATACCTCCGTTGAATATTTTGTTTCTCTCGATTCCTTAGCCCTCGACGATCAAACCGTTTCTGTTGGGCTATCATTGGGAAATATTGCTATCGATTTAGGGTTTCCAATTGGTACCCTTATTATTGCATCAAACGGCTCAGAAACTACGCTGGACCCGATTTACGGGCTATCCACCGACCCAACTCCCGTGGATGCAACTACATTTTTCGAAACGGCTACTTTTAATGCCGGCTACCTGGATCTTAGTATTGCAAATGGCTTACCGGTTGATTTAGATACTGTTGTATTTAAATTAACCAACTCGGTGGGTGGCGAAACGATTTTAGAAGATACTTTTTTTCATATTCCTGCTGCCGGAGTTCCTTTAACCATTACAAAAGACCTCGCGACAATGACCGTTGAAGGAAATTTGTTAGGCCAGATATTATATTTCAGCACACCGGGCAGTCCCGATGTTCCTGTTTTAATAGATACCAGCGATGTTGTAGTAATAACACTTACTGCCCGCGATATGGAATTGCAGGAAGCCGTTGCCGTTTTCCCTGAGCAAAATCTGATTAATAATGCCAACGATGTGCAATATGATATGGGCGGGCCCGAATTTACCGAAATGGGAATGGAAGCCGGCGCTGTACATATTTATGTAAAAAATACCATTGGCGATTCAATACATATTGTATATGATATTCCCGGAGCTGTTGATGTATTTGGAAATTCTGTACATATAGAAACTTCAGTTGGACCTGATGAAACGGTTGATGAGTTTTTTGATATTGCAGGATATACCATCGACCTGCGTGGAAGTGAGGGCAATGAGGTAAATACTTTTTACCAGGAATTTAGTGCGCGCATTAATTATACCGGAGTTGCTTCCTATATCACATTAGAAGATAGTTTGCAGGTAATTTATGGTTTAGAAAATCTTGTTCCTAATTCATTGAAGGGGTATTTAGGGCAATATGAAATACTCGTTGCCGATACTACTTCAGGTGTTGAATTATTTGATCAGTTTATATCGGGAGAGATTAATTTCGGCGATATCAATATTGATTTAGCTATCACCAATGGTTTGGGTGCAAGTGGAACAGTTTTAATTAATTCTCTAGGTGGCACAAATACAGAAACCGGCGAAACCGTGTTTTTAAATTGTCCGTCTGTAGTTGGTGTACCAATTAATATAAATCGTGCATTAAACAATCCGTTTATTCCCGGTTATACAACCATTGCATTAACTTCAGCTAATTCCAATGTGAATGAATTAGTAGAAATATTTCCTGATAAATTATTTTATGATGTTGAAATGCAGGTAAATCCGAATGGCAACGAATTTAATTACCAGGATTTCGTAATTCCATCCAGTATTATTGATATCGATTTGAATTTAAGTATGCCACTTGAATTTATGGCTACTGATTTAACATTACAAAGTGAATTCCCCGTAACCCTTGATGCAGAAAGTGGTACAGAAGGTATTGGCAATATTGATTTAACATTATTTGCCGATAATACTTTTCCACTTGAAGCAAATATTAATATTGTGTTTATGGATGATTTAGGCACACCTCTCGACTCGCTTAATTTTAGTGGATATAATATTCAGGCAGGGGTTTTGTCTGATGATTGTCGTGTGCACGATGCAACACAAACTGAAATTCATCAACTCGTTGACGGTGAATTAAAAGATGCTATTTTGCTTGCAACAAAAGCAGTAGCCACCGTTACATTTAATACCGCATCAATTCCAAGCTGCAGTGATATCGTAAAAATTTATAGTGATTATAAAATGGCGATACAGTTGGTTGGAGATGTTAATTACACCTTTTCAACAGCTGATTTCTGACAAGTGATGTTTAAAAAACTGATTTATTTTTTCGGATTATTCTGCCTGATGAACACCATCAGCGCTGCCGGTGATTCAACCGCAATCATAACAAATACCGATTTATATGCTGCGCCAACAACCATTTTTGGCATTTACGATCCATTAAATGTGCAGATGAAAGATCACAGGATTGTATTTAATGGTTATGGCGATTTATATACAGCAAGTAATTGTTTCAGTGCGAGTTTTATTCAAAACTTTTTTGGCAGCGGATTTATTACCGAACAAATGAAAGCCGATGCTGTTGCAAAATTATCCGATAAAAACAGAATTGGTGTAGATTTATCCAGCGGGTTGTATATGGTGATGGCATTAAAAAATAATCCTACAACCATTTTTATAGCGGGGGTAGATTATAATTTTCAGGAGAGCAGCGAATTCACCGACGATTTATTTCATTTAGTGTTTTATGGTAATTACGATTATCAGGATTATACCGCACAACTTTCAGGTTCTAAATTCAGTCTCACCAACACGATGGAATACAAAGTTGGGTTGATGAAGTATTTCACTGAAGATTATAACAATTTTAAACTTGGAGCCACTATAGGTTTAGTGCAGGGCATTTCGGGATTAGATATTAAAGCGCCGACAGCAACATTATATACAGCAGACGGTGGCCGTTATCTTGATTTAGATTATGATTTCAGTATTAAAACATCCGGTGATAAAAAACCATCTTTAAGTAATTTCGCCGGTGTTGGATTCAGCGCCGATATTTTTGGTCAGATTTATTTAAAAGGTCCTGAAATTACCATTAATGCCATGGCAAATGATTTGGGTATGGTATTTTGGAATAGCGACCCGACAAAAATATATTCAGATTCAACGGTTCATTTTGAAGGTGTTGAAATAGATAATTTATTTGGCGCTGCAGATGATGTTACCGAAGGAAATTCAGATTCTTTATTACAAATATTAGGCGTAACAGAAGAAACGGATGTATTTACACAAGCATTACCATCACGCATAAATATTTCTGCAAATAAAATGTTTGGTGAATCTTTTATTTCACTCTTGGTGGTCAGTATATATTAAATACACCATATGATCCCCTCGTATTTATGGAGATTGCAAAATCCATAACACCAATACAATTAACAGTTGGCATTAATGCCCATACAGGAGGTTACGGCCAATTTAATGCAGGCATCAACATCTCAAAATCATTCGGCAGTTTCCTCGATCTCCGCCTAGGCTCCAACAGCCTCCTCGGCCTCGTAGCCCCCGATGCCTTCACAGGCGTTGGTGCATACGGTTCGGTAGTGGTGAGGTTGTGAATTTAAAATATGCAACACCAGCCCGTTCGGCAGTTAAAGCTACGCGGTTGGTTTATCTATAATTTCATTTTTAGTTTATGATTTACGGATTTATTGTTCGATTTACATTTTTGTTTCACCCTACGGGGTACTTGATTCTAGGAGGGCACGTTGTTACCATTCTTCACCGCGCTGCGGTTGGCATCGTTGTTTTAATTGGACCATTAATTGAATATCCCAGCCTCATAATTTGATCATGATAATTTAAAAAAATTCGACTCATGGTCCCCCTAGAATCCGTTGAACCCCGCAGGTTTACCTGCCGGACGAGGCAGGGGTGACACAAAAAATGTGCATTAAAGATTAATGTAAAATAATATCACAGCATGCCATTTTATCCATAAACAAAAACTGCGTAGCAGTGAAACGATTGTAGCAACATCGATCCATAAGAATCGTTTGAACCCCAGCGGGGTGACACAAAAAATGTGCATTAAAGATTAATGCAAAATAATAGCACAACATGTCATTTCACCCATAAACAAAAACTGCGTAGCAGTGAAAGATTGGTAACAAAACCCACCCCCCAAGAATCTGTTGAACCCCAGCGGTTTACCTGCCTAATAAGGCAGGGGTGACACAAAAATGTGAATCTAGGATAATGCCTGCAATCACCATTCAGGCATCTAATATTTGCACATTCATTTTTCGCTAAATGGGATACATCACCTTGTTGTGATACACATATAATCACATCTTAAAAATCTTGGGTTATTTTTGCGCTTCATGTCGAACATTTTACAAACACCTGTTTTAATTCTTGGGGCCGGACCCGGAGGGGCTGCAACTGCATTATTTTTAGCGAAAGAAAATATCCCCTGTATTGTTGCCGATAAGGCGATTTTTCCCCGCGATAAAATTTGTGGAGATGCCCTGAGCGGAAAGGTGGTAGAAATTTTAAACCGCTACGACCGTTCGTTTGTCGAAAAGCTCAGCCTGTCCCCCATCCAACTCAACTGCTGGGGTGTTACGTTTGTCGCACCCAATTTGGAGGAATTGAGCATTCCTTTCCGCAATAAACCTAAAAAAACGGACGAAAAACGCGAAATCGCACCCGGATTTATTACCAAACGTATGGATTTCGACAATTTTATGATTGAAGAGGTTAAAAAACATACTTCGGTTAATTTGCTGCAGGGTGTTGAAATCGACCGTTTTGAAAAAACCGCTGAGGGATTTACCTGTTACGATAAAGCCGGAAACTATACCATCAACGCCCAACTGGTAATTGACGGAAGTGGCGCGCATTCGCAGTTTGCGAAAAAAATTGGGGGTTTGGAGGTAGAGAAGGAACACCATTGTGCCGGTTTGCGGGTATATTATAAAGGTGTTACAGGCATCAAGGAAGGCAATTATATTGAGCTCCATTTCTTAAAAGACTTTTTACCGGGCTATTTCTGGATTTTCCCGCTTGCGAATGGCGAATGTAACGTGGGCGTAGGTATGCGCAGCGATTACGTGGGTAAAAAGCGCATCAACCTCAAAAACGAGCTCAACAATATCATCAAAAAATACCCACAACTGAGTGAGCGCTTCAAAAATGCGGAGCCGGTAGACGATATACGCGGCTATGGTTTACCCTTAGGCAGCAAAAAACGAAAACTGAGCGGCGACAACTACATGCTTATTGGCGACGCTGCCAGCCTGATTGACCCTTTTTACAGGCGAAGGTATCGGAAACGCTATTTTGAGCGGTTATACGGCAGCGCAGCAGGCAAAGGAGGCCATTGAGCAACAAAACTTCGCTGCGGCAGGACTCAAAAAATACGATGAGGCCATTTACAGGCGCTTAGGTGGCGAATTAAACCTGAGTTACCGGATGCAAAAATTAGTAAAATACCCCTGGCTGTTCAACTTTGTGGTCCGCAAAGCCAACAGGAACAAGGTTTTACGCGAAACTATCATGGTCATGTTCGAAGATATCGACATTCGTGACCAGTTGAGAAAGCCTTCGTTTTATTTCAAATTGTTATTTTCGGGTAAAAATTGACATCATATGAAAAAATTAATCTACCTCGTAGTAATGGCTGCAACGTTCAGTCTGGCTACTTCTTGCAAAGACAAGGAAAAAGATCACAGTGATGATGACATCGATGACATTACTTATGTAATCAGCGCTGACAATCTCGCCTAAACGGCACAACATTTGCTCTTTGGAGGCACACACACTTTTAAGAAAATTTAGAACAATTCTTTCTCCAATTCGATGTAATTTTGTGTAAAATTTGAACAATGAAAAAATTAGTTTACAGTCTGTTATTTGTTTCAGGAACCATCATGATGGTGTCTTGCGGTGGTAAGGATAAAAAGGGCGATGATGCCGATGATATGGAAGATATGACCATGAACGAAGGAAGTGTATATCAACTGGCTTCATACACGCCCGGCGATTCATCAAAAACTTACGGAAAAGCAATAACAGCAGAAGGTGCTGCAAACATATTAAATGTTGCAGGTAACAAAGCTAAGGCTGACGGTTACACCGGAAAAGTTTTCGGAACGGTAACAGGTGTTTGTCAGGCCAAAGGTTGTTGGATGACCTTAGATGCAGGTAATGGTGAAACCATGATGGTAACTTTAAAGACTACGGATTTTTTGTTCCGAAAGATATCACAGGTAAAACTGTTGTAGTAGACGGCAAAGCAGAAATTCGTGAAGTTTCTGTTGACGAGCAACGTCACCTTGCAGCAGATGCCGGCAAGAGCCAAAAAGAAATAGATGCTATCACACAACCCAAGCAGGAATTACGTTTCGTAGCCGACGGTGTATTGATAAAATAATTCTTTTCCACATTATTTTTATTTACCACTAAAGGTTGTATCTTTGCGACACTTTTGAAAAAAAGGGGTGCAAAATATTGCTGCCTTTAATATCAAAACATAGGTGATTTCGATTCCGTAGCTCAGTTGGTAGAGCATAACACTTTTAATGTTGGGGTCCTGGGTTCGAGTCCCAGCGGGATCACGCTAAACAGGTTTAAACCCTTGTAAATCAATGATTTACGAGGGTTTTTTATTTTTGGGGTAAACATTGGGTAAACAATATAACTTTTCAAAGCCGCCAACTTGCACCATAAGTAATTTATTAATACTTTTAGTGCAGCGTCCATAATCAACAAAATACATTACAATGAAAAACCTACCCAAGTACTTTATTTTACTTTTAGTTACCATAAGCAGCTTCAATACCAATGCGAAAAAAAATATAAATACTTATAACCAAATTAATGTTTCAACATTAGAAAACGGTTGGTATGCAGCAACGGTGCAGTATACTAACTATTCAACTGGAACAAACGCCAAGTATACGCTGAGTGTTAATGTCCAAAATGATGCCGTAACAAGCATTGATTTTGGGAATGGGGGTTCCGTTCACACTGGATATAATAATGAGGATACATTTATTCTGGAGGGTATTTAACCTTTGAAAAAGATTACCAAGGAAATATTCTTGCTGCAAATGCTTCTGTAACTGTTTCAGACGCTAATGGTATGCGTTATTATAAAATTAAAATTGAATAAAGAAAAATTATTACAATATGAAAATACAAACAATCTTAACTACGCTCTACCTATTAGTTTTTCTATTTGGTAACAATAAATATTGTTTTTCGCAATTCAAACTTCGTCGACTCCGATCTACACACCTCCAGCGACAATTGACTACAATTTATTGCAGAATGCATTAGCTAAAAGACAAGCAGAATACGATAATAATCAGGCATATATAGATAATTTAATTGATTGGATTTATCAACTTAAATCTCAAACAGAAGATAAAGAATTTCTCAGCGCTATGGATCAATTATATAGTGACCTCAGGGATTTCGACGGACAAGACCTTTCCTTGCTAGGGGATGATATTAGAAATGTAGAATTACAAATTAAGGAGGAAATTGATTACTATAATAACCGGTTAAAGGAGTTAAATGATCCTACTAATTATTGGAATGCTGGATTAGAAAATATAAAATTACAAAATCTAAATCAAGCATTAATAAATTTCACTCAAGTAATAAGGCTTAGTCCTCAATTTGATGGTGGGTATTATTATCGTGGAATTGTTTATAAAGAGTTGGGAAATTACTCCCAAGCCATAAGCGATTTCACAAATTATATTAATCTAACCACTGAGAAAGCAGCTGGATATAGTTTGCGAGGATGGGCCTATTCATCGTCAGGCGATGATTATTTAGCGCTCGCAGATTTTAATAAACAAATTGAATTAGAGCCGGCTTCGGCAAATGCCTATTATAACCGAGGTTCCGCTAAATCAAGTCTGCAAGATTACATTGGAGCAAATGCTGATTACACAAAAGCAATTGAATTAAATCCCAGTTTTTCAATGGCCTATAACAATCGAGCCTGGTCAAAATATCTACAAAAGAAATATACAGAGGCTTTACTTGATTGTAACAAGGCAATAGAATTAGATATAGCCAACTGGGTTGCTTGGGACACTAGACAAGAAACAAAATTTGCACTTGGGGATTATAAGGGTTGTATTGAAGACTGTAATAAGGCCATAGAATTAAACCCTAAAATTGCAAATTCATATTTATTCAGAGGAAAGGCAAAATTGAAATTAGGGCTAAAAGCTGATGCTTGTTTAGATTTAAGTAAGGCGGGCGAGCTTGGTATAAAAGAGGCCTATGAATTAATTAAAGCATCTTGTAACAATTAACGTTGTGAAATTTTTAATTTATTTTAATAACACCGTAATTATTTAACATGCATGAAAATGATTATTACCAGGCCCTATTTGAACAAATTGTAACGGCTCTGAAAAAAAAGAGTTAATGGGAAAAATGAGATTGAATACAAAGGCAATAAAATCAAATTTAAGTCTATTCCATCAATTCATATTGAAAAAATTAAAACGAAGTTAAACTTCACAAATTATTTTCAGGGCAACCATCACAATTATCTATTGAAGGATCCTTAAGAATTGAACAAATTGACGATAAATTCACAAAGACTAGAGATTACAAATTTTGGATTCAAGAATTAACTTTTAGGTTTAACCAAAGTTCTGAAAAATTTGAAGTTCTGAAGATTGCAAAATTTATTGCGCTCTGAGATATTATGAAATGTTTTGCTTTAATAAAATTTGATCGCGACAACCACCTCTTAAATTTGTAAACTATGAATTTTTTTTATTTATATTGCATTTATCTCACTTCTTGAAATAAAAGAAAGTGGCATAAATGATTATGATTCAGACTTAACACGAATATCAAATGATTTTAGAGAAAACATATTTGATGAAGATGAATGCACAAATTTAAAGAATGATGTAAATGATGTGGCTGACGAAATTGAAGAGGATCTTGATGCCGATGATTATTCAACTGAAGAAAAACAGCAATTAACATTATTATTGCAAGAGGCTGAGGCGTTGAAAGATTATATTGCTTGTGTTGGAAATTGCGGTAATTCTATACCGTCAATTGAAAAGTTTAATCTAGCAAATAGAAGAGTGAAGGGAAACGTTTCAATTGTTATTTTGGATAAATATTGTGTTGACGTAATTTCTGTAACTATTGGGAAATATGTTTGTTACCTTGCAGAAAATAATACGATAAATAATTTTACAATTAATTATAAATGGGCAACACCGAACGGAATGCATAATGGAAATGGCACAATGGGATTATATGGAAAAAGTGTGCGCACATATATGACAATAGAGATAAAATCGAGCAAACAGTAATAACTGTTTCTGATATTACTTGTGCAAAGTTTTAATTTCATTAATGTTTAAGATTAACCTCACATTTAAAAACTTTAATTATGTTTTATATTTGTATTTTAATTGCAATCACAATAATAATTAGTGTTTGGTCGTACTGGAAGATAAAAGAACAATCAATTGAACTGGATAATATAAAGAATCGTTGTAAATCACTTGAAAGTGAAATAAATAAATTTAAATTTGATCAAGAAAAAGATATAATTGAGAAAGTAAGGGACTTGGCAGAAATGCATAGAGAAAGTGCAAATAATTTTGAGCGAATGACGCAATTTGAAGACGATCAGTTTGAAGAGTTTATTAAGTTTAAATATAAAAAAGAAATTGCCGCTGGTCAGAGTATTAAAGATATAATTAAAAGGGAGGAAATGCTAAAAAGGTTGGAAAGCTTAAAACTGCCTGAAGTCGATGAAGAATAATAAGGTCAAATCTCTAAAATTAACTGAATTTCAAAGGAAATCAAAGGAAAACTTAATAACCCGAATATCAGCAATTTCTAAAAGTGAAAGTAACATTGGTAAGAATAAAACCCAACACACCAAGCACCCTGGTTATAATCCATTGGATTTATATTATACTTTGCGCATGTAAGTATTATTGCTTGTTTAATTTCATTCAGATCGTCTCTATTCAGATTTATTTTTGTTATCTCACCTTTATTGTCAAATGAATAGTCCGAAATAGATTGCAAGTATTTTGTTGCAATCTTTTCTCGAATTGTTTTGTTTTCAATTTCCGAGGGAATACCTGCCAAAAATGAAATTTTACTTATATGAGTATCTATTGGCAATAGAAAATTTTCAATTCCGTTGACATTTTCCGGTATGTCAAATCGGTTGTATAAATTCCTATGATAGAATGAGGGTAGTTTGTCTCCGATTGAATCTATAGCATCAATACGTTTGTAAGTTTGCTCTATCGGGTTGTTTAATATATAATTTGTTGGGTTGTTGTCTGAAAGCTCTGCAAAAAACCTATACGACGATAAAATCATCTTTCTGTCAGCACCATTATTTACCCCTGCAGTCTTTAATGCCTCATCATATGATTGAGGGTCAAGATCCTTCAATTTCCCTGCGAAATCAGAACCATTTACTTCATCATTGTCGCCGAAATAAGCAACAAATTGTCTTTCAAAATCTGAATAAAATTTCATTGACACAGAATCTCGGCGACCTCGAAGAAACATATGCTTAAAAAATAACTTAATTGATAAATCTCTATTAGTAAGAAGTGCATCAATATCAGTAATACCTCTAAAGATTGTATCATCATGTTCAAGAAAAAACTTGCACCTATTTGAGCAATCTTCTTAACTAAATTAATGTTTGTAGCCATTTCTTTCAATTTAATGTGAATTTATGCGATTGAAAAATAAAATTAAGATATTTTGATTAGAAATTTAAAGTAAATTTTTAGTGCTCCAACTCACACACCTTAAAACCCCTCCCCTTTTTGCAATTTGTTTTGATTTGACCGGAATGATATTGCAGCCACTAAAAACATCCTCAAAAACTTCACAGCTCTTTCATCCAGTTCAATGTCAAATACAGGAACAAAAATAGTACCCCAACTTGCAAATAATTAATATATAAACCCATTGCACTTAGACCGGATTCAAAGCAACCATAGGGAGCACAGATATGTTTTAACTTATTCATTTTAAGGATATCAGTTAATTTTTAAAGTATTCTAACTGCGTTCCTGGCTCATTCACTAAGACTGTATCAGCATTAACAAACCGGACATTGCCATCTGCGTGACCGAATATGTCATTATAGGCTCTCGGTATGACAATAACCTGTGCATGAAAACAATTTTCCAAGAGTTGAATTACCTGATTTTTAGTTTTGTCTGCATTTTCAGTGAATACTTTATCGGTGACAATTAATGTGTCTTTCTCATAAACGAGATTACCTCCATCTAATACTAGATCACAAGAAACCACTTCGGTCTCTAGTCGCAAATTGTTCCAAACTCTCTCCTCAACAGTTAATAAATGGGACTACTTGCGGGTAGTCAAAGAATCAAGCGTAAAAACATACTGCACAAACTGGTATTCCGACAACTGCACCGGCATATAATCAACTGCCCAAATATCTGAAGTTCCTTTTAAGATCCCACACTCCAATCCGGCAGTAGCTATTGCTTTTACAAAATGTTTGTAAAACGATGGCATTTTAGACGGCAATGTGTCAGCGAGGTAAATAAAATTCTTTTTTATTGTCAGTTATCACAATTCCTTTATTAGCTGCATTAGTTTATTTATAACAATTTTTCTGTTTTCATTTTCGAGCAAGGGCTTATATATAGGCTCACTACCTAAATAGGTATTATCTGTATCCATTATATTGTCAGTCAAGGCCTCTTTTAGAAATATAGTTTATCTTTTAGGTTCTCTGTGCGCCGGATGTCCATTTCCAGAACTATTTGTTCCATTGAGCCTCTCAGTTTTTCGTTGGCAAGGCTAATTCTGTTTTTAGCAGTTTCAGAAATCATGTGCCGTATTTCAGCTTTCATTTTTTTCACATTCAACTCCCGTGCTTGCAGGTCTAACAACAAGCAACTTAATTCAACTTCAGCTTTTTGTTGCTCCTCCTTTTCTAACTCTTCAAAATAATTAGTGTTATTATTATTTACTTTAATATTTGTTTTCATAAAATTAGAATTTATTAATTAATTGCTTACTTAAGCATAAAGGTTTCAGATTTAAGTTTTAAAAACCTAACTTTTTTAAGTATTTCTTTTTTGCTAATATGTTCCATCGGCAATGGTTTTATTTATATAAATTAAATATTAATTGCCAATTAATTATATTAATATATATCGATAATTTAAATTCATGTAGATTAATATGCATTGATTGATTTTTATACGCTCCACCGCATTAATTTGCTTTAATTCAAATTAATAAACTGGAAAAACTCGCCGTACCTTTGTAGGTATGAAACCATTAGAAAAAACAGATCCGTTAACAGGGGAAGTATTTACTGCATTCCGGGCAAACCAAGTTTTCGCAAGTGATGAAAACAGGATAAGATTTAATAATCTTAAAGCAAAAGAACTTCGTGAAAGTAAATCTGAAATTGATAAACCCTTACTCATCAATTTCCGCATTTTAAATGAACTTATGGCAGGGAAAAAAGAAGAGGTATTTCACAAGCAATTTCTTTTAGGCAAGGGTTATTCGTTTTTAGTTCTTACTCATTATGAGGAGTTTAATGGCAAAAGGTTTATGGCGGTGTATAATTTCATAATTGTTCCACAGGAGGGCGATAACATTAAAATTGTAAGAAAATGATTGATATAACAACACTTGGAGAAGCATTTGATCCGATGGCTGTAGGGCCAATTCCAAACACCACACTTCCTAAGTCACGTAAATATTTATGGATTACTATTATTGTGATAATAGCATTATTTGCTTTTTGTGGTATTTGGCTAGTCGGGACAAACAAGAGCGTAAAAATTATATTTCATAATTCGTATTAGTCAATTTAAAAGCCTATGAATTTCTTCTACAATAACGGTTAGTTTATTTCCAGTATAAACTTTTTCAGATTCTAAGGACTCAACCAAAAACAAAGTTGCAGTTTTGTGTTTTTCAGTCTTAAAAATATTCAGAGCATCATTAAATAACATCAAATTTAATTTTCTCATATCCATAAAAAACGACGGTGAACTTGCATCTATCCGTTGAGTCTTTAAAATATTTCTACAGTAGATTTGAAATTTTGTGAGGTCTGATGCAATATCATCCTCTTTTGATGATGTCAAATCAGGTAGTGGTCTGTTATTTAAAACACATTCAGCAGCAACTCCACCAACATTAATAACGGCCTCTTTCATAAGTTGCCTTCTTGTAAATTCCATGTCGGGATATCTTTCTAAATTAAATTTTCTAAGTTCTTCATCAGTAAACATTGGATTTGCGTTTACTGTACCGCCATGATCTTCATCG
>JADJJZ010000015.1 GCA_016706255.1 Bacteroidota bacterium | reverse complement strand
CACCTCAAAGTTTATCCGGAATTTCATCCTCACCCGAATTTTTAATAACACTAACCAATCCGTCAGCACAATATAAATGTTTGTGGATTGCACAATTCAGCGACCGGAAAGTGGAATTACATATGGCGAAAATGCAGCACTAACTGTATTTGATTATACAAAAGCAGATCGCTTTTTATACGAACCAAATCGTTTTATCAATCCTACTGATGTTTATATTGCTCCTGATTTTACAGGATATATTTTTGTTGTAGACGCTGGCACAGACTCTTTATATCAATTTACCCGAAAAGGATACGAAGGTGTAAATCCTCCTGCCGGTTCTTCAACTACCAAACAAATAATTGCGTCTTTTGGTGGTGAAGGCAGCGGACCATTTAATTTTATTAATCCATCCGGCGTTGCCTATTTACGCGAAACGATTTATGTGGTTGACCAGGGCAATCATCGCGTGTGCCGATATAAATTGAATACGGATATTGAGTGATTAAAAGTTGTTTGACTTTTTTCCGATTACCCAGTATTTGACGCCTATTTCTGAACATAAAACTCACCTTACTAAGTAATAAAGGCATTTCACACTGTAATTTTGTCATTCCACTAAATACAGGTTTTATTTATTTTGATTAGATGTACTTTTGAGTATGCAACGAAAATCTAATCTTCAACTTTTAGCCTATTCCGCTATGGCTGGAACATATTTATTAGGGGCAAATAAAGTTGATGGCCAAACAATTTATTTCGATATTGTACCCGATCAAATGATTGATGCTTATTGTTTTGAATGTGATGAAACTGTAACTTATTATTTAGATGTTAATTTAGATGGGACAAATGATCTATTATTTAAAGATACAACCTGGGACCCCTGTTATTATTGTATAGGTGGTATAGAAGCAGATGTTGATGGATTAGGAGATAACAAAGTTGTATTTATTAGTTCTTCATGGGAGTCTTTTTATGGATGGAATATTATCAATCAACAATTTGCTGAACAATTAAATGTAGGTGACACATTAGATGGCTCAGATAGTTTAACAAATATGATGCTTCCATTTGGCAGCCTTTATGTCAACGATGGTAGTTCCATTGCTTCGTGGCACGGCCCATGGAATGATTATAGCTTTCATTATGTTGGATTTGAGCTAAAATAAGCGGTGAACCACATTACGGGTGGGTTAGACTAAAATCAAATGGTGCATATATTTTGATAGATTCCTATGGTTATTCTGAAATTGCTAATGAACCAATTGTTATTGGCGATATCCCTGATTGTAATCCCCCATTGCCAAATGGCGAAGTAGCAATAACCGGAACCACCGCTAAATTAAGGTGGTTTACAACGCCTTCCGATTATTTTGAATTACAATATCGAAAATCCGGCACTGAAATGTGGACGACCAAAACTATTGCAGGTGAAAAAACATTTCGGAAAGTTGTGGGGTTAACTTGTAGTACAAATTATGAATGGAGAATAAGAAGCATTTGTACTGATGGAAGCACTTCTACCTATTGCCCAATACAAACATTTTCAACAAATAGCTGTAAACTAGAAAATGAACTTGAAAATAACGAAGAAACGATTGAAATTTTTTCGTATGGAAATAATCTGAATATTCAAATCGACGAAAATATCAACAAGGAATACAATTTAAAAGTTTTTACCATTACCGGTGAACTTGTATATGTAAATATGATACAAGGCTCAGAAAATATTTTACAACTTGATCTGCCAACAGGTATTTACATTGTTAACTTGGCAAATGAATCTGTTTCAATTAACAAAACCATTGCAATAAACAACTAAATTAAACTTACATCAAAATAAATGGAAGGTCCTGCATTTATTTCAAATTTTCCACCGTTAATCTTACACCCTCTTCCGGCGATGTTGCTTTAATGCCAAATCGTTTTTCAAATTTGCTGCTGTCGAAATAGTAATCCTGTTTATATTGATACATCATCTCCGGAAATTCTTTTAAAACCGGAACAAACAAGCCTATTATTTTCATCATCCATACGGGAATCAACATTGCTTTTGGCTTTACATGCATCTCTTTTGCAAATAATTCAATCCATTGCTTTCCGGTAATTTTTTCATTTGTTGTTGGTACATGCCATGTTTGATTATAAGCATCTGCAGTATTGCCCAAAATGGCTGTAGCCTTTGCTGCATCTGGTGTAAAGGTGTAAGTGTGGATGTATTGTGTACCACCAAAATAATTTGCAGTTTTACCTTTCTTAAAATTATTTGCAACAGTAGAAATCAACATACTTTTATCATTACCAGGGCCATAAAAATCTGCTGCTCTTGCAATAATTGCTTGTATTTTATTTTGATTTACTGCATCCCAAATCATATCCACTAATTGCTTCCGCACAGCACCTTTTTTACTCGGTGGATTTAATTTTGAATTTTCTGTCATGTGTGGTATTTCACCTTTATCATAACTATAAACGTTATCAAAAAATACTAGTTTACAATTATGTTTTGCACATGAATCAATTACATTTCGCATTAATGTGGGCCATTGTGTTTGCCATACTTTTAATGTGTATTCAAAACCAACTACTACATAAACTACTTCACTTCCTGCAATTGCGCCTTCAATTTGTTTTGCATCACTTAAATCTGCGGATGCAGAATATCCGTATCATTTACTTTTTAGGATTTCTACTTACCAATCGTATTTCAGATGTATAATTTATTAGCTCCTTTGCTAAATCTTTACCGATAGTTCCACGGCTCCTAAAATGGTTTGCATAATGTGATTTTTTATTAAAGACGTAAAGGTAACCTAAATATTGTGTGCTATAACGAGCTGTTAGTGTTAACTTATTGTAAATGTTACAATAAGGTGTGAGCCGACTTTTTTCACCCCCGAATGGTTCCGTTTTTATATCATCTGAACCCTCTTCAGGTATTGCCTAACACATTTGCACATCTTATCACTTGCACATGTGCAGCTTATTACTATTTTTACAATACATTAACTAAAACATAGCATCCCGACCGCATGCAATTAACCACTGAACACGGCTCGCATTCAGAAACTCCCTTTAAACTTAACGAGTCCATCCCGCTAACTCATCTTAAAGTATGGGTACTGGCACCACATCTTGAAACAAATGATCCCAACCTGGATTATTATTACGATTTTTCTCAAAGTATTGCAGAATACACTAAAACATTCGAGCAACTTGGAGTTAACTGGGTTTGGCAACCGGTTACAATGCAATCGTATAAGCAGGTAATCGACCAAATTGTAATTGAACGCAATACCGGCGTAAACTTTCCTATTGTATTTAATATTTGCGATGGCGATGAAGTTAACGGAACACCAGGTGTATCAGTTGTTAACTTACTGGAAGCAAAAGGACTGATTTATACCGGCGCAGATGCGTATTTCTATAATATCACCACTTCCAAAATCACCATGAAGGAAGCTTTCGATTTAGCCGGCGTCCCAACCGCAAAATGGGAAGCCATCTTAACTCCTGACCAGGATATTTCAGGAATTTTCGAACGTTTAGGTGCACCACTTATTGTTAAACCTGCCGTTTCAGGTGGCAGCATGGGTGTTTGTATTAAAAATGTGGTCAACAATGAAGCTGAGTTAAAAGAACAAATTCATAAAATGTTTAATGGATATCGCGGCTGGCAATTATCAAGCGGTGGAATTGTGGTGGAAGAGTTCATTAATGGTCCGGAATTTACAGCAATGCTGGTAGGTTCATCTGACCAACAAAAAAATATGCAGGTGTATGAACCGGTTGAACGTATTTTTCATGAAGCCTTACCGGATAATGAAAAATTTTTATCCTTCGACCGCTTATGGGAAATTTATGAAGATGAAACACCGATGCCCGATAACGGAAATTTTTATCAATACGCTGCTGCACCACAAAATTTAATCCGGAAAATAAAAAAAATTAGTTGGGATGCTTATGTGTCCAATGGCGGTAAAGGTTATACCCGCGTTGATTTACGTATGGATAAATTTACAGGTAGAATAGCAGTATTGGAAGTAAATGCGCAATGTGGTTTAAGTGAAGATGAAAATTATACTTCTATTGGAGCAATTTTACGTTATAGCAATAAATCGTTTGCACAAATGGTTGTTGAAATAATTAATGATGCCACATTGAGATGGATGAAAAAAAACAGAAAACGAAAAGTGCCCGCTTTAGTTAAAGCTTATTAATTAATAAATACGATACGTTGCAAATTAATGCTGATAATATAATAATACCGGAAAATGGAAAAGGCCTGAAAATATGCGTGCTCCAGCCTGATTATTCAACCTCTGATGTTGACTATCAATATTATGATCCTCCGCGTGATTTATCAGCATTATTACCTGAAGCAGAATTCGTTCACGTTTTTTTAAATAAATTAACTACCTACAAACAATTACGCGAATTAAAAAAACAGGGCTTCGATATTTTCGTCAATTTATGTGAAGGTTATCTCGACTGGACAATTCCGTCAGTAGATGTAATTTATTATATGGAATTATTGGGTTTACCTTTCACAGGACCAACTTCATTATTATACGACCCCACTAAAGACCTCATGAAATATGTTGCATTTACCGTGGGTGTTAAAACCCCGCCATTTGCGCTGATCTCGGGAAATGAAAATCTGGATGTCGTAACAGCACATTTAAGTTATCCATTGTTCGTTAAACCGGCAAAAGCAGGCGATAGTTTAGGGGTAGATGATCAATCGCTGGTAAAAGATACGTTATCGCTCCACAATAAAGTAAATAATATAATTGAAGAATACGGACCTTTACTTGTTGAAGAATATATTTCAGGAAGAGAATTTACCGTAATGATTGCGGCTAATCCTTACGACCGGTCAAATCCATATTTATTTAAACCAATAGAATATATTTTTCCGGAAAATTTTTCTTTTAAAACATATTCGTTAAAAACTTCTGAATTACATCCTACTGCAAATATTCCTGTAAACGATGTTGCACTGATACAAAAACTGCATACTGCAACACGGCAAATTTTTGAAGGATTTAATGGTGTTGGATATGCACGCCTCGATTTTAGAATGAACGATAAAGGTGAATTATTTTTTCTCGAAATTAATTTTACCTGTTCCGTTTTTTATAAAGATGGTTATGAAGGTTCTGCAGATTATGTTTTGCGCGAAGATGGATTAGGGCAAAAAGGATTTTTACAACTCATAATTAAAGAAGGAATTGTACGCTTCCGTCGCACACATAAAGCATTTCAATTACAGGGAAATTCAAAAGCGGGTTATGGCATTTTTGCTACAAGAGTTATTTATAAAGATGAAATTATTTTTCCCGGAGAAGAATCAGCTCAGCGTATTGTAACAAAACAGTATGTTGAAAAACACTGGTCGGAAGAAGCAAAGGAAGTTTTTCGCCGTTATGCCTACCCCATCAGCAACGAAGTGTTTTTATTGTGGGATAACGACCCAAATGGCTGGGCGCCGCAAAACCACAGCTGCGTACCTAATACAGCTTACGACGGATTAAATGTAAATGCCTTGCGCGATATTCAAATTGGCGAAGAACTTACGCTCGATTACACAACTTTTCTTGACGAAAACATGGAACCTTTTCAGTGCCGCTGTGGTCATCCTTCCTGTCGCGGTTTAATTAAAGGCACTCCCGGTAATTCTATAACAAATATTGCCGCTAAAAGAAGAGGTTAATTTTTGTTGATTATTTTTGCGGAATTAATTTATACTTATGAAAAAAATTATCGTTCTCGGTGCAGGTATGGTTGGTCGTGCCATGGCTATTGATTTAAGTAAAGATTTTGCCGTTACCTCTGCAGATATCAGTGATGAAAATTTAAACCGTTTAAAACCTTATGGTATTGAAACCATTCAGGCAGATTTAAGTGATAAAGAAAAAATTAAATCATTAATTGCCGATAAAGACCTTGTTATTGGCGCCGTTCCGGGATTTATGGGATTCGAAACATTTAAAACAGTAATTGAATCAGGTAAAAATACCAGCGATATTTCATTTTTTGATGAGGATCCTTTTGTGTTAGACGAACTAGCGAAAAAAAATAATGTAACTGCTGTAATGGATATTGGTGTTGCACCGGGCATGGACAATATTATTTTAGGCTACCACAACAAACGTATGGAAGTTTCTGATTTCATTTGTCTCGTTGGTGGTTTACCTGCTGCGCGTATCTGGCCTTATGAATATAAAGCTCCATTTTCACCTATTGATGTGTTAGAAGAATATACAAGACCCGCTCGTTTTGTTAAGGAAAATAAAATTGTGATTAAACCTGCATTAAGCGAACCGGAATTAATGGACTTTAATGAAATAGGAACTTTGGAAGCTTTTAATTCTGATGGTTTACGTTCATTAATCAAAACTATGCCGCATATTCCAAATATGATTGAACGCACTTTACGTTATCCGGGTCATATTGAATTAATGCGTGTGATGCGCGAAACCGGATTTTTTAGTAAGGAGGAAATTATGGTAAAAGGCACTTTAATTCGTCCTTTAGATGTTACTGCAAAATTATTATTTCCAAAATGGAAATTAGGTGATGAAGAAAATGAATTTACCGTAATGCGTGTTATCGTTTCCGGTAAAGAAAATGGTGTAAACAAAACATATACTTACGACCTCCTCGACCGTTATGATGTGAACACTAAAACTTCATCAATGGCACGCACAACAGGTTATACCTGCACAGGTGCAGCACGATTAATTCTCGATAATAAATTCACACGTAAAGGTGTAAGCACACCTGAGTTTGTTGGTGAAGATGAAAATAATTTTAAAGATATGATGGCGTATTTAGCAGCGCGCAATATTCAGTACAAGCTAACCGTATCCTGATTAATCTTTAATAGCGCGTTCAATATTTTTATCCGGTATCAGCCAAAGCAAAGCTACCATTACAATTAAAGCACCACTTATTGCAGTGTGCACATATGATAATGGAATTGCTATAGCATAACTAAGTGTAGAAATATTCGCTTTTAATGTTTGTTTTTGCAAAGCATCAATTAATGGTGAAGACTCTTTGTAATCAGCCATAATACATTTTTGCAAAATATAATAACTCGCCCCGCAAAGCAATAATACCGCACTATAAACAGCAACGGTATTAGGTGCAAAATCATTTTCGCCCATCCACGCAGTTGCAAATGGCATTAATGATAACCAGAATAATAAATTTAAATTCGACCAGATGATTCCACTGTTTACACGTTTAGCAGTATGTAATAAATGGTGATGATTACCCCAGTAAATGCCAATATTAATAAAACTCATTACATAACTTAGTGCTATAGGTATTAATTCACTTAATGCATGCCAGCTTGCGTCATGCGGAATTTTTAATTCCAATACCATAATGGTGATAATAATTGCAATAACACCATCGCTGAATGCTACCAATCTGTTTTTGTCATGAAAAATGAAATTTTGTGTATGCCTGATTAATTTTCTGTTTGCTTAGATTCTGAACTTATTGTTCTTTTTGGGAAATTAAATAACCAACTGGTTAAAACGGGAACAATAAAAATTGCTACTGTCATTATTGAAAAATATAAATCTGTTTTTTTCACTTTCCATAAATTTACATAAAGCAGTATCTCTGCCAATTTCGTGACAGGCAAACGACAATACCAGTTTTACGCCTAATAACGCAATAATTAAAAAAGCGGAAGTATTTAAAAATGTAAATTTTTCTAAAAGTTTTATTACGCCCTGCGCCACAAACCGGATAGCTAATATTCCAATAAAAACACCTAAACAAACAAGGTAAATATTATCAGTATATGCAACAGCAGCAAACACATTATCAATAGAAAATGCTAGATCCATGATATTTACCAATATCACAGTGCTCCAAAAATTTCCAATGCGACCAACGGTATTTTATAAAACCAGTTTGTTTGTTTATTTAAAGTATCATCCTCAGTTGAAACAGTAGATTTACTTCTGAAAAAATCGAATGCCAGATATAATAAATAAATTCCCCCCACCGCTTTTAACCAAACTATTTTCATTAACCAGGCAGCAAGTAAAAGGGCGATACCTCGGAAAAAATAAGCTCCGAAAATACCATATCGTAATGCTTTACCACGCTGATTTTTAGGCAAATCCATTACCATGGTTCCCATAACCAATGCATTATCAACACTTAACATGCTTTCAATCAAAATAAGATTAAAAACAATTATTCCGGCCTCCGTAGGTGTATGGCCAAAAAATTCCACAAAATCAAAAAGTAACAATCCGCTCATCATAATCTAAAAATATATCACAATTGCTCATTTTGCAACTGTTGCTCCCAATTCCATGCAGATAACATCATTGCATCAAGGTTGCGCTTGGCATTCCACTGTAGTGTTTCTATCGCTTTTTTATTATCTGCGTATATGGAAATTACATCACCATCGCGACGTGGGCCTAAAACGTAGTTGAGTTTTGACTGACTCATTTTTTCAAATGAATGAATTAATTCCAGTACGCTAACGCCATTGCCGCTGCCTAAATTAAATACTTCAAATGGTTTATGTTGTTTGCCTTCCATTTGAAATTGTAAAGCCAGCGTATGCGCTTCAGCAATATCCATTACATGCACATAATCACGTACACAACTGCCATCTTGGGTATTGTAATCACTTCCGTTTACAATAAACTGTTCTTTTTTGCCAATAGCAGTTTGTGTAATATTGGGAACCAGATTTTCAGGTTCAGCAAATGGAATTTCTCCGATTTTACCACTGTCATGTGCACCAACCGGGTTGAAGTAGCGTAAAGCAATAAATTTTATCTCAGATGTTTTTGCATGCGCCGCAATCATTTGTTCCGAAACTAATTTCGACCATCCGTATGGCGATTCAGGTGATGATAATGGCGTAAATTCACTTACCGGTAATTCAGTAGTGTTACCATATACACTGCAGGATGAAGAAAATACAAAATTTGGTATATTATATTCCTCAGCAATACGTAAAATATTTATGGTTGAATTTACATTATTATCAAAATAAATCAATGGTTTTAACATCGATTCGCCCACCGATTTAAACGCAGCAAAATGTATAATGCCATCTATATTCGGATGGTTATGAATTAAGGTTCTTATTTTAGGTAAATCGCGTAAGTCTACACGGTAATTGATAAAATCTTTTCGGTTATACTTTTAATTCGCTCGGGAACAAATTGTTTTGAACGGGATAAATTATCTATTGATATCACGTTGTATCCCTTCTGAAGCAGATCAATTGCTGTATGTGAGCCAATGTATCCGCAGCCGCCGGTTAAGAGTATTGTTTTTTGTGATGACAATTGATATATAATTTATATTGTTAATTCAAACAAAAATTTATTTTATTAAGCGCATTAAATATTGACCATATCCGCTTTTCATTAATGGCTGTGCAATTTTTTCAAGTTGTTCTGCCTGAATGAATTTTTTACGGAATGCAATTTCTTCAATACATCCGATATTTAATCCCTGACGTTGTTCTATTAATTGAATAAAAGTGCTGGCTGCCATCAATGAATCGAAAGTACCGGTATCAAACCATGCTGTACCTCTTGGCAAAACACTTACTTTTAATTTACCGCGATTTAAATATTCTTTGTTTACATCAGTAATTTCATATTCTGCCAGGGGACTAGGTTTTAAATTTTTCGCAATATCAACTACATCATTATCATAAAAATATAATCCCGGAACGGCATAATTCGATTTAGGTTGTTGTGGCTTTTCTTCAATACTTAAAACATTTCCAGCCTCATCAAAATCTACCACCCCATAACGCTCAGGGTCACTTACATGGTAAGCATAAATAATTCCGCCATCAGGGTTGTTGTTAGCTGTAAGTAATTCTCCATACCCACGCCGTGAAAATATTATCCCCAAGCACCAGCGCCGCTTTGTCATTGCCAATAAAATCAGCCCCCAAAGTAAAAGCCTGTGCCAAACCGTCCGGAGAAGGTTGCTCCTTATAGGAAAAATTACAGCCAATACGCGAGCCATCGCCCAATAAACGCTGGAAACCCGGCAGGTCGTAAGGGGTTGAAATAATCAAGATATCCTTAATTCCGGCCATCATAAGGGTAGACAGCGGGTAATAAATCATGGGTTTATCATAAATCGGCATCAATTGTTTACTGATAGCCAGGGTAATGGGATGCAGTCGTGTTCCTGATCCTCCTGCAAGAATAATTCCTTTCACAGTTGAATGTTTTAAGGCAAAGATAGGTGTTCGGATTTTTATAGCCGCATGAAGTGAACGCTCAGGTTATTATTCTGTAATTAATTCGGGCTGTATCCCGCTCTGGCTTTGGAATAAAATAGAATAGCCACAGCAACGCCCAACAGTAAACAAGCTGTTAACTGATGTGCCACGCCTAAAAACACCGGAATATGAACGCTTGAACCGAGTAAAGTGAATACACCCAGTAAAAATTGTAAAACCAATCCGCCTAATAATAAATTATTTAGCCGGTGAACAGTTGGTGAACTGAATTTGCGTTGTTGTTTCCAAAACAATAATATTGAAATAGCCACCACTAGGGCAAAGGTGCGATGCAAAAAATTTATTTCCGTTGTAAGTGCAACTAATTTATCTGCCCCAAAAACATTATGAAAGGTACCATCAGGCATAAATTGTCCATTCATAAGCGGGTAGGTATTATACAATCTTCCGGCATCTGTTCCTGCCATTAATCCACCCAAAGCAATTTGAATTAAAATAAATGCTAATACCCATTTAATATTTTTATGGGCTGTAGGATGTTCGGTAATAATAGCTTTTTTACGATACGATAATGCAAGCCAAATCAGATACATATATACAATTAAAGCAAGCATTAAATGTATGGTAAGTTTACTCGGATCTACCCACGGGTCCCCATCCAAACCGCTCGCAACCATTACCCAGCCTACAAATCCCTGCAATCCGCCCAATAAAAAAATAACCAGTAATTTGCGAATCCAACTGCCATTAAATTGTTTTTTAATAACGAAAAATATAAAAGGAAATAAAAAAACAAAGCCGATTAACCGAGCCCATAAACGATGAATAAATTCCCACCAAAAAATACTTTTAAACTGCTCAACCGTAAAATCGTTATTTATTTTTTCGAATTGTGCAGATGACTGATACTGATCAAATTCTTTTTGCCAAGCAGCATCATTTGTTGGCGGAAAACTGCCCATTACTACATCCCATTCAGTAATAGACAAACCTGACTCTGTCAGCCGGGTAATACCACCCAGCATCACCTGTATCAAAACCATAAATACGCCTGTCCACAACCAAATTCTTACACTTTTCATACGCATTGAAGTTTAGGCAAAAGTACGGGTCAATTAGGTAAAATCATGTATTTTTATTCTTAACAATTTAAAACAAACAATATTAATCTATGTTCAGGCTATTAAAAATTACCTATATCCCTGTTTTAGCTATTATACTAATAATAAGCTCTTGTAAAGAAGTAATAACTCCGGATTTAACAGACAATCCCGATGATCCGGAATATGCGCTGGCAGGGGTTTCCACTAAATCGGCAAATAAATTCAATACCTTATTCAATCGTTTTGGCAATGGTTGGACCGGTGGTGACGCAACTTACTCAGTGGCTTTACCGGATGGCAGAACTGTTTGGATGTTTGGCGATTCATTTTTAGATACCGTTTATGCGGATTACAGCAGACCAAGTTCAAGTCTTATTCGAAATACATTTATGGTGCAGGCAGGACCAACTATGACAACCCTTTGCGGTAATACCATAGATGCACCTCAAGCTTTGGTTGATACCGATAATCCATCAGATGAATGGTATTGGCCCGGAGATGGAACCGTGATTGGAGAAAATTTATACGTTTTTTTCATGTATTTTATTCGCACAGGACCTGATGGTTTTGATTTTGCCTATGTCCGCACCGATTTAGTTACGTTTAGTTTGCCAACTATTACAGAAACTTCCAGAACTACAGTTTATACCAACAATGATATTTTATGGGGCGCATCTATTTTGGAAGATGGCGGATATATTTATGTGTATGGTGCTGAACAGGCATTTTTAACTAAATATGCACACGTAAGCCGTTACCCGGCAACAAATATTACTGCAGCCCCTGAATTTTGGAATGGCACATCATGGGTTACTACCGAACCGGCTACCAATGTTGGTCGCCTCGAAAAACAAAGTGGTTTACCTGTTGAAACTTCAGCACAGTTTGCAGTATTTTATTCCGGTGAAAAATATCGACTGGTTACACAGGAAGATTTATTTAGTCCGAATATTTATACCTGGGAAGCAACAGCAGCAACCGGACCATGGAAAAACGCCAGACTGTTTATGTAACACCTGAAACAGGTGGAGCAACATGGACATATAATGCATTTGTCCATCCGCAATTTACTGCAGGTGATGGTTATATTTTATTATCGTATAACGAAAACAGCACCAACTTTTTCGATTTATTTGATGATGCCAGAATTTATCGTCCGAAATTTATTTATTTTAAATATTTATAAATTTTAATAAAAAAATAAAAGCCGGATTACAATTTAAAGTTGCAATCCGGCTTTTTTATTTTATAACTATTAAGCAGGTTTTAATTCTGTATTATACCAGTTAATATTTCTGGTTAAATACATGGTTAACGACAACATAATTACAAGTCCTGCACTGCCCAGCAACAAGGCGTAATCACTGGCTTGCAGAATTACATATAAATAACTATACAGCACAGATAAAATTAATAATAACAATGCCGATAATTTTTTCATTTTGAAAACAGCTAATGAATAAAACGTTATCATTAATATAATTACACTGGCTGAAATTAAATAGGCAAAATTAAAATCAATATGTTCAGATAAGGATAATAATAAAATATAAAATAAACACAACGCTAAACCTACTAAAGTGTATTGGAAAGGGTGAATTTTTTTTCTGTTGGTAATTTCTACCAGAAAAAATACTAGGAAGGTTAATCCAATAGTTAAAATGGCATATTTAACGGTGCGCATTATTTTTTGATAGTCATCAGCAGTACTCACCAAATCAACACCAAATGCCGATTCTTTTAATTGTGTGGAATATGTTTCATCGTCCCAAACCTGAGGATAATTTCGATTCAGTTCTAGCACCTGCCAATTTGCCGTAAATCCATTCACTTCAATTGATTGTTCATCCGGTGAAAACGCGCCATTAAATCCGGGAGTAAGCCAGGTTGATTGTAATGCAACATTTGTATTATTTCCTAAAGGCAAAAATTCAATATTTTCTGTGCCTTGTAATTGTAAATCGAAATTAAAATTAAAAGCGGTGAGATTTGCTGTGGTTAAATTTATTGGAATAGTAACCCCACTTTCACCAACCATATTACTTTTTAATCCTGCTTTTACCGAATATGTTACATCATTAACATTCACTTTCAAATTATTTTGAATGCCACTCATATCGCTAATTCCAACCGACAGGTATGCTTTTTCCCATTCCGGTGTGCCGTCGAAACTTGCTTGTTGAATCAAAGCGAGATCGAAATTTCCATCTACCTGCATTTGTGCATCATAAACGGTTACTTCATAAATACTGCGTTCCAGCTTTTCCGGCAACAGATTTCCTGATAAATTGAGTGTTTCCGGTAAAAAGTTTTTAGAATGCCATTGTTTGTCGCCATTTGCCATTGTTTTATAATAGGGTATGGTTAATACAGGCCCTGCAACCTGTTGTTTACCCGCCCAGGCTTTTGCGACCTCCTTTTCAACGGTTCTTCCGGTTTGCTCCCGTTCATTAACAATAAGCTGAACCATATTGGCCGGAACCAATAATAGTAAAGCCAGTGCGCCAATAATAAACATCTTAACAGTTACCGAAGTGCTGATCCACGATTTGAAGGATGGTTCGGGGTTGGGTGATGGTTGATTTTCCATAGTTTTATATACTTTGTATTGCAAAGTTCTTTGATTTTGCGAGAAAAACAAATTTTTAACACAATTTTATTATTTACCATGCCGGATACCTTCATTTTGGGAGACTTGCTGCCTTGCAATTTGGTACATTTGCATAATCATGAAGCAACTTCCTAAAAAACATAAAGTAGGTATCTGCCTTTCAGGTGGAGGCGCCAGAGGAGTTGCGCATATTGGCGTATTACAAGCTTTTGAAAGCGCCGGTATTTTCCCTGAAATTATTTCCGGTTGCAGTGCAGGAGCCATGGTTGGTGCACTTTATGCTGCAGGATTTAAT
This sequence comes from Bacteroidota bacterium, assembly GCA_016706255.1. Taxonomy (NCBI): domain Bacteria; kingdom Pseudomonadati; phylum Bacteroidota; species Bacteroidota bacterium. The sequence goes on along the minus strand of JADJJZ010000015.1, from coordinate 62,670 downwards.
CCGCGTGATATATTTAAACTTATTGAACACCGCAGCTTATACAGTATCATTAAAATGGGTTTGCCCGATAAAGGCATGATGGAGCTTGCCTATTTTAAAAAAATACTCACCGAAAATATTGAACACGATAGTTTCGAATTATTAAACATTCCATTTCATGTTGCGGTTACCAATTTAAATACCGGTAACTATGAAATAATTAATCAGGGAAAATTAATCGATTATGTTATTGCTTCACAATCAATTCCCCTCGTTTTTAAACCACAAAAAATTGGTGAATATTTATATGTTGATGGCGGCGTATTAAATAATCTTCCCGTTGAACCCATTCGCGAGCATTGTGAAATATTGGTTGGAGTAAATGTTAATCCAATTAACTACATGGAAAAATTAAGTGGCATGCGCGATGTTGGATTCCGTGTGCTTAATCTGTCGTTAAAAATGAATATGGAACATCGTATCAAACAATGCGATTTTATTATTGAACCTGCTACTGCCGATTTTACGATATTTGATATCAACAAAGCAAAAATCATTTATGATGCCGGATATGAAGCTGCGTTGCCGGTTGTTGAACAAATAGCAACCTTACTGCATAACGAACAAACTTAACAGTAGGTAATTTTTTATATTTGCTAAAAAAATAATATGCCACTTATTCTTCCCGTAAATAATAAAACACCACAATTTGGTGCCGATTGTTATATCGCTGAAAATGCAACAATTGTAGGCGAGGTAATTATGGGCGACCAATGCAGCGTTTGGTTTAATGCAGTTGTTAGGGGAGATGTTAATTCGATTATAATTGGAAATAAAGTGAATATACAGGACAATGCTGTTATTCATTGTACGTATCAGCAGGCGGCTACAACAATTGGAAACAATGTTTCAGTTGGACACAATGCGATAGTGCATGGATGTACCATTCACGATAATGTTTTGGTTGGCATGGGCGCAATTGTAATGGATCACGCCGTTGTACATTCCAATGTATTAATTGCAGCAGGAAGTGTAGTGCTGGAAAATTCTGTTTTAGAAAGCGGATTTATTTACGGTGGTGTTCCGGCAAAAAAATTAAAACCGTTAAGCGAAGAAGTGTTTAAACAAAACATCGACCGTATTGCCAACAATTATGTAATGTATGCGGGTTGGTTTAAAACGCCCTGATTAAAAATTTTATTCAATATCAGATTGAATGGTACCTTGTGGTTTTTTAATGCGGTACCGGGTTAATGTTTCATCTGCTTCCATTCCTTCTCCGTAAATTACCTGATCAGGTGTAGTTATTTTTACGAATTTATCAGAATAAATAATATGCTTTTTTTCATCCCATATTAATTCTTCTGTACTGAGGTGCTCATTATTTTCATTTACTACCTGCACATCATTGCGCAATATCGTTTTAGCTTCAGTCTCATACCGAACACCATAATTTGCAGTCAGCCAACTGGTAACCCGCATACTGTCATTATAAAAATCAACTTTTAATCCATCATTAAATTCGGTGTAAGGTGGCGCCGCTAAATATCGTGTAACCGTTGGTGCTGTTACCTTTACGCGCACTTCACCATTTTCGCTGTAGAATAATTCAATGTTTTTTCCGTGTTCAACACCGGGCTCGGCGAGTTTGGTAGTTTTATTTACCTCATCCATATCATTCACACAACTCATTAAAGAGGTGCCAATAAGCAGCACGAGCATTAATTGTTTTTGTAGTTGCATAAACTGTTTAGGATTAATTATAATCAATACAACTTTCCAACAACAGGTGGCTTGTTGCGTATTTCCTGTTAATTTAATTTGTAATCCTGGAACCAGGCAGTATCCACCAGCGTAAAACCTATACCAAAATTATAATAGGTTTCAGTAATATTGGTATTACTTCCGCGCTGACCGGCATTAACAAATAAATTTAATCGTGAATAACGGAAATTAGGTTGTGCATTTTTTCCAATTCCTAACGGAATAGAAAGACCTGTTGAAATTCCGCGGTCGCTTAACTGAACACCATCTACAATTAAATTACTTTCTCCTGTATAAACAGCAAAGCGAATAGCCCACGGTGAATTATTATATACGCGTTGTTCTTTTTCTTCCTGGGCAGCTTGATTTTTGGCTTCAACTTTCGTATAAAATTCACCACCAATTGTTGCACGCCAGCTGTCACCCAACTGACCCGCATCCTGAAAACCTTTATATGTGCTCCAATTAGTTTGACTATACTGTGCTAATAAAGTAAACTGATTCTTTTTATCTGATTGTGTAGTGAAAAAACTAAATCCGATTCCACCCTGAAACGAAGATGGTAAAGTGATATTTCCGGTAGTATCAGGCGCAGCATATAATGTATCGGTTACCGATTCGTAATTTCCATTTTTTAAAATATTGGTCCACACAATCGACTGGGTTCCATTTACATTAATTTGTGGTGTCATTGATGCACCAACACGCCACACGAGATTATCGCGGTTGATATTATTTTTTCTGATATACTGACGGGTATAGCCTACTCCAAAATTATAAATACCACCATTAATTGAATTTTCACGTGTCAGTTTTGTTGTTTGTGAATTTACCTGATCCGGAAACGATGCGTAAGTAATATTATATAATGAGCCGAATAAGTTAGCAGCATTACTTCCAACACTAAAAACATTTACTGCAGTAATTAAAGAATCTTTATTAATTAATTCAATTGTGTCGGCAGTGGTTTCATATTTATAACCTAAGCCACCATATAACTGATATAATTTTCCTGTACCAACATAATTGTATTGAATTGTTCCCAACAATGGGTCATCAGTAGGTTGTTCTTCTATAATATCGTATTGAAATGCGCTGTAAGGAATTAATCCAAAACTCAATCCCAATTTTGTATGTCGCAATTTTTTCATGAGGGGAAATCCAAATGCGAGGTACGATAAATTACCATCACCGGAAGTAAATTTTTCACCGTCATCATCCAGTGTTATTGCATTACCATATGCACCTGCATCAAACATAGCATAATTTATATCTGCATACGATGCCGGGTTTTGATAATTAATATTCGAAGGCATAAAATATGCGGCCGACATTCCTGCCATACCATTTGAAGCACCAAAAGTGGTTGGAAAAATATTTCCCAATCCATATCTCGAATAAGGTGAATTTACCTGTGCCGATAATGTAATAACTGTAAAAAATAAAATGAACAGGGGAATTCGTCGCAAAACCATCAGTTGTTAATATTATATTTAAGAATAGAGTTTAAACCTTCCAAAACCAGATTTGGGCGTGCAAATATCCGGCTTTTAAGATGCAATTCAAAGAAACCGGCATCTCCGCCACTCAGCAGTGGTAAAATATCGCCATAACTATTACGATAAGCATCAATAACACCATCAACTTCCAGCAAAGCACCGTTGAGGGCTCCCGAAAGCATGGAATTAGTAGTAGAATCGCCTGTAAGCGCCGGTTTTAGCATGGTTGAAATGGCAGTCGGCTCTATTAACGGCAATCTTGCAGTAAAATTGTGCATGGCTTTTAAGCGCATCATCAATCCCGGAGCAATAGCCCCGCCGTGATAAACGCCATTAGCATCTACAAAATCATATTTAAGACAGGTTCCGGCATCTATACTTAATACATTTTTACCCGGAAATGCAGCATTGGCGCCCACTGCAGCGGCTAACCTATCCTTTCCCAACGTTGCCGGAGTTGCATAAGCATTGGTAATAGGTAAAGGCGTATTCGGTGTAAACTTTAACAAATTGAAATGTTCATCTAACCATAACTCCAGTTTTTCATCAAAATGATCAACCGAGCTCAAAATGGCATCCTTAATAATATATGTATCAGTTAAGGTTTCAAGATGTTCAGGTAGGAGTTGTGTTTCAGTTTGTTGGAACACCAGCTCATCCTGATGATAAACTGCATACTTGTGCAGGGTGTTGCCGAGATCCAAAACGAGATTCACAATGCAAAATTCGCGAAAAAATCCTTATTGCGCCTTACTAAATCGCTATTTGCGCTTACCGGCTTCGCTTTTTTCAGAAGTATAACAAATTACCAAGTCAGCTTCACTGCGCCATTCGGTAAAATAAATCATTATATCAGCTTCACTTTTCCATTCTGTAAAGAACCAGATGCCACTATCACTTGCTGCATCACTCTTCCACTCACTTTTGTAAACAATTACATCGGCTTCAGAAGGCATATCGGTAACAAACACTTTTTTATTGGCTTCGCTTTTCCATTCTGTTATGTAAACAACCTGGCTTTTAGCTTCCGAGGCAAGAAAAAAACAAATCGTGGCAATCAAAACTGAAAATCGTTTCATTTGGTGTGGTTTGGTTTAAAGTTATGTCAGTTTAGCGTAAGTGGCAAATTCTTTTTTGTTGGAAACAGCCTAATACGCTTTGATGATGCTTATTGACTAATTTCGTGCCAAATTAAAGTAAAAACAATGGGCAAATCATCAGAAATCAACCTGAAAATTACCTTAGACGAGAGCAATGTGCCGGAGCAAATAAGCTGGATGGCAACAGACAGTAGCATGACACAACCGGAGCACTGTAAAGCTTTTATGTTGAGCTTATACGATGAAAAGCAGGAAGAAACCTTACGAATAGACCTTTGGACCAAAGAAATGCGGCAGGATGAAATGGATAAATTTTTTTTCGAAACCATTATGACCATGAGCGATACCTATAAAAGGGCCAATCAAAATGAAGAAATGGTGCATTTTATCCGTGATTTCGCTTTTAGTTTTGGAGAAAAAGCCGGTTTGATTAAACGAAAAGCTGAATAAAACGTTTTTCTTTTAAGTAATAAAGCAGCAACCTATATGAACGGATACCTTAAACTGATGAAAATTTTTGAAGTGCTCTGGCTGTTTGTGGCTTGTGTGGCACTTGTTTTGGCCATAACCAAAGCTATAAATGGTGAAGCATATGGCTCTTATATTTTTATCACCATTTTTACTTCAGGCATCGCTTATTTCATGTACCGCTTCAAAAAGAAAAACCGCAAATACCTCGAATCTTACTACAAAAAGAAAGAAGCGGAGCAGCAAGCTAAAAACCCCTGACACGTTTTTTACCTTAAAAATAAGGCTACATAGGGTTTGGGTTTTGTTTTCCACATTGCTTCCACTACCTTTGCAACCCCAATATCATAAAAAATCTGACATTATAATATGCTAATTTCAAAGATTCGCCAGTATTCATGGGTAGTCGTAGGCTTGATAGCCCTGAGTTTGATACTGTTTTTGGTGCAAGACGCTACCAACTCAAACACCGGTATCTTCAACAAAAACAAAGCCCCCAAATTTGCAGAAATTGATGGTGAAGAAGTTTCCCGTGACGAATTTAGCGACCGTCGTGGTAAAGCTATTCTCGAATATCTGACATTCAACAACCAGGTTTTGGCTTACGAACAAGGTCAATACCAACTTGACCCCAGAACTCAGTTCGAGTTAGGTGAAAAAGCCTGGACCGACTATGTTAACGAAAAATTAATCGATAAAAACCTCAACGAATTAGGTTTATCACTTACCGATAAAGAATTCAGTAACATCATTTACGGACCAGATCCACATCCTGTAATTAAAAATTACTATATCGGTCTTTCACAAACCGGTCAGTACGATCCTTCGGTATTACCGGGGTTTGTCGACAATGTTTCTAATCCTGAAACACAAAAAAATAATGCACAGGCACGTCAGGAATATTATCAATTTGTTTCACGTGAGCAGGTTGCAAAACGCGATTACAAACAAACAAAATATCTGAACCTCTTTACAAAATCATCTTACGTTCCTGAATGGATGGCAAAACGTGCTTACACTGTTTCAAATACACGTGGCACATTTGCAATGATTACTTTACCTTATGCTTCAATTGCAGATTCTACCATTAAAGTTTCTGATGAAGATTTGAAAAAATATTACAACGAAAACAAAAATAAATACAAACAAACTGAAGGTCGTATTGTAGAATATGTGAGCTGGGATTTTTATCCGACTGCTGCCGACAGTGCTGCAACATTAAAAGCATTAAGTGAAAATATCACTAAAATGGCTGCAGCTAAAAACGATTCAACTTTTATTGCTACACGTTCTGATGACCCGGATAAATACGGTAATTCAAACTACACACGCAACGATTTATATACACAAGGTATCGACTCTGCTGTAGTTGCAAGTTATTTTACAACTCCGGTTGGTGGTTTAGTTGGTCCGTTTGAAAATGGTGGAATGTATCGTGTTGCAAAAATTAAGAACCGCACCAACATGCCTGACTCAGTAAAAGCGCGTCAGATATTTGTTGCAATTACGCCTGAACGCGATAGTATTAAATCAAAAGCATTCGCTGATAGTATTAAAAATGCAATTGATAATAATGGTGCAGATTTTAATGCAATGGCTATCCAATATTCAGATGATCAAAGCTCAGCTCAACAGGGTGGCGATTTAGGCTGGGCAACACCATCATTAAACTTCTTCCCTGAATTAAAAAAATATTTATTCGAAACAGGAACTACCGGTAAGTCATCAGTTATTAAAACACAATATGGTTACCATATTATGGAAATAACTGAATTACATGCTAAAAAAGAATTTGTTAATGTTGCTTACTTAAGTAAAGTAATTGAGCCGGGTAAAGAAACCATCGATTCAATTGAAAAAGCAGCAACTGCTTTTTATGAAAAATATCAAACACCGGAAGATTTTGAACAAGGTGTAATTGATAGTAGATTATTTAAACGCGTTACACAGCCGCTCACAAAAAATTTATATGAAGTTCCGGGTATCGAAAATACACGTGAAATAATTACATGGGCTTTTGATGCTGAAAAAGATGAATTTAAATTCTTCAACATGTCTGAACGTGTAATTGTTGCTTATGTAAAAGAATTACGCGTAAACGGTGTTGCTGAATTAGAAAATGTTAGAGAAGTAGTTGAGCAGGAAGTTATTAAAGAGAAAAAAGCGGAACAACTTGCAAAACAATTACAAGATGCCATGAGCGCAGGTTCAATGGATGCTATTGCAGCTAAAGTTGGCGCTCGTGTTGATACCATTCGTAATGCAAGCATGGGTTCACCAAATGCACCAATTCTTGGTCGCGAACCAAAGGCTATTGGAGCTGCTTTTGCCACTGAAATTGGTAAAACAACTGCAGTTATTGAAGGTATGCGCGGTGTTTATATCCTAATGCCTATTGAGTTTGCACCGGTTCCTGAAGCAACCGATTATACCATCAACAAAAATCAGTTGACCAGTGTAATGCAAAACAAATTTCAGGGACAAACATTGTTGAATGAACTGAAAGAAAAAGCCAAAGTAACGGATAACCGATATTTATACGGAGATTAAAACTTTTTTGGGTTAAGCTTCGTTTAGAACAGTATAGTTCTTAACATTTCCCGCAGGTTACGCCTCAAGCACTTAAATGCCGGCGCTTTCTGCGGGAAAGTTGTTTAAAGAATTACGTAAATTTGAACTAACAGCTAATCAGGTAATCGTGGAATTTGTAAATAAAGTAGCACAAAGCGGTATCGTTTCGTTCGATTTGGAAGATTATTTTCCGGATGAAAAAAATATCATCGCATTCGATTTAAAGGACTACCTTTTTAAAGGGTTGATTCTTCGTGAAAAAGATTTTCGTGAAGCATTGGCTGCTATTAATTGGTCTGATTACACGGATAAACACCTTGCCATTTTTTGCTCTGCAGATGCAATTATTCCAAACTGGGCCTGGATGTTAATTGTTGCTCAGGCAGAACCATTTGCCAAAACAGTTACCATGGGAACGGTAAATGAAGTAATTGTTCAATTATATCGCAATTCGCTCGCACATATCGACACAACTCAATTTGTTGACCAACGAGTAGTAATTAAAGGATGCAGCGATAAACCTGTTCCCGCGGAAGCATATCTGGAAATAACAAAAATTTTAAGGCCCTTAGCTAAAAGTATAATGTATGGTGAGCCTTGTTCAACCGTACCTGTTTACAAGAAAAAATAAATAATTTGAAAAAGATACATTACATCCTCATTGGTGCATTTGTCGGAATAGCCATATTTATCGGATATGCCGTTTCCGGAAATAATACTACGGGTAATACGGAGCAACTTTCTGTAAGTACCGATACCTTGCGCACCCTGGCTGATGATGTAAATACGATACGGTATTTTGCCGCTAAAATGCCTGCCTCCGTTAGTTTTGCAGGCGAACCTGTTCCTCTCACAGATGAAGAAGTACGCGAACGTTTAGACCGTGAATTAACCGTTAACGGCTATTGGCATTCTAATATGATTCAAAATTTAAAACTCGCAAACCGCTGGTTTCCAATTATTGAAAAAGTATTAAAAGAAAATAATATTCCTGACGATTTTAAATATCTGGCCATAGCAGAAAGTGGTTTACGCAATGTTATTTCTCCATCCGATGCACATGGCTACTGGCAATTTTTAAAAGGCACCGGTTTACAGTATGGATTAACAATTAATGCAGAAGTAGATGAACGTTATGATATGGAAAAATCAACACTCGCTGCTACAAAATATTTAAAAGATGCCTATGCAAAATTTGGCAATTGGACCTTAGCAGGTGCAAGTTATAATGCAGGAATGGGTTCTATTGAAGGATCAGTTAGTTATCAAAAAGAAAATGCGTACTACGACTTATATCTAAAAGAAGAAACATCCCGATATATTTTTCGCGCTTTAGCTTATAAAATCATTTTTGAAAACACCCAGAAATATGGTTTCTTTTTAAATAAGGAAGATTTATATAATCCCCTTGAATACAAAATCATTAAAATAGATTCGACAATACCTGATTTGGCAGTTTTTGCGCAAAAACACAATACCAACTATAAAATGTTGAAATACTATAATCCGTGGCTGCGCAGCACCTTGCTAACCGTTAAAACCGGTCAATCCTATACTATAAAGCTGCCACTAACGGCAACTGATAAACCATCAGGGTCGCAATAAGTTACGTTTCCCAATCACAGGCAAATACTTTATTTTTACCACCTTAACCATGGAGGTAAAAAAACTCAGTGTAATTGTGCCGGCTTACAATGAAGAGGCTACAATTCAAACCATTCTTACCACTTTAGCGGGTGTTAAGCTGCTGCACAATATTTCAATGGAAATAATTGTAGTAAACGATTGCTCCCGCGATAAAACGGCCGAACACCTGCAACAATTTATTGAATCTAATCCGCAGGTGAATATTCGTGCTTTCCATCATGAAAAAAATAAAGGTAAAGGTGCTGCATTACATACCGGAATTGGCAATGCAACCGGCGATTATACCATTGTGCAAGATGCCGACCTTGAATATGATCCAGTTGAGTTTAATGATTTGCTAAAACCTGTTATTGAGCGCAATGCAGATGTTGTGTATGGCAGTCGTTTTATAGGCGGCAATCCACATCGTATATTATTTTACTGGCATTCTATCGGAAATAAATTTTTAACAAGTTTATCCAACATGTTCAGTAATTTAAATTTAACAGATATGGAAACCTGTTATAAACTGGTTCGGACATCAATTTTACAGTCCATTAAATTAAAAGAAAACAGATTTGGTTTTGAGCCCGAGCTCACACAAAAATTAGCAAAAATTAAAAAAATTACCATCTACGAAGTTGGTATTTCCTATTATGGACGTACTTATGCTGAAGGGAAAAAAATAAATTGGAAAGATGGTTTCAGAGCCATTTATTGTATTTTACGTTATGGACTATTTAATTAATATTTGAAATTAGCTGAACTCGATATCGTTTTACCCTGCTATAATCCCGGAACGGATTGGGCACAACATATTATTGCAGCTTTTCATGACCTTCAAAATAAACTTCCGGAAACCAAAATAAATATCACACTGGTAAATGATGGTTCTTCAAAAGGAATTATACCGGAAGATATCATCAGATTAAAAAACGAAATTGGTAATTTTAATTATATCAATTATTCCGAAAACAGAGGGAAAGGTTTTGCTTTAAGAAAAGGCATTGAAAGTTCAACAGCCGATTTATGTATTTATACAGATGTTGATTTTCCTTATACTACAGAAAGTATTTTAAAAATATTGGATGAATTAACAACATCACAATGTGATATCGCAGCCGGTGTAAAAGATAAAAATTATTATAAACACGTTCCTGCTTTCAGGCGTTTTATTTCTAGGTTGTTGCGCAGTTGCACTGGATTTGTTTTGCGATTAAAAGTAAATGATACACAATGTGGTTTAAAGGGATTTAATAAAACCGGAAAAACGATATTTTTATCCACCACAATCGACCGTTATTTATTTGATTTAGAATTTATTTTTCTTGCCTCAAGAAACAACATAATAAAAATTAAACCGGTAGAAATCGAATTGAAAGAAAATATTCAATTTAGCAGTATGCGTGCCGGAATATTATTTACTGAAGCAGGAAACTTCCTGAAAATATTTTTTAAAAGTCTTTAATATGCACTTTTTTAAAAAGAATCCGCTATTGGTGCTTATTGTTGTAAGCATGCTGCTCATTTGCGGTATTTTCAGTAAAATAATTTTTCATCCCAATCAATATTTACTAGCCTCCGGCGGAGATGCATTTAAAAATTTATTTACCCCCGCCTGGTTTATTGCAAACGACAACGGAACACATTTTACCGGGATGAATTATCCCTATGGCGAACATGTAGTTTTTACCGACAACCAACCTTTAATTAGCTGGGTTTTAAATTTTGTAGATAATAATATCTATCCCATTCAAAATTATACGATTGGAATTTTAAATATACTATTGTTTGTTTCATTGTTTTTTGGGATTTTATTACTGTATAAAATACTTAAATATTACCGCATGCCGGCCTGGTATGCAGCAATTATGGCATTGGCCATTGGTTTGATGGGGCCGCAGATAGAAAGGTTTTACGGTCACTTCGCATTAGGTTATACCGTTTTTATTCCCTGGATTTGGTGGCGGATTATACAGGTTAAAGAAAAAAATTACAGGTTACTCCCCTTATTGAGTTTGCTAACATTGGTAATTATATTTGGACTCATCCACATGTATTATGTTTTAATCGGCGGATTATTAATTGGGTTTCATGCTTTAGTTTTATTTGTGCAGCATAGAAAAAATTATATTGCTGTTTTTAAATTAATTGCTGCTGCCGGAATTCCATTGCTGGCCATCATGACCTTCATGCATTTTACGGATACGGTAACAGACCGGCCGGAAACACCTTACGGGTTTTTCAGATATAAGGCAAATTTCCAAACAGTATTTTTACCTGATGGCGGCTCATTAGCAAACTGGGGTAAAAAGTTTTTAAACATGGGGCAGGCAAATCCCGAAGGTTACGCTTATGTGGGATATATGGGATTAATATTTTTATTCATCCTTTTATTTATTTTTATTAAAAGGTTAGCCTATAAAAAATCATTAAAAAAATCATTTTTATTGTTACCCGGTGATTTAGGGGCATTTGTTTTTACCGGTGTGTTGATGTTATTATTTTCAATGACATTTCCTTTTAATCTCGGATTAGAATTTTTATTGGATATCATCACACCATTGAAACAATTTCGCTCGCCCGGCAGATTTGCATGGGGTTTTTATTATTTTTATTTAGTATTTATCGCAGTTTTAATTTATTTATTACAAAAGAAAATACATAAACGACACCCGAAAACAGCAAACTTGTTTTTTATAAGTACGACCGTATTTTTTTGTGCAGAAAGTTTATCGTATTTCAGTCATACAGGAATAGAATTACAACGTTACAATGTTTCAAATCCATTTGACGGAAAAAACATTTATTTCTCCGACATGTTAACGAATACACCTTATCAGGCAGATGATTTTGATGCGATATTATTTTTGCCATCCATGTTTCAGGGTTCAGAGAAATTATATATCGACAGAACACAAGGTGATTATTTTATGAAGGCATTGGAATTGGCTTATCAAACCAAATTGCCTGTGGTAAATTATATGATGAGCAGAACATCGTTAAGCGAAACCATGAATAATGTGCAGTTGGTTGCACATCCATATATCAATAATTCAAGTTCCACAGGTGTATTTTCATTAGATAAATTATTAATAATGGCCCATGGCTTACCCCAAAATGCAGGTGAGCAATATTTATTAGAACACGCTACAAAATTTGCAGAAAAAAGCGGTTTTGAATTATATGCCTTCGACATGAGTGCGGCCCATGCAAAAGGTGACAATATTGCTATTGCTGATTATCATGCAGTAAAAGACTCCCTGCATCAATTCGTAAGCACTACAGGAACTTCATATTGGAGTGAAAAACCATTGCAGATATTTTTCAGAAATAGTTTTGAGAACAACCCAACTGAAACAGCATTTCTGGGAAAAGGTGCCTTTTGTAACAACAAAGCCGAAACAGAACTCGCCAATATCCCCGTGTCCACTGCCGACCCAATCTGGATAGAAGCCAGTTGTTGGATTACAAACAGCATCAAAGATGTCGCCTACCCTTATTTAACGCTCTATTTCCTGGGTCAAAACGGTGAATTAATCGCCGAACACAGCATCACACCCACGCTCTCAACCGATGTCATGTCAGGCTGGGTGCGGGCTTCAGAAAATTTCGAGGTAGTTCCGGCAGTAAAACAAATCAGGGTAGTAACGAGCGACAACAGTAAGGCCTGGTACGATGAGCTTTTGATACGACATACGGCATTTAACGCCTACTACGACGTGGATTCCGACAAAATTTTTATGGTAAACAACTTTAGTATTGGAAAATAAACTGCTAAATATTACCTTTGCAGTCCGATAGAAAGTCAATTTCCCTCAAAAAGTATTGATTTTCGCCCGCCCCGGCGGATTGGAATAAAAGATGGTGCGGTAGCTCAGTTGGTAGAGCAAAGGACTGAAAATCCTTGTGTCGACGGTTCGATCCCGCCCCACACCACCCTAAAGTAGAAAAAGCCTGATGCTCCCGCATCAGGCTTTTTCACTTTAGGGTGCCCCGAAGTGAGCGACGTAGGAGCTCTACTTGGGGCTTACGGAGCTAAAAATGTGTGTTATCTATAAAGTACATCAAGCTTTTTCACTTTAAGGTGAAGTTCAAAATGTGATTTTGCTATTAAGGAGTTTTTGATTATATGTATAAGTAGATTACATGCGGTTCTTCGTATTTAAATACGAAACTATTTACTTAACTAAATATTCTAGTCACTTCGCATACTAAAACCGGTATTTCGCTCAAAACCAAAAGCATTTCTGGGTCGGACTACCTACATTTGAAATTAAAATACAACCCATGTTTCATTTTCCAAACCTATTAAGATCAATAATCTTAATTCCATTATTGTTTTCACTGAGCATTTACGCCCAAATTCCTCAACGATGGGAAATTGATTCCAAAACGTTCAGGGATAATTCCGATCAGGTGGAAACAGGAGATATGGATTCTGACGGTGATTTGGATATAGTTGTTGGTGGTGGAGACTACTTTTACATGATGTGGTTTGAAAACACTGGAACCACCTTTTCAACTCAGCAACATATGCTAAATATTGTAGCAGATCACTTTGTGTTGAGCGATATAAATGGAGATGGTTATTTAGATATTGTTAGTTCTCATAGTTGGTATATTGAAATTACCTATAACTTAAACATATCTGGCACCGGACTTGAATTCGAAGAACACACTATTTATGCCCCGATCGTAGGTGCTTATACTTTTCCATTCACTGTTGCTGATTTGGATTCTGATGGTGATGATGATGTCATATACACTACAACTATCGCCCAAGAATTAATCTGGGCAGAAAATGTATATTCCGAAGGCGATGAATTTATTACACACACCATTTTTGAACTTACCTATTTTCCAAACGAATATGCTACCGGTGATTTTGACAATGATGGTGATATGGATATTATCACTTCAACTTTAGAAGATAAGGTTTGTTGGATTGAAAATTTGGGCGGAGAATTTTTTTCATTTGAATCAATTATTGAGGAGATTGAAAATATGAAATGTATGACGTTTACCGATCTTCAAGGGGATAATGATTTGGATTTGCTGATAGGTGCCGGACAATCCTATTTTGATGATGATAATGGTTTGTTTATTCTCTATAATGATGGCTTGGGTAATTTTACAGATGCAGTTAATTACTACGAGCCTGCAGACGTTTTAAATATTTTTACGGGGTTTATAAATAATGATATTTTTCCTGATATTGTTTTTGTGGATAATATTTCTGGGGTGATAGATGGTTATCCGGTTAATGGTCATATCCTATACGGCACCAGCGATGAAACATTAGGCGGCATTAATAATTTGTTGAGCTTCACACCACCACAGTTTGATATGACAGGTTTCAAAAAAGGAAATTTAGCGGATATTAATGATGATGGTTTGGATGATTTAGCAATTTCTGTAAATGGTGGAGTTATTTGGTCGACAAATGTGACAGTTGCTGGCCCTTTTTCTGGATATAAACAATTAGCACAAATGAGAGCCGAGCCAAAAGGTTTGAGCTTTATTGATGAAAACGGTAGCGACGAAAATGAGATAATACTATATGATAGAAACGGCCGAATCAACAGTTATTTTTTTGATACAATTGCTAATTCTATTGAATTCATTTTAAAACCGGATAGTGTTGCACAACTTTTTGATATTTCTTCATTCTTGACTTTTGATTATGACAACGATGGTCTTGAGGACATTTTTACAAATTCCTATTCTGGTTGTATGGAATGTTTGTATGAAGATGAGTATAAAGTGTTACGGGTTTACAAGAATTTACCTGGTCAAGGTAATTATGCAAGCCCTTCAATTGCTGCAACTGAAATCTTAATTTATCCTATAAGTGCTGATATTGATGGTGATGGATTTATAGATGTTGTAGCAAGCTATCCAAATTATTATTTCGCCGGTTATGATGATGAGGGTTTTGAAATATATACTCCTCAGTTTAATACTTACTGGTTGAAAAATGAAATGGGCGGTGGCACATTCACTAAACATATGATTTCATTTGAAGATACTCCGACCCAAAACATCACAAAATCGGGCGATATGGATGAGGATGGCGATATGGATGTTATGTCAATTAATTTTACAACCGGAAATTTGGGTTGGTGGGAAAATTTAGATGGTGCCGGCAACTTTTCGGATATTCATGATTTAATAGCAGTAGACTCAATCCGCACTTTCAATATAATTGATGAAGATAATGATGAAGACCTTGATTTAGTTATTACTATAAATGGTGACTTGTTTGTCTGCTTGAATGAAGCCGGAGTATTTACTGATCCCATACTAAGAAGTAATATTAGCGATGGATATTATAGTGGAATCACTTTGGTTGAAGATATGGATCAAGATGGCCGCCTAGACGTAATTTCCGGCAGTTATCACACTTATTATTATCATAACAATGCAATATCCGGGCTTGATTCTATACCAGCAGCTATGACATTCAATTACAATTTTGCAATTGCAACAGATATTAATGAGGATGGTATTGCAGAAATTGCTGGTGTACCCGATGAGGACTTTTTTCCCGGAGATTCGGCATTTGTCATTGAGATAAATCCTGAACCTGTATATGTAATTGTAGAACACTCTAATGACAGCCTTACCTTAGATGAAAATATATATTATAACGATACAATATCGGTTCGATTAAATACAATTCCGGCAGAAATTTGTTATATAAAATTTAATGCAAAAGATACATATGACCCCGAATACGAGCTCACGCTTTCAAGCCCCGATCCACATGTATTTACAATGTTATTTAATGCTGATTCCACAGCATTAAATGAACAAAAAATAATTATTACTGCAAAAAACGATATCGAAATGGATAGCACCGACCCAGGCATATTATTCACTGAAGCGTATAGTGTGCACAACATCTACGATTTGTTATTGGCCCGTTATACATTGTATGATATTATTGACAACGACTATCCATTAATAAATCATGATATGGATAATGAGTTGAATATTCAATCCTATTATAATGCCGCTCAACAACAATTATTCATTACCTACCATGCGCTTTCGGAAATAAATGTAATAAATCTCTATTCAATTAATGGTGATTGTGTTGCACGCATTAATGCAAACGAAAGTTCTGCAACAATTATAATTGATTGTTCCCAATTTGCAGAAGGAGTATATCTGATTGAACTCATAGACGTGAAAAATAATAAAAGGCAAGCGGGGAAGGTTTTTAAATAATATTTTATTTGTCAAAAGTTAAAGGGATGCTTTATCATTTAAGCATTTTCTTATAACGGGCTTGATTTTAACTTTTTTTATATTTCAATCAAACGTTACACAAATTAAATTGAAAAACAACTCCCTTAGTACATATTAAAAACTCATCCAAAAGTCACACCTCACTCTCACCTCCCCACAACCAACTTCCTAACCTCCACAAACCTCCCACTTTCATCTTTTACCACAATAAAATAATTACCTGCAGCAAAATCGGATACCGGTATTTGTAATGTAGATGTTAATGGTGCTTCCCAAAATGTTTGGCCGGAATTATTTATTAATGTGAGGGTGTTTTTTCCTGCAAAATCGGAAACATTAATATTTATAAAGTCTGATGCAGGGTTGGGCGAAATGGAAATGTTTATTAAATCTGCAGTGCTATTTTGAATAGATGTGGGACCTGCTCCTTTAATTCTTACGCTGTCCATAACAACCGGGGTTATTGGTTTATCAGCTGCATTTACCGGCACTTCACCTATAGCTTCAACTACTTCAAAATTTTCTGTTACGATTCCGAATACAGGATAATTGGGGTCAAGATAGGTATTGCTCACCAAGTTAATATAAAACTGACTGCCACCGGTATTTGGTCCGGCATTGGCCATACCTAAAGCCTTTTTTATGTTACTGGCTAATGTATCAAATTCATCTTCAATAGTATAACCGGGTCCACCAAAACCTGTTCCCAGTGGATCACCTCCCTGAATTACAAAATCAGCAACAACACGATGAAAAATAATTCCGTCATAAAATTCTGCTTCAACTAAATCAATAAAATTCCCTGCAGTTATCGGTTGCAAAGTATCATACATTTCAGCTTCGAATGTACCCATAGTTGTGTAAAATATGATATCTGTTTGTGCATTTACTGTAGTGCACTTTAATATCCCAAAACAAACTGAAGCAACTAAGAATAATTTTTTCATTTATGTAAATTTTAACTCATACAAATATAACTGTTGCATTTACAAACAAAAGTTAACATTGAAAAAAAATTATTGGTTTAACAATTTAAAGAATTTGAAAAATAGTGGTATTTTCGATTAACCTACATTACCCATTATGCGCAAATATTTTATCCTTACCGTCTTAATTACCTGTTATTCAATCAGTTATGGCCAAACTTCTACTTGGGAAGCCGTTTATAATATTATTCAAAGCAATTGCAGCAGTTGCCATATACCCGGTCATGTTAGTGGTTTAAATCTGACTGAAACATCTGACATCCTGTATACACAACTTTATGATGTAACACCGACAAACATTACTGCAGCCGGTAAAAATTACAAACTGGTAAAGCCGGGAAATCCGTATAAAAGTTTTTTGTTTTCTAAAATTAATAACGGGCTTGCATTAGATGTTGCTCTTAGTGCAGGGGAAGGTGCCGCATGTCCTCAGGATGCAGCGCCACTGGATAATAAACAAATCGAGTTGGTTAGACAATGGATTTTGTTTAGTGCACCCGAAACAGGATTTGTAGTTGATGAAGCAATTATTGCAGACTTTTATGATAATGATGGTATACAATCTGTTCCCTCACCGCCCGCACCTCCAACAGCAGGAACCGGTTATCAAATTCATTTTGGCCCGTTTTTTTTATGGCCGGGTGAAGAACATGAATATTGGGACAAATTTGATCCGGAAATTACCTCAACTACAGAAATAATTAAATTCGAAACATTAATGAGTAGTTATTCGCATCATTTTTTGATGTATAAATTTAATAATTTAACTATCGCAGAAACAGTTCCGTTCGGATTACATGATGGTCCCGATTTTGCAGGTGTAGATGTTGTTTTTGCTCAACAATTTAGTGATAGTTTGAATTTACCCCCGCATACCGCTTTTAGTTGGGAGGCAAATACTTTACTGGATTTAAATTCACATTATATTAATTACAGTCCCGATAAAACTTTGGCTTGTGAAGTATACATAAATGTTTACACGCAAACGGCAGGAACAGCAATTCAAATAATGCAAACAATTCGTAAATCAAATTCCGATATATTTATTCCAAACGATAGTTTACCGCATACATTTGTTGATACTGCTTACGGGAACGGACACGGAGAAGATGAATTATTTGTTTGGGCAATGACCAGCCACACCCATAAATACGGTTCCGATTTTGATATTTATAAACGTAATGAAGATGGCAGCCTGGGTGATCATATTTTTGATGCAAGCTGTGGCGCAACCTTAGGAGCACCGGATTGTTTAGATGAGATATATGACTTTCAGCATCCACCTACCAGAAAGTGGGATAACATGTTACCTGTTAAATGGAAAAACGGATTTATTTCTAAAACCAGCTTTATTAATAATGGTCCCGAACCGGTTAGTTTTGGAATGACATCTGAAGATGAGATGGCTGTTTTTATGTATTTTTTTGTTGATGATACAATCGGCTTAAATATAAATGTTGCAACTGTAGATGCTGAAGTGAAGCCCTTTGAAATGTTATTATATCCCAGCCCCGTTAACGACAATTTAATTATTAATGTGAACCTGACAAATTATGATGGACCAATTTTAATTACTGATATAAATGGCAAAAGCCACACTTTTTTAAAAGGACAATATCAAATAATAAATCCCGGTATAATTTCAGTTGATTTGTCTGAATTTACACCGGGATTATATATTATTCAACTAATAAATGATCAACAAATTATTTCAGATAAAATAATTAAATTTTAATCTGAAAATTGTTTTTAATCATTCCAATTTTATCAGCTTCATATCCATTTGTTCCATTCCTTCAACGTGAACCTGAATATAATAAACGTTGCCATCTTTTTTTATAATGTCCACTAAAACATCAGGGCTTGAATCACCTTTTTTTGCGCCTGTAGCTTTGTAATAAGCTTTGTTTGCTTTTACAAAAATAAGCTTATAACTACAATCACTTGTCCATTCAATACGTGTGGTTATTTTAATTTTACCCGCAGTTTCATATTGATACTTTTCTGTCCGTTTAATCTGCGTGGATCCGCCTTGCTGTTTAATTTCAAAATTGCCCACCTTTGCCTCTGAGCAATCAGGTGCTTGCGCAAAAACGCCCAAACTCATGCTAAATAAGATTCCTAGTAGTAGTGCCTTCATATTTTATAGTTTTATAAGC
This sequence comes from Bacteroidota bacterium, assembly GCA_016706255.1. NCBI lineage: Bacteria > Pseudomonadati > Bacteroidota > Bacteroidota bacterium. The sequence continues at coordinate 43,261 of JADJJZ010000015.1, read as the reverse complement.
AATAATACAAATTATTTATAAATATTGGAAATTGCCTTCATTTAATATCTGCTTAATACCATTCATCAGGATTAAACTCATCTCGTATTACTTCCTGCAGCAACACGCGCATGATAGAAAAATTTTCGAACTGCATTTCAGAAAGTCTGAAAGGGGGTTTATCTTTTATTTCAATTTTAATTAAACCATTTTCACTTATTGTTCTCCGAATTAATCTGCTGGGTTTTAAATTAGGCTCGTATAAAAAATTAACAAATTCATTATAATCTATCCTTTTTACTTTACGCGTAAATGTGTATTTTATTATCATATGGTCAATATAAAAATAAACACGTCTGTTTGAAAAGATGTAATCAAGCACGTACAATAAATATCCAATAGCAATAAAGCCCTGGAAGTAAGGTGACCATTTAGACTCAATGTGTGAAAAAATAACAATGCCAATCACCGCAAAAAACATAAACACAACAAGCGTCATGCTATATGCCACACTGGTTTTTGATGTAAGAATTAAACGGTTTTCCATGGTGAAATTAAAGACGAAAAAATTGAAAATATATTTTAAAGCAGCTCAATCCATGCCTCAATTGGCAAGTGATCGGAAATCCATAAGCCATTTTTTCTTTTAGTGGCAATAGCAATATACATATCAATATTTATTTTCTTGACAAACATATAATCAATCCGTTTTGTTGGCTCCGCGTTTACATCGAAACCATTAAAAGTGCCTTCATTTTCATCAAAGTGAAATTTCGAGTTTACTCTACAATCATCATAATATTGGGTTATATATTTTATTGGCGCACTATCCGGCAAACAATTAAAATCGCCCAACCATATTACCGGATAATTAGTAATATTAAGTGCATCTATTTTTTGTTTAATTAATTTTGCAGATGATAATCGTGCCTCTTCCCCAATATGATCGAAATGGCAATTAAACACGTAAAATTGTTTACCTGTTTCAATCATTTTGAATAATCCATATGTGCAAATTCTTGGTAATGCTGCATCCCAGCCTGTAGATGCTGTATCGCCTGAAGCAGAAAGCCAAAATGTTCCACCTGCCATCAGCTCCAATTTTGAAGTATCATAATATATCGCTGCAAACTCACCTTTTTGTTTACCATCCTCACGGCCAACACCTATAAATTTATATTGAACCAATGCTTTATCGATGTATTGCACCTGTTGAAAAAGTCCTTCCTGAATACCCAAAATATAAGGATGTGTTTGTTGTAACATAGCAACTAAATCTGCCTTCCTGTTATCCCAACTATTTTCACCATCTGCAGGATTGTCGTATCGAATATTATAACTCATTACAGGAAATAATTGTGCAAACCCCTTCTGTCCAAAACAAAAAATCAAGCCAATAAAAACATTACATATAATTCTTTTCATAAATCGTTTTCGAAATTACAAAATAAATTTAACAGCACATCATTTCGAGGGCATTATCATTTAAGCTTCAATCAATTATTTAATTTTTTATTGAAAATGTTTTCCAATGACCAATTCGTAAACTGTTTAAGACCAGCCGGAACTATGTCAATCTTCAGTTCATCAATATGTTAAACATCAATAATTATTCGGAAATTAAATTTTACAGCCTTACATTTACTTATATGAAATGGACACTAGGCAGTTTACTTTTACTTTTTGGCATGAACCGCGCTGCTGCAGATATACCTCTTGCAGACTTTTCCTATTACATTGAATTTGTAGGTATTGGTGCAGATGTGTTTTTTCTAAACGAAAGTATTGAGGGTGAAACCTATTTTTGGGATTTTGGTGATGGAGCCACATCAACCGATTTACATCCATTTCATCACTACGATCTCCCAGGTATTTACACGGTTTGTCTGGAAACCACCAATCCTGATGGCAGCGATAATTTTTGTGATACACTAATTACCTATTATGCGCCTTCCGCCGATTTTAGTTTTAGTGGTGATCCAACTGTCATGTTTACGGATATGAGTACAAATTTTCCGACAACATGGGATTGGTTTTTTGGTGATGGAGATATTAGCGCTGATGTAAATCCCACCCATACTTATTTAACTAATGGCGAATACAATGCCTGTTTATCGGTAGGAAATCCCGGCGGCACAAACTATACCTGTAAAACAGTTTCCATTACCACTTATACAACAACTGTGGCTGCCTTTACTTTTAGTGGTGATCCAACAGTTACTTTTATCGATAATTCTACACTCGACCCTTTTGAATGGTATTGGGATTTTGGTGATGGCACTACATCAACTGAACAAAATCCGGAGCACAGTTATACTGATAATGGAACTTTTAATGTGTGCTTAACTGCAACCAATGCAGGCGGCTCAAATACTTATTGTCAGGAGGTTTCCATAATTTATGCTTATCCGTTTCCGGTAGCTGATTTTGATTATTTAATCATCGACCTTGGTGTTGCGTTTGTTGATTTATCTACCAATGATCCTATATTGTGGAACTGGGATTTTGGTGATGGCGAAATATCAACGGAACAAAATCCAATACATGTATATGCTGATGATGGTAGTTATTTAGTTTGCCTAACAGCCACAAACATTGGTGGTCCTGATACAAAATGTGAGGAATTATTTATTGTTGCCGGTGTAAATGATTTAGCGGAAAATAAATTAGTATTATTTCCTAATCCTGCACAAGATTTGTTATTTATTCAATCGCAACAACCAATGAATAATTCCAGATGTGCTATTTATGATGCTACAGGCAAATTAATTTTGCAACAGGAGTCAATTAATGGCAATTTATTTCAAATTAATTTAACTGATCTGCCATCAGGCATTTTTTCTGTGTTATGTACTGAAAATGGCCACTTACGATATTCCGGTGTTTTTCTACACAACAATTAATTTTATATCATTTTTTACAGTTTTTCGATGTTGTCATTTTGATTATTTGACTACCTTTATCCTGCAAAAACAAAAATCATGTCTGATACAGTAAGATCTCTGCAACCAGCAGCACTTTGGAATCATTTCGAAGATATAAATGCCATTCCCCGTCCCTCAAAAAAAGAAGAGCGTATAATTGCTTTTATGAAGGCCTTTGGTGAAGGTTTAGGCCTGAAAACAGTAGTAGACAGTATTGGAAATGTGATTATCTACAAACCGGCAACTGCTGGCATGGAAGACCGCAAAACTGTTGTATTACAGTCGCACCTTGATATGGTACATCAAAAAAATTCCGACACAAATTTTGATTTCAGCACACAGGGAATTCAATCTTATATTGATGGTGAATGGGTAAAAGCAAAAGGAACAACTTTGGGTGCCGATAATGGTATTGGTGTTGCTTCAATAATGAGTTTACTTACATCTACTGATATTCCGCACCCTGCTTTAGAGGCTTTATTTACAATTGATGAAGAAACGGGCATGACAGGTGCATTTAAACTGGATAAAGGTTTATTGGAGGGTAAAATATTGCTTAACCTGGATACTGAAGACGATGATGAGTTTTCAATTGGTTGTGCCGGTGGTATAGATACCAATACGATGTATAATTACACTTCCGAAAATACGCCTGCAGGCGCAATTGCTTATCAAATAACAGTAAATGGTTTAAAAGGTGGACATAGTGGGGTAGATATTCATTTGGAGCGAGGTAACGCAAACAAAATTATGAATCGCATGATGTATCAGTGCGAAAAATTTGGTTTGCAAATTGTTACCATTGATGGTGGAAGTTTACGCAATGCTATTCCGCGTGAATCGTTTGCTACAATTATTGTAACAGATGAAAGTTATGTAACCGAATTTAATAATCGCGCTGAAGCAATTAAAAATGAATATGCCTTACAAGATGAAGGCTTAAATATTGTAATATCAAAAACAGATTTGCCAACTGCTGTTTTAAGTAAATCAGATACGCAAAAAATTACTACCGCAATTCAGTCAGTGCATAACGGTGTATTTTGCATGAGTTCGGCAATTCCGGGTTTAGTGGAAACATCATCATCATTTGCACGTGTATCTATTAAAGATGGAAAATTTATAACACAAAGTTTACAGCGTTCATCTGTAGAATCTGCAAAATATAATGTTGCCTATACGGTTGGAGCACCTTTAAAATTAATGGGTTGCGATGTTGAACACGCAGGCGCTTATCCAGGCTGGGCACCGAATCCGGATTCTGCTATTTTAAAACTGATGGAAAATAAATATGCTGAATTATTTGGTGAAAAACCACACGTAATGGCCATTCATGCCGGACTTGAATGTGGTATTTTAGGGGAGCGATATCATGGTATGGATATGATTTCATTTGGTCCAACAATTAAACATCCGCATTCACCTGATGAAAAAGTGAATATTAATTCTGTTCAAAAATTCTGGAAATTTTTATTGGAAATACTAAAAGACATTCCTAAAAATTAATGTCACCACATACTGTTGCAAAATTATGGCTGCAGGCATTTAATGAACATAATTTAGATGCTTTGTTAAATCTGTACGATGACAATGCCCAACATTTTAGTCCGAAATTAAAACAGCGCCAACCCGAAACAAACGGATTAATAATTGGGAAAGCGGCAATGCGTTTATGGTGGCAAGATGCATTCGAAAGATTACCACACTTACAATATCGGGAAGAAAGAATTACGGCAAATGACAACTGTGCCTTTATGGAATACACACGGATTGTTGGTTCTGAACCCGATATGGCCGTAGCAGAAATTCTGGAGGTAAAAAACGGAAAAATTATTGCTTCCAGAGTTTATCATGGTTAAAATACTATATTGCTTGCAACCAAAATAAAGCAAGCTTGCTCTAATATAATATCCGCCCTTTTTTTCCGTTTAATTTTAAATCAGCTACCATCAGAAATGAAGGGGAATCGTTTTGCATTTATTCAGCTTATTTCCGGCATCTTTCTATTGATTGCTTGTCAGGTTTGGTATAATCAAGCCACTCCTGCAGAAATTAACTGGTTATTATTGCCTACTTCAAAATTAATCGCCCTATTTACAGGTAGCGTTTATTATTTTAATCCCGACAGCGGTTACATATTTGATCAGCCCCATATAGCTATCGGCATTACTTGCTCCGGCTTTACGTTTTTAATGATTTGTATTACCATGTTATATTTTCAATTTAATAAATATTACACTAAGTGGTTTACTAAATTATTCTTTTTATTATTTATAATAATGATTTCTTATCCCATTACCCTGATCATGAATTGTGCGCGTGTTTTATCGGGCATTTTGGGTCAGCGTATTGGCGACCTTCTTCTGGAGCCCAAGCCACATTTAATCTTACATCAATGTATCGGACTTTTAGTTTACTTTATTTGTTTAATCATAATGCATAAACTGGCTATAAATTATTTCTCAAAAAACCAACCCAATGAACAAAGCACAACAACCTAAATGGGCAATCCTATTGTCTGTAATTCCTGTTTTATTATTTTTCGCCATTACCTTGCAGTTGTTTTATACCGACCAGTCTAAGCCAATTTATACTTTCGAGGATTTATTAAGCATATTAATTGGTGCTGCCAGTTATTTGATTATTATTATACCCTATGTCATTTATAAAATTAAGCGCAAAAGTTATATCTCATTATCAGCATTCATTTTTATTTTAACTTTTTCAGTGCTGGAAGTGTTTTTCTTTATACATTTCGAATTATTAGATATTTTGGATAATGGAAATGTTTTTGGCATTACATTACCGGTTAATGAAACGATGCTGTTTTTGTTAATTCCGGGTTGTTTTTATAGTTTGTTTGGTATCGTAGTATTGCTGAACAAAACTGAAAATAAAGATGCCGGGAGAAGTATCGCTTTTGTGATAGCGATACCCTTATTTTATGCGTTTGTTTTGCTTATTTTTTCTGATATAAACACAAATAGATTAGACTTTATCCCTGATATTTTTAGCCCGATTTTAATTGTTGTTTCAGTATTATTTGTTGTTTACCATATGCTCAGAGCATCTTATCTTTCTTATAACAAAAATAAAAGTGAATCATTTATTACAAGTCCACCGTTTGTAATGTTTTTTGGAGTTTTTATGCCATTATTAGGGTTGGTATTAAATGGCGCGGACGATGCACATTATTTTGGCAATTTTAGTAGTTACTGGTATTTTATTTTAGCCATTTTAAATGGTCTTTTATTAGCAATTCCTTTTGGGAATAATCTTACACTTCGAATTGTAGTATTTGTTGCAAGAAGTATTTTATTTGCCTTCACCATATACTTTTTTATCGTTTTTCTGCCATATGCACCACTTTCGGTAGTGCTCATTGCAGCCGTGGGTGCAGGATTGCTGATGTTAACGCCTATTCTTTTATTTATCATTCACTGTCAGGTTTTAATCAATGATATTGCTTACCTTAAAAATTATATTGGCAAACCTTATTTACGCGCAATTTTAATTTGTTGTTTGTTTGTTATACCGGTTACTATGCATCAACAGTTAGCCGCGAATAAAAAGGAAATGTTAACGGCAATTGATTATTTAGACAACCCGAATTATGAAAAAAACGCAACAATAAATTTAACAAAAACTATAAAAGCTTTTAAAGTTAAACAATCATATCCCGGATTTTTGAGTGGCCGCACAAATAAAAATGGAACACCAATAATTTCTTGGTATTTTAATACCATAATTCTTGATTCAAAAACTATTTCAATTAATAAAGGTGCTGCGTTGAAATCTATTTTATTAAACTCCGAGCCGCCAACTGTAATTAACGAACCACTTACAACAGATAATGTAAAACTTGATCAACATTTGGTTGCCAGCAGTTTTGATCCGGCAACAGGTTATTGGACCAGCAATGTTCAATTATTTTTCCAAGCACCTGATTCAACCAATCAAGGCTGGAATAATCAGTTGGAATATTTTTCCGTTTTTGATTTACCTACCGCTGCTACATAACCGACTATTATTTAATGATTGGTGATATAAAGGAAAAAGGAATATTAGCAGAAAAAAAAGCCGCAACATGGACCTACAACCAAATTGTAAACACCAGAAAGGATCCTGGTTTTCTACATTATATAACAGGTGAACGAATGGCATTACAAATATTCCCTTTCGCAAAAAATGAATTGCGCGAATCCGGAATTACTTTTATACATGCTGAGCCAAAAACAATTTTTCTGGATGGCGACACAATTAGTTTAGGGCAACAGGGAGATGTTATAAATAACAATATTATTGAATCCACTAATCAGGTTGCTTATATTCCTGAATCAGTTAAATATTCATTACCTAAAACGCAAAGGAGGCCTTATTATCACTTTATTGTCGACATTTCTGAAAGGACTAAAAAAAATAATATTGAAAGTGCAATCGATGATTTTATTGAAAAATATCCCGAAGGAAAAAATGGGGCAATGGTATCATTGGTAAATTATAATATCTCTACCTTTCCATATGTTGAAGAAACCAAAGAAAAAATAAAATCCGCTTCGTTTAAAGGTGGCTTTTTTATGGACAGAGCAATCAGAACAGCAATTTATGATAATTATATGCATCCTGATGAAACATTTCCAATGTTTATCGTTTGTTCAGATGATTTAGAAAAAGCTTATATCAACAGCGATTTTAGTGATATGCAATTTGCTTATCCAGATGTTGACTATTTTATCAATTTAAAAAGTAATCAAGACATATACAAGCATAATCTTTTTCATTTTCCACTTACCCGTAGATTCAACTTCAATTGGACTGCCGTAATACAATCCCATGTTATATTTATGAGGATAATAAATATCCAAAACAATTTCTAAGCACGAAACCGGGAAGTGATATTGTATTTGATTACAAAAATTACAATTATGAAGATTTTAAACCTGGAAAAAAAACTGGAAAAACGGTTTGTTTTTTCAGGCCGCAAACAGATATCTCCAACTATATCCATATCTCGCAAACGAAAGTTGGGATGAATCAGTTTACAACAGTTTTGTTTCAGGTATTTTAACACCTGTTACTGCCTTTATTTCATTAGAAAATGAGGGTCAGAAAAAAATGCTTTTGGAAAAACAGAAACAAATACTAGCCGGCACCAACGCAGAAAACATGGGCGAAGACCCGCAAATGATGTCGGAACCTAATGTTTTTGTAATACTAATTGCAGGACTCGCAATATTGGGAATCAAAAAACGAAAAAAGTTATTGTCTAAAATCTTTTAACAATCCCCATCAACAGCACATATATCACCATCATTAACAACTTCAATTTTTCCTGCTTGCGATAATTTCCAGTCTGCATATGCAGTATCTAATACCTGTGTAAACGCCTCAGTGGCCTGAGCACCGGATATTGCATATTTGCGGTTAAATACAAAAAACGGAACTCCCCGTGCCCCTAACATTCCTGCTTCCTGAGCTTCGGCACGAACATCATTTACATAAATGCCGCTCTCCAGCATTTCCTGAATTGCCTGCTCTGCTAAACCGATACTTGCACCAATTTGTATTAAGGTTTGTTCATCATTAATATTTTTTCCTTCTGTAAAATAGGCATAAAACAATGCTTCTTCTGCAGCATCACCGAGGCCTGCTTTTTTCGCCATTTGAATTAAACGGTGCGCATTAAATGAGTTGGCTACAACAGCTTTATCCATATCATAGGTTAAACCTTCAGCGGCTGCCATATCGGTTACATATTTATTCATTTCCCGGGCATAATCAACTGTCCAGCCCTTGCGCTCTGCCAGATATTCATTTATACTTTTCCCAGGTAAATCTTCCTGATTTGGGTCCAATTGAAAACTCTTCCATACTACTTCAATAGCTCCGGCATCTTTAAATGTCGCCATAGCCTTTTCAAATCTGCGTTTCCCTATGTAACAAAAAGGGCACATGATATCTGACCAAATTTCTACCTGCATTGAATTCATTTTAATATTTAACAGCAATGTTAACCCAAATAGTTCATTTCAGTAAACGATGTCTGCAATATTGGATTTTCCCCGTATTTAAAACAATCAGTTTTAGTGCTATCATGAATTTACATTTAAATTTGCCTAAAATATCCAATATGCGCATACACCGTATAGTAATCCTTTGTTTGTTTATTTGTTTTAGGTTGGGGAGATACAATTTTCGCCCAGACTTTAAATTATACCGCTGCCGATACACAGCTTGATTCTGCTGTACATATGTACAATCGCTACCGTGACGCAACAAATGGGCTAAAAAATGAAGATATTACCGCATCTCTCCTACGGGAATTTACCGTAAAACATGATGCCATATATGCTGCCATGAATCAGGTGATTGAAATTGGTAGTGCAGACAATATAAAAGTTGCTAATTACTTTAAAACAATGACTACGCATGAACTTGCCTATTTGTACGGGCGTGTGGGCAATAATACGGAATCAGTGAAACTATTTGAGGTAGTTAAATCATCGATGTTGGCCTTTCAACCAAGTGATTTTAAAATGAATTATAAATATGAAAATAAAAATTATTCAATAGCATGGGAAAATGCTGCTCCCACCATTTTAGAATTTATGGCATCCTTAAGTGAACTGTATATGATTGTTGGTAATCATAAACAAGGTATGGCACTTGCAGAAAAAGTAATGGTTTTTGATTACACAACTGAATACCGAACTGATATATATTGGTATCGTTATATTATCGCAACAAAATACCTTAATTCAGCCATAATTATTGCTAAATACGATAATCAATCGGCTGATATGGCAATTAACCAAATACTCGTTTATAATACGCTTGGTGAAGCAGAAAAAGCAATTGTATTAGAAACAGAAAGTTATGGCTATGCAGCAGGAATTAATTTCATCAATAATCTTGCAACAGCTAATCCGCAATTAGTAAAAGACGGTCAGATTTACGCCAAAACAGGTGGCGCATTAAAAAGTATTGGTGATTACCAGCGTGCTGCACCATTTTATACAAAAGCACTTAACAACGGATATTATGATTACACATTTATAGTTGAGGCATATGATGTTGCAAATGCAAGTAATAACAATGAATTGGGTTTATTGGCAACTGCACAACAAGAATCAAGAGTAGGCAGTACCGATTGTGCCGGCTGGCGCGATATAGCAACAAAGTGGTATCGTTATGGTAATACTTCAAAAGGAAATGAAGCTACAGAAAGGTCAAATAATTGTGAAGCCGCGGCAGCTGAAATTCAACGCGAATATGAAAAGGAGCAGGCTAAACAGGCGCGTCGCGATAACCTCGATTTTAGTGTATATGCCGGAATTTATCCTTTACCATTAATTATTCGATATAATAAATATCGCGATTATGGCGGTGTGTTTGGTTTTGGATTATACAATATAGGAGTTGAATTCAGTTACAAACTCATTAATTTAAATCATGTGATATACGATGATCTTACCATAAAAGATATCGATTACGATGGATATGATACTTATTGGGATGGATATCGCGCACATATCGCATTTAAATTTGGTGACCGTGATCAATATAGTGAAGGCGTATTTGCCGGTCCTTTATTCGAAATTGTACAACGCAATTATTTACCTACCACCAGCGATGTGTTTACTGCCGATGGTGTTACGTATTTATATCAGGCCGCTTTTACCCCAACCGAAACATCCTATAATTTAATGTTGAATTATGGAGGTCATGTTGAAGAAAATTTTATCATGGTAGATTATTTTTTCGGAATAGGTGCCGCTTATAATAAATTTGACGGCGGTGGAATTGAATATGATAATGATATTTATTTACTAAATAATCCATTACTTGAAAACAGAACCCCTACACGTTTTAGTCCAATTGTGCGAATGGGTTTAACAATCGGTTTATCTACACGACATTAAATAATAATCACATGAAAAGAATTTTATTTATTTTGTTGCTATCAGTAATTTCCAGATGTTTAATTGCACAAGATGATGTTACTTCAGGCGTTTTCAATTTGAATTTAGGTTATGGTTATGCTGATATTAATACGGCATCTGTATTTTTTCCGGAGATTGAAAACGATATTACACCGCATCATTTTATTTTGGGAAGTGAAATAATGAGCGGAAAAGACAAATACTTATTTGGTCTTTCATTTAATGTATCGTTTAGTGCAAAAATAGATGTCGACTCGTTACAGGTTAATCAGTTTTCAAATGATTATCTGGTGCTATTCGGATATCAAATGATAAAAAAACCAAAGTATAAAATTTATCCTATTGTCGGTTTAGGGTTTGGTTTACAAACTTTAAATGCGGTAAATACGAATACTGTTTCTGCAACTCAAATAACGGATTCACATTTCCAGGAAATCAATTTAATTCAATACAGTGTTGTTGGCAGCGCGGCAATTAATACCATATTTTTTTCCGGCAACGACAAATATGAAAAAGAAAAACCGGTGGGTTTGGATGGGGATTTCAATTAGGTTTTACTTATGGTTATCCTATTGGCGATTGGCATCATAGTGGCGGATTAGTTGATGATGGTCCAAACCAGGCTTTGATAATGCCAACCTTTAAACTAATTATGGCATTTCATGATAATTAAATAATCAGGGTGTCTGATTAAAAACCAAAATGCCTAAAGCAAACAAAATTACCACGGTTAATACAACCATAGAAAGAATATTTAATATCAATCCAAAAGTTGCCAAACCTTTACCGGAATAAGTATCAGGATTATTATTAATCTCATTCAGCGCATTTATACAACATACAATTCCTACAATATTTCCAATTACGGGTATTACAGGGAAAATACTGAGTACAAATCCAATTATTGCATTCGTATTTACTTCCTGATCAGGTGATTGAATTTTATAATCAAATATAGATTTTGTGGTTGTGTGTTCTGATTTTATGGCTTTAGGTGATTCAATTATTGCTTCCTCCTCTTCTTTAACAATACTTGCAACAGGTGCTTCTGTGTAAAAATCAGTTGATTCTGCTATTGGCTCCACCGCTTCAATTCCGGAGGGCTGATTGCCCATTGTAATAATAGGAGTTGAATGACTGTCACTTTGAACTGCACTAACAACCGGCTCGTAAACAGCAGTTTGTTGGAGGTTACGTTCCAAATTACAACCAACCAGGCATAAAGCCATTAAAGCGTAAAATAAAGCTGTCTTCATAAGTGGTATTATGCTATGAAGATAGGAATATTACCCAATAAGTTGTCTGCGGCTTGCGCAATTGGCGTGCCGAAAAAAATATTTTTATCAATTTCTTGACCAAAGCGCTGTCTTTTATCTAATTATAATTACTTGATTATCAATATATTACACTACAATCAGGCAATTTACATGCCATTTTAACAAAAATTTAACGCCTAGAACCAGTATAAACATGCTACTATGTATTGCATAGTTCAAGTTTATGCACTATGTTTGCACCATGAATGTAGAAAATGCTCAGGCTCAAATGCGAAAAGGTGTGCTGGAGTATTGTATCCTGGCCATCATAAATGAAGGGGAGATCTACCCGACAGATGTGATTAACCGGCTCAAGGAAAGTAATTTGTTGGTAGCTGAGGGAACCGTATATCCCTTGCTTAACAGATTAAAAACAATGGAACTTCTAAGCTACAAATGGGTGGAAAGTAATTCAGGACCACCCCGCAAATATTATCAGTTGACTGATAACGGCCGATTATTTCTGACTGAATTAAATAAAACCTGGCATGAATTAGCGCATGCTGTATCAATCAACACAAAAACCTTAAATACCTCTCAACAATGAACAAGCTATTATATGTAAATATTGGTGGCGTCGTATTCCAGATAGATGAATCTGCCTATCAGCAATTGGATAACTATTTAAATAGTATCCGCAGAAAATATCAAAATTCGCCCGATGGGGATGAAATAATAAAAGATATTGAACATCGCATTGCCGAACTCATGTATGAACGCGTTGGTGAACGTGGTGCTATTACCGGTAAACACGTTGAAGAAATAATCAGCGTAATGGGAAAACCGGAAGACTTCGACGGAAATACAGAACAATTCGAAAAAACAAATACCTACGAAGAACCTGTTTATAAAACCGGTGGCAGTAAATTTTTCCGAGATAAAGAAAATAATGTATTAGGTGGTGTATGCGCAGGTTTCGGAGCAAGGTTCGATATTGATCCTTTGTGGATTCGTTTAGCCTTTTTAGTTTCATTTTTTGCAGCCGGAACAGGGTTTCTGTTATATATTATTCTTTGGGCAATAATTCCTGAAGCAAAAACAACAGCAGAAAAATTAGAAATGCGCGGTGAAAAAATCGATATCAATAACATCGAAAAAACAGTGAAAGACGGTGCCAAACAATTTGGTAAAAAAGTAAATGAATTTGGTGAAGAAGTAAAACAAACTTTTTCAAAAGAGCATATCGACAAAACTAAACGTAATGCAGGCGATTTTATTGAAGACGTTGCTCAAACACTGAGACCAGTTTTTCAAACTGTCGTAAAAATATTTGTATTCGGTGCATTAATTGTTTCCCTTTTAATTGTTGTTGTAACCGGTATCGAATTATTAACCAACTGGGGTAGCGACTTTTCAGAAATTCAATTTTTTGGCAATCACATTACCGAAGGCTCTGACCAGGCTTGGCTGTTAATTACCTGTGCTATAGCATTGTTTATTATCCCGCTTATCGGAATTATTTTTTCCAGTGTGAAATATCTGTTGGGTGTTAAACGCAAAACAAAATTTGTAAGCGCCTCATTGGGTTTATTATGGACCGCTTGTTTATTGGTAGTAATTTACCTCGGCATCACCATTGGCAGAAATTTTAAATATGAATCAGCTGTAAGCGCCAAATTACAATTAACACAACCGGTTTCGGAAACCATGTATGTAAAACTGCAGTCTGTGAAATTACCCTTAAGCGACAATTCAATTGTAAACTGGAGCATCAAAAAAGATCATGAAGACGACAGTCTGATATTTAAACAAATAAATATAGAAATAGAAAAAAGTCTGGACACCGCATTTGTTGTTATAATAAATAAAACAGCAAGAGGTTACGACCGGGCCAATGCAAAAAACAATGCACAATTTTTTAACTATAACGTAATTCAATCATCTGATTCAGTAATCAATATTCCTTCATTAGTTACAATAGGTGAAACTGAAAAATGGCGCGATCAATCGGTGGAAATTTTAATCCGTGTTCCGCAAAATAAAAATATTGTGATCGATGATGCACTGGATTTTTATCTCGACCACAATGAATATACTGCCGGGTTAAAAGACATTGAATTATTCAACAACAAACTCAAAATGACATCAACAGGTTTAAAACCGGTTAATTAATATTTCAAATAAGGCATATTTAAAGTGAAATAATTAATTTTATAACTTTAAATAAAAATGAATATTATGCAAATTAGTACCGCCCACTGGCACCTTTTGATTAACCATTTCCCGATTATACTTAGTATAATGGGCACACTGTTCCTTGTTTTGAATTTAGTGTTCAAAAAAAGTAACCTCAATAATGCTGCATTTCTGCTTTTAATAATCGGTGCTGTTACGGCAATTATTGCAAATAACACCGGTGAAGGTGCTGAAGAAATGGTTGAAGAAATTGCAGGTGTGTCCCATCAAAGTATACATACACATGAAGATGCAGCATCTATAGGCTTAAAAATTATATTAATAACCGGCATTTTTGCTGCCTGCGCAGGAATTGCAAAACTCAAATTTCCAAAAGCTGCTAAATTTTTACTGATTGCAACTTTTGTTGGTGCCATTGCCAGTTCGGGATATATGAGTTACGTTGGTTTAACCGGTGGTGAAATACGTCATAGTGAAATACGGGGTGAAATAAATATCGGCAGCAGCAAAACAACGCCGGCAAATAATGCAGCAGAGCAAGGAGGGGGAGAAGCAGGTGAAGATGCTGAAGAAGATGATTAAACCTGTTTAGCAGGTTTATTTATAAAGATGTATTTAATATGTGTTATAATCCTCGCTACGGCGGGGATTTTTTTATGCCCGGGTTTGATGGCCAATTACCAAAATGTTTCCGAACTTTGATTCATGCGTTTGTGGATTGGGTTATTTTGCATTTTTTCATTTTCATTAATCGGCTGTAATAAAGATAAATCTATAGTAAACAGGTGTTTTTATTACTGGCAGCAGGATTTTACGCTTTCTAATGAAACCCTGAACACCCTCACCTCACTTGAAATAAATAAACTCTACGTAAAATTTTTTGATGTTAATTGGGATAAGGCTACAGCCCAGCCATCACCGGTTGCAGATATTCATTTTTCATCCGAAATACCCGCGGGCATTGAAATTATACCGGTAGTATTTATTACAAACGAAACCCTGTCACACCTGGATTCAGCTCAAACGACAATGCTCGCGCAAAAAAATTTCAAAACGGATTCAGGGTGTTATTGAGACAAATAAAATAACAACGCCTCAGGAAATTCAACTTGATTGCGACTGGACCGAATCTACCCGCGAAAATTATTTTCTGTTAATCAGTACCATGAAAAATTTTCCCGACTGGAAAAATACTTTGTGGAGTGCAACCATACGTTTACATCAGATAAAATATGCCGAACAAACCGGAATTCCACCGGTAAACCGCGGTATGCTTATGTTTTACAATATGGGCAATATTGAAGATATTTCTGCTGAAAATTCCATTTATGATGCTGCCACAGCAGAATTATACACCAACCGTATCAGCGAATACCCGCTTCCTTTGGATGCTGCATTGCCCTGTTATAGTTGGGGCCTGTTGTTTGACGGACAGGAATTAATGAAAATATTTTATCCCCTTTATCCGGCACAGGTAGATGAAAAGTATTTTATAAAAAAAAGTGAAAACCTGTATGCAGCTAAAAGCAATTTTTATTTCAGCGGTCAATTTTTTGTAGAAGGCAATATTTTAAAACTTGAAACCATGACCCCCGAATTAACTTTACAGGCTGCACAACAGTTATCGAAGGAACTTCCTCCTGCCGATAGAAATATCATTTTATATCATCTTGACACAATTATTTTACAAAATTATACCCATGAAAATTTCGAAAAAATTTTTGACGATTTTAATTAGTGGTTTGGCGATTTCATGTTGTTCGATTGCTTATGCGTGTTTACATTATTGGCCGGGAAATGAGTCTGTTATAAAACCATATGACCAATGTGTTGACAATACAATTTCTTATTACCCTTTTTTGCATTCCTCGCGAAATGAAACGATTGCGCCGGATACAACTTATAACAAGAATTATCCCTATTTTGGAATCAACGAAGAATTAGTAATTCTAAATGAATGGAGTGTGTATTTCAATCACAAAATATCCGAAAATGAATTAAGGGAATTGCTTTATAATTCTAATAAAAACACCTTTGATTCTATTAAAGATTATTTAGCCGACGACACGAGTCCATTATCTGAAAAATTAGCCAACAATACATTAGTAAAAGCCTGGTGTTGTAAAACCCAATTGGATGTTTTGGAATATATGAATTACATTGCTCCACCCGCCGAAAAAGAAAACGATTATGAACAAAATAAATCAGCAGGCCGAAAGGAAAATTCATTAACGGATCAAATTAAATTTTGTGAAAATCAAATTTCAAAGTGTAAAACACCATTTTTAAAAACCCGTTATGCTTATCAATTGGTTAGAAAATATAGAGTTAACAACCAACGCGAAAAGTCACTAGAAACATTTGAAAAATATCTAAAAAATGATAGCACTTCCGTTCTACATTATTGGGCAGAAGTGCATGTTGCCGGAATGTACTATGCGTATGATAAACCAAAAGCATTATTAATACTTTCCGATATTTTTACCAAGTGCCCTTCCCGACGAGATGTGTGTTTTAATGATTTCGATGTTGACAACGATTCCATTTGGCACGCTGCATTAAATGCATGTAAAAACAACACTGAAAAGGCCAATCTTTGGTTTTTAACCGGTGTAAAAAATAAAAATGCAGCCATCGTAAGTATACACGAAATGTTACAACTTGCTCCAACTCATGTGGGCTTGGAAGTGCTTTGTGCCAGCGAAATTGAACGATATCAGCGAAATATTTTGCCGCAGCGTAATTTGCCCTACATATATCAATATAGTGATTTTCAAAACTGGAAAATTACCCGTCCACATTATACAAGCCCTGATAAATTAATTCAAGTGCTCAACGAAGCAGTTCAGCATAATGAAATTAAAAACAAAGCCTACTGGTTATGTAACCTTGGATATGTGTATTCATTAAATAAAAATTATAAGGAAAGTGAACGCTGTCTTAATGAAGCTTTTCAAATAAAAGACATCAGCATTCAACTACATGACCAAATAAGAAGATTATTGTTGTTAAATAAAATTAACAGCATGGAAAAAATATCTTCCGTAGCAATTGATGAAGTTCTTCCTGAGTTGGAATGGCTTGCTGCTTTTAAAAAAAATGGCGAGTCAGATAAATGGCTAACAACATATAATAATGATGCATTGCGCTTAAGTATGAAAAAACTGAGTGACCTGTATAAACAAAATGGCGACGTTGCACGCAACGCCCTGTGTTTTGCAATATATGAAACAAGCTTTGATTTTCGCTATAAGTCGGATGAAAATGTTTTAACAAAGCTCGTTCCATTTTATGAAAACAAAACACCCACACCATTTGATGAATTTTTATTACGAATGGCAGGGTTTAGTAAAAACGAACTATATGAATTACTTGGCACAATAAATATTTCAAAAAGAAACTGGGACCAAGCAAAATTATATCTGGAGCAAATTGAAAATCCCGCAACAGTAAAAACTTTCGGAATCAAACTCGATCCTTTTAAATCCACTATTCACGATTGCTTAGGAATAGACTATGCTTCCCCGGAATATAAAACGGTAATGACAAAGCTTGATATTTGTAATCGCGTAATCAAATTAAATAAGGAGCTAAAACAACCGGGTGTCGCATTGGATAGTATTTACAATCAACTTGGAAATGTATATTATAACACTTCCCGATTTGGGAATACTTGGTATGCCGGAAGTCACTTCAAAAATGATTATTGTTTTACATCTGAAGATGAATATTACAACGAAAACTGCCATTTTTTTGGTACAGATAATTGTAGTGATGCGCTGTTTTATTATAAACAGGCGGTACTCAATACACACAACAAAGAATTTGCTGCATTAAACGTTTTTATGATGGCAAAATGTGAACAAACATTTTATTACCTGTCATCAGATTATGATGAATATAATAAAAATGGCCGTAAAAGAAGCTACCAGAAAAGTTTTGCCGATTTGAACACTAACTACAATAATACCGAATTCTACAAAGCCTTAATCAATGAATGTAAGTACTTCAAATACTATGTAAATACAACACATTAAAATAAATTTGTGGAATGAAAGCCATTCCGTTTTACATATTGTTTACCTGTATGGGTTGCATTTTCCCGCTTCAACTGGCAAATACCTGTTCATGGGGATACGACATCGATGAGTCAAATCTTTCGCCCTTCAATTCGGAAATGCTTGGTTTACCGGAGTTATTCCCGTTTTATTACTCCGAACATTACTACAACGGCGACCCTAATACCGATTGGAGTTCATTAGGCGGAACAATCGACCTTTCCTTATTTGATGGCACTCAACAAAACCTTGAAGAATGGAGCAGCTATTTCAAAGGAATACCAATAAACGATATTCAATCTATTATTTACAATACCTCAGTTGATGATTATAGCGCTTTTGCAATTGCATTGAAGGGAAAAAGCAAAAATGTTGGCGAAATATGGCTGAATAATGGGGTTCTTAAATTTTGGATGAATAACCCGAAGGACCCTTCGTTTAAATATTTAACTTTTGCAAAAACTGTTGAGCCACACGTGCAACCCGATTATTCCTGGGAACCCGTTCCACGCGATACTGCTTTACTTGCATCACTTAAATCAGAAGCATTAAAAGAATTAAAAAAAACGGATGATCCTTTTATAAAATTGAGATATGCATATCAGGCTGCACGTTGTGCGCATTATTCAAAATCGTATCAGGAATGTATCGATATTTATAATAAATATGTAGCCAACGAAAATTCCAATACTCAAATTAAATATTGGAGTATGAGTTTAATGGCCGGTGCTTATTGGCGATTAAATCAATTTGCTGAAGCCGGTTATTACAATGCATTGGTATTTGATAATTGTTTAAGCAGAAGATTAGGCGCTGAACGCGATTTTTATATGGATAGTGAAGCTACATGGCAAAAATGTTTGAGCATGTGCAAAAATGATCATGAAAAAAATGTGTTGTGGTTTTTAACCGGTGTTAATCAAAATAATTCAACAGTTCCTGCATTAAATGAAATGCTTAAAATAGACCCGGGTTCAAAAGAACTGGAAGTTTTACTTGCACGCGAGGTAGAAAAAATTCAGCGCACTACTATGCCTACGCGCTGGTGGAATGGCAATAGTGAAGACATATCCGACGAATATAATTACATTTCAATGGAGCCCAACGATATTGCTGACATTTTAGAAGTTATTAATAATGGGATTCAGATAAACAAAATGCGAACACCGGCATTCTGGTACAACACAGCAGCATTTTTATATTTTATTGATCAAAAACCGGAACGCTGTAAAGCTATGTGTGAGTTGGCGTTACAAAATGCAAAAGGTGATGCACAACAAATTCAACAGGCAAAAATTACATCTATTTTAAATAAAGTAAATCTTGCATCATCAGTAACGCCTGCGTTAGAAAAACAATTACTCGACGATTTAAAATGGCTGAGTGTTGCCGAAGATCAAAGTGAATATGCCAACCGATTTAAAAGTGATGCTTATCGTATAGTAATGTTCAATTTGATGAAAATGTATTTAAGCGCAAATAATTCATTACTCGCCGAATTATGTCGTGCCAGAGCAGTTGAATATTATGATATTTATGAAGAACCGGAAAAAGCACCGATTGATGAGCTGTATGATTTTTTCACTTCAACTAAAAAATCGGCATTTGAAACATTTTTAGCTGAACAATATCCTTATGGTGCAGATATTATGCTGGAAATAAAAGGCACATTATTAATGCGGGAAAATAAATTAAATGAAGCAATAGCCATTTTCAAAAAAATACAAAATCAGCAAGATGTGCTTACATCACTTTCTGCAGACCCATTTATCATTCATATCAACGATTGTCACGATTGCGACTTCTCTGCCTACCCAACTGATTTAAATAAATTAACGCTTGCAGAAACTATTTTACAATTACAGGCTAAAGCCAACGCCGAACCAAAAAACAGCGCTGAAATTTACCATCAGCTTGGCAATATTTATTATAATATGTCTTATTGGGGTAATGCCTGGAACGCGCTTGATTACTACCGTTGCCACGGATGTGAAACAAATTCTGTTGACCCTGACGATAGTTTTTATTACTATTATAACGATCAATATGATTTGACCCAGGCAATTAAATATTACACCTTAGCCGCAAAACAAAGTAGTGGAAAACAGTTTGCAGCATTAAATTATTTTATGCTTGCCAAGTGCGAACAAAATGAATATTACAGAAGCGATGATTATGACTATGAAAATGAATCGGGAATTAAACTGGAATATCAAACCAATTTCAGCATTTTAAAAAATCAATTCAGTGAAACCGATTTTTACAAAGAAGCTATTAAAGAATGCACCTATTTTGAGTATTATGTAAATAATCACTAAGCTTTAGCTCACCCTTTTGTGGTATTGGTGAATGAAAAAAAGTTGTTTATTTTTACTTGATTACACCTTTTTTACATTTAACCACCTAAATTTTATTGTATGCGTAAGTTTATACCTGTTTTTATCCTTGCCGTACACACACTCTTTTTTCAATCCCTTTTTGCTCAACCCGCTACGTGGGAAAGTCGCGGTATTGGCGGAGGCGGAGCACTTTTCGCCCCTTCGGTGAATCCCGGAAATACCGCTGAAATGTATATCGGCTGCGACATGACCGAGGTATTTCACACCACAAATTCCGGTGTTAGCTGGTCTACAGTGCCTTTTAACGAATTATTATCGGTAACCACTTCAAAAGTGCAATTCACCTCCGATAATCTCATCCGTTACGCCGTAAATTTTGATTTTTTTACAGAAGCTTCATTTCCGGTTAAATCAACCGATGGAGGAATAACCTGGAATCCGATTACCGACCCAACAGGTGGCGAATGTTATTCCATTTTTGCAGATGATAATTCCACCCAACGAATTGTAATTGCATCCTACAACCGAATTTATTTTTCATCGAATGGTGGCACATCTTTTACAAATATTTATACCAACATGGGAAGTGGTGCTGCACATATTGGCGGCGTGTTTTTTGATGGTAGTAATGTTTATATCGGTGCTGCAAAAAATTTAGTGGTAAGTACCGATAATGGTGCAACATTTACCAGCAATACATTAACCGGATTACCGGTAGGTAGAGGAATAATTTCATTTGCAGGTGCTAAAGCCGGAGCAACAACTCGATTTTTTATCGTTGGTTACGACTTAGTTGATATTTATCCCGGCGTTACAGGTGCAGATTTTAATTCCTATAAAAGTATTTACAAAATGGATTATGCCGTTGGCGCTTCATGGACAGCAGCAGCTACTGGAATAAGTGGTTCAAATAAACCATTTTTTGTGGATATGGCCGAAAATAATATCGATATTGCTTATGTGGCAGGCGGCAATTCTTCAACAGGATATCCTATTGTTTATAAAACAACAAATGCAGGCGCCGGATGGTCAGCAGTATTATTAACTAATAACAACGAAAATATTTACACCGGTTATCAGGGTGATAATGGTGATGAAGGATGGTATTATGATGAATTTGCCGAAGGATTTGATGTTGCATCCACAAATTCAAATGTTGCCGTAATTACCGGCTTGGGATTTCCGCATTTTACAAATGATGGCGGTGTTACATGGAAACAACAATATGTAAATCCTGCTGACCAAAATCCGATAAATGTAGATATTGTTAAAGGAAAAAATTATGCCGGTGTTGGTATCGAAAATACTTCCTGCTGGAGCATTTGCTGGAGCGATGCAAATAATATGTTTGTCGGCTTTAGCGATATCACAGCAATAAGAAGTGGTGATGCGGGTGCAAAATGGAATAAAAATTTTACAGGCATTACCGAAAATTCAGTTTACCATGTAATTAAAAATTTCGGTAGCGGAAAATTATATGCGGCAACATCAAGTGCACATGATATGTATCAAAGCACGTATTTAAAAGATGATGTTATAAATGGCGCAACTGGAAGAATTTTAACTTCTTTAGATAATGGTGCAAACTGGACCGTGCTGCACGATTTCGCAGATCCGGTTATTCGACTTGCATTTGATCCGCTTGTTGCCAATAAAATGTATGCCGCAGTTATTAATTCAACAACCGGCGGAATTTATGTTTCTTCAAATATTAATTTAGGCGCCGCAAGTACCTGGACAAAATTATCTAACCCTCCACGCACTGAAGGACACCCTTACGATATTCATGTATTAAATGACGGTACCTTAATTGCTGTTTATTCAGGAAGAAGAACTGCAGCAGGTGTATTTACTGCCAGCAGTGGTGTATTTAAATCTACTGATGGCGGTACAACATGGACAGATATTTCTGACCCCGGCATGTTTTATTGGACTAAAGATTTAATTGTTGATGCAAATGATGCAAGTCAGAATACATTTTATTGCGCAGTATTTTCCGGTTGGGGTGGTGCACCAAATGGATTGGGTGGAATTTATAAAACAACCAACCGCGGAACATCATGGACAAAAATTAATGCATTAGACCGCGTTGAATCAATTACCATCGACCCGAATAATGCAAATACCATGTATGCAACAACCGAATCAGAAGGATTATGGATTACAAATAATTTGAACGTTGCAAGTCCCGTATTTACAAAAGACCCGAACTATCCATTTCAACATCCTGTCCGTGTAATTTTTAATCCTTTAAATACCAATGAAGTTTGGGTAACCAGTTTTGGTAATGGGTTGTATGTTGGCAATCTCGATAATTGTAATGCACCAACAGGACTAGTTGCAACCGATATTACTACAACCTCTGCAACAGTAAGCTGGACGGCCATTCCGGGAGCTGATAGTTACAAAATAACACGTAAACAAGTTGGCGGATTAAGTTACAATTATACTAGCGTTTCAAATACTTATACCATGACCGATTTAATTCCGGGCACTGTCAATAAAATATTTGTAAAAGCTAAATGCGATGGCGTTTATTCCGCTAACTCGTCGAAAATAACAATTTATGTTCCTGCTAAATTCGGTCAGGTTCAAAGTGAATTATATATTTTCCCTAATCCGGTTTCAGATGTATTAAATGTATTTTACCGAAGCGATGAGCGCAAAATTATTGATATCACATTAAGTGATATTACGGGTAAAATTGTATATATTCAAAATACACAATTAAATATCGGAGAAAATAATATTAGTATTGATGTTAATACATTGGGAAGTGGAATTTATATCATTAGTGTTGGAGATGTGAAACAAAAAATTGTAGTGAATTAATAAATTTCAGGTGTTAATCTGTATAAATAAAAATGCGACGGATTATTATCCGTCGCATTTTTTTATCAATAATATAAAATATATTTTATTCTACAACAACCTTCCTGCTGCTGATATTACCTGATTTATCTATAATATTCATCAAGTAAATACCGGGAATTAAATTACTGATATCAACCTGATAATAATTTAATCCCGTTGAAATCGATTCAGTAAGTTCTGTTTTAATAATTTTTCCGCTAATATCGGCAATTGTAATTGTTGCGCCTGATAAATTAATATCACTAGTTATATAAACTTTATCTGAAGCGGGATTAGGAAATAAATTAATTGCATTTTTTTCCAACTCGTGATTACTTAATGCCGTTGGTAAATTTAATCCGGTTGTATCATCTACAAAAAAATACATCATTACCATCATTTCATCTGCACTGGTTAATCCGAAACCAACTGATTCAGGACCATCATTTACCCATGTTGTTTCGTATTTAATGCCTTCTCCCCATTTAATTGGCAACATACTTTCCCAATAACGTGTTGGTGGATGTTTATAATCGTAAATTTCATCTAAACAGCCCGGTACACCTTCAGTTGCGCCGCATGCACCATCAAATATCTGCTCGCCCATTTCATTATCTGCAGTGCGTTTGAAAATATTAAAATCAGAACCATATTTATGTGTATGGCAGCTCATTGCCCAAACAAATAATTCATCATCACCATGTCCGGTTTCAAATGCTGAAGCAACATCTGTATGTGGTGCACCATCATTCGGCACAAAAAAACTTTGATTCGATAATAATACAGAATACATGGTTTGTATTGCTGTTCCGACAGGTTGCGTATAAATATTTACATAAGCTTCGCAGGCTAATGCTTTGTCGGGACTGTAATTAATATAATGTGAATTTAAATTTAATACCGTATTATCAACCCAATTAAATGCAGTTCCTTCGGGTAATACTATATTTTGCGGGTATTGATTTGCAGTTACTAAATCTATACCTGCAAAGTCCGGTCCATCATGTAATCCGTAAGGTGTATAATCTGTCCAGAAAGCATCTGTAAAACGATACGTAATAAAGTGATGTGAATATTCACCCATATAAGTATCTACGCGAATCACTTCCTGGTCTGTTGGAATTTGAGTGTAAAATTTAGTGAAGTATTCATGTTCTGCTTCCGGCCATAAAAAGAACGGTCCAAAATGAATTTGAAATCCTTCGCCAACTGCAGGAGGTGCCGGTGGAGATGGCACACTTTGAATTCCATCATTATCATAAAATTCATTTATCAATGTTATGTCTACCGCAGTATCACTTTCATAAGCACCATACATAATCCACTGACGAATTAATTCGATGTCTTTATTGTTTAATGGAGATGCACCTTGTGGGCATGCTGCACCTTCACCTGCTCCGAGATTTACATCAAGCGCAAGGCCGTTATTTATTTTACTGAAAACAAAACTTTTATATGGCTCACCCGGAAATACACGTTTGTATCCTTTACCGGCAGATGTCGCATTGGCCGGTGAAATGTCGTATAAATTGTCATACACTTCGCTGATGGATGCACTTAAATCCAAACCGCTTTCATGTCCTGCAATATGGCAGCTACCACAATTTGTCTGCAAAACATTGTAAACCGATTCCCAGGTTGTGGTCTGACTAAATGCCAGGTTTGCTGAAATAATTCCTACTAAAAATAAAGAGTGTCTTTTCATAAAATAACTTTGAGCCTACGAAATTAGTGAATTGTTACAACTAACAAACGTCGAAAGTCCGATTTGTTACACTACTGTGGTCAAAATAATGACACTTTTAAAAAGTATCGGCCGCTAATTGCTCGATTTCAGGGTATTTGAACCGGAAACCGGCATCCATCAGTTTTTGCGGAATTACCCAACGGCTTTTTAAAATTAGCTCCGTTTCGGTGCCAATCAAAAATGCCCCAAATGCTAGAAACCACCGTGGTGTAGGCAAACCGAAAGGAACATGGTTTGATTTCCTGATGGCCGCCATAAATTGAGCATTACTAATGGGAGTTGGCGCAGTGACATTTATAATACCGTTTAA
This sequence comes from Bacteroidota bacterium, assembly GCA_016706255.1. Taxonomy (NCBI): domain Bacteria; kingdom Pseudomonadati; phylum Bacteroidota; species Bacteroidota bacterium. The sequence goes on along the minus strand of JADJJZ010000015.1, from coordinate 17,656 downwards.
ATGTTCATTTGCTATTATAAATGTAATTGCTCTAGCAATATCTTTCACATGAATCCAGCTCATCATTTGTTTTCCGTTGCCCATTTTTCCACCCAAACCTGCAAATACTAAATTTTTAAATCGTTTATAAACACCACCGTTTGTGCCAATGGTAATCGACATGCGTAATATTATTTTTCTTGTTTCCGGTAACACCAATTCATAAAAACTTTTTTCCCATGCCTTACAAACATCCATACTAAAATCGCTGCCAATTTCACCTGTATTTTCATCCATCGGTCTGTCGTCGGCATGTCGGTAAATTGTTGCCGATGCGGCATTAAACCAAATTTTAGGCGGACGTTTTGCTTGTTGAACTGCAATGCCTAATATGTGGTTGGCATTTAATCTGGAATTTAATATTTCAGCTTTATTTTTTTCTGTGTACCGACAATTTACACTTTTACCGGCGAGATTAATTAATACATCTGCACCATCAATAATTTTACTCCAATCGCCAATTGTTTTTCCATCCCACAATAAATACTTAATATTTTTTTGGGGTAGATGTTGTTTTCTCGATAAAATAATAATTTCGTGGTTTGATTCAGCAAAATAATTGGCGAGATAAGTTCCAATAAAACCGGACCCGCCTGCGATTACAATTTTCATAGTACTGTTTTGTTTTTAATTTCAGGAATAACCTCATCTATTCTGGCTGCAAGCTTCGGCAAATGGCAGGTTGGCACCTTTGGGAACAAATGGTGTTCCGTATGATAAAACATATTATAAAATAATTTAGTCCGCCATTTACCGCGAACAGTGCGTGAATAAACACCACCGGTATCACAATCGTGATGAACAGTCCACACAGCAAAAAATGAAGTGCAACATTCACCAATTACCATTACCGTAACATGATAAGTAATCCAGTGAATATCAATTACAAAATAAGTAAACAACATAATTCCTGTAATTACAATTAATTCAATGAGTATCCAGATGCGCATATTTTTATTCGCATAACGCATTGCTGTGCGGTGTATCATAATAATAAAATACGGTCCTGCCATTATTGCTTTCCACCAAGGCATTTTTGCACTCATGGCTTCAACATCTTTTTCGCTTAACGGATGTTTATGGTGTTGCAGATGATTATATTTTACAGCATGCATACTTGCCATCATGGCAGTACTTAAAAAAAACAACAACCACTCTGTTGCACGTTTCGAAATACCAACTGTATTATGTTGTGCATTGTGCGACTGTCGTAATCCGGTTAAAAAAAAGAAAAACGAACAAATTAAAGCCGGTGCATACAAACGGAAATACGCAAATACGCAGGAGGCAATTAACCATGGTAAGGATAGCAGAATTTCATACGCAATTTCCCTGCGCGAAAGTTTTTGTAAATCTTTCCAGCTAATTTGTTGCAAGCGGTCGTCAGAGTGGAGTTGTTTTGCCATTGTAGTAGTGTTTTAAAAGGTTGGGATAAGCAGGTTGTTTTTAATTTTCATTTCTTTCAATAATTATTGAAAGTTTATAATAAAAAAATTTAGCGCATCAGTTTAATAAAGGTATTTACAAACCAGTTTTCATCACTTTTAATAATAAGCTCCATCATTTTTTCTCCTTTATTGGTAAGCCCGTCGAGGTCTTCCATTACTTCACTAAATGCAGCAAATTCTTTGTTTTTGTGGTCGCCCTTCAATCCTTTTAATTCGTGAATCACTTCCATCATTGGATCCAGCTCACGTTTTTTACGTTCTTTAAAAATCAACCGGAACACCTTCCACATATCCTTTTCAGCCACAAAAAACTCCATGCGCTCGCCGGTTTTAACTTCTTTGCGCACCAATTGCCAGTTCATCAACTCGCGCAGGTTCATGTTCACATTGCCGCGACTCACCTGCAGTTGCGCCATAATTTCGTCGGTAGAAAGGGCTTCCGGGGCAATGAGCAAAAGGGCATGAATTTGTGCCATCGTGCGGTTGATACCCCACTGACTGCCCAAACTGCCCCAGCTTTGAATAAATTTTTCTCTTGCCTCGTTGAGTTCCATGAGACAAATTTATTTCATGTTTTCGAACTTTCAAAACTTATTGAAAGTTTTTTTTCATTACATATATTTCGATAAAAACGCCCTGAACTCATGTGTAAGGTCTTCAAAAATATGTCTGTGGGTGTCAACGCGATCGCGCAAACCTACTTCATCGGCTACTGCCACGTGCATTGCAGCGGGGTTGTTGACAGCTAGGTCGCTATAAGATTTTTCAACGCGATGTAAATCATGCATCAACTCATCACATGCTTCATTTTGACGGATAAACTGGTTTTGAAAATGTTCGGTATGCGCCATCACCTCTTTGCCGGTGTTTTTGCTGATAATTTCCTCCAGACGCAGGTTAAATACTTTTAACTCATCTTTTACATAAGCTACATAACTCATCCATGCCTTTACCTCTGGGTGTAATTCGGCAATATGTTTTTTGGTATTCATAACGTTTAAGTTTTATACTCAAAGATGGAATTTGATGAATCCAAAAAATATAAGCGAAATCAGTCTGAACAAAAACATTTGTCACCCTTTAACCCATACAAGGTATAGTACAGGGTTACTTCTTATCATCTTTGGTATAGTCCAGCAGAAATTTTCTGAACTCCTTACTTGTGGTAGCATATTTTAAAATCAGGTACCGCAAAACATGCGGGGGCAGGTAGCTGATGTTTTCTTTTATTTCATCATAACCTGTTGCATCCGATTTTTTTAATTTGTGTGCTTCGTTTTTAATATAATATAAAACGGCAATCACATGTTTGCAAGGATCTTCCGTATCGCTGCAATTACATTCATATCGCAACAACGAGTCGTTCATGATATTTAACTGCACAACATGGTCGTCGTAACCCTGCACAATGGCCATCCATTCAATACCATTTATATTAAACACCGACTTAACCCGCCCTTCGCAATAATAATCATATCCGCGCAAGCGAGTTTTTTCGTTTGTTTCTGATTCTAAATGTTGGAGATGTATTGGCACAAGTGCAAAATTACATCAACGAGCAGGTAACTTATAATTGAAAATAGGTATTTTTAAACACCCGAATTTTATACCTATGTCCAAACGAAATTTAGCAATCCTAATATTGATTGCAGGAATAGTGCTGCTATTATTGGCAATGCTTAGAATTGTCAACTTTTTTCGAATATTAAAGCAGTTAAACACACCGGACCCTACAGCAATTTCAATGGACGTATTTGGTTTAATTTCATTAGGTCTGTATTTTATTTTGGGGATAGTATTTATCGTGATTGGAATTACTAAATTGAAGAAATTAAAAATGCCCAAATAAACTTAGCTAACGCAGCATCAAAGCTTTACAAAATGACGAACAACCACTTCTCCTTCAATTAACATCTGTACAACATAACAACCGGGCTCAAGTGCCGAAATTGAAATTTGATGAAAATCTGTTGCCTCATTTAATGTTAGCAGTTTTGTTCCGGATATCGTATAAATACTTATAGATGAAATTATTTTATCGGAATTAATTTGTAATATCTGCGATGCCGGGTTTGGATAAATAGCAACATTTAATAAATCATTTTGATGCTCATCAATGGACACAAATTTGCTGCAATTACTCATTTCATTATCAATAAAATAATGTGTTTCCAAATAAGCCCTTAAAACCGAAACAATACTATCAGCAAATTTTTCTCGGTTTACCGCATTATCTCTAACACCTGTATAATTACATTCAATTTGAAACCCATCAATTGTTCCTCCCGAATACGATGAACGTTCAACCGTATTATATCCACCACTGTAATAATTATCTCCTGTCAGCGGAAACGGGTCTGCTGCAGACGGAACCGAAGCATATCCTGCTTCCTGCATTAATGTGCCGAAACTTATTGCACCTCTTAATAATTCCGCATGCGTAAAACCTCCTGCATTTGTTGCCACTAAATGTTGAATACTACTATAATTAATATAAGTATCTGTATTTAATTCAGTATCTGTTAATTGCAATTCATCATCATATAATAAATAACCAATTTCTAATCGCTGCTTTGGGTTGCCATGTCCGTGCAAATCAATATATAAACCTTTACCATATTGTTCCATCACCGTACTTTCGGCAATATCAATAAAATCATTAAAATCGTTCCATGCCTGTTTGGCTGAATCATTACCACATGCACCTTCCGCCAAATTTCTGTTGGCATCCAGTTTTTTTCTGTCGAGTAAATTAATAACCACATGCGCATAACATCCAAATTCTGCATATATCGAATTTTGAATGTCGCGAATTAATTCCTGCGTATAAGCATCTGTTGCATATACGGCATCAAAACAAGTTCGGTTGGGAATAACCTCAGGCTCAAGATAACCACCATGCGGTGCACTAATAATTATTGGCAGTGAGCCGGGAATATATTCTGTATAACCATGAGCACCGTAATAGGATACTCCGGGTGTGTAGGTTTGTGCATTTACATTATACGTGCAGCAAAGCAGCATTAAAATAATTAAAACCCGAAACGTTTTATGCTGTTTCATTTTGTAGATATCGATTTTTGCAACATCAAAATAAATGTATCAGCTTGCAAATAATTTAACTGCTCATATTCCAATCCCAATTTTCTGATATTAGCAAAATACAAATCATGATTATCATGATAAAATCGCTCCGATTCAATAAACCAGGCTTTAGAACCCAGCTTTTCTGCTAAAAACCATTTTTCAAGCAGTCGGCTTGCGCGACCGTTTCCATCGTTAAAAGGATGAATTTTCACAAAAACAAGATGTAACATGGAAGCAAAATACAGCACTTCAGCAAATGTTAAATCCGCTTGCAATAACTTGGTAATATCGTCGAATAAAAAATTGACATGTCCATTTACTACATGTGTTGCTGCAGCAACATATTCAATTTTCCCAGATGCAGATAAAACGTACATGTTTCCTGTTCTAAATGTACCCTGCTGATGGGGCTGCAAAATATTTTTTGTCAGTAAACCATGCGCCATTTTAAAATTTTCAGCCGTCAGTGGATTTTCTGTTGCAAATTGATATGCATGATATAAATCATCAATTTTACGTGTGTAATCAGGTTGAAATTCAACATGCTGAATACGATGTTTTATGAACTCGTCTAAAGTAATTATTTCACCTTCAATACGCGAAGAAAAAACTGCTGCAACCGAATGGTAAAAATTAAAAGTAGCAGTTGAAATTTCACTTTCCTGCAATGCATAAAAATCATCCGCTACGGCATTATTAAATAAATTAACATAGTTATTTAATAACGTTGCAGGTATAATTTTAAGTTCTATTTGCATCAGTTAAAATAAATAAATCAATATGCCATCAGCGCGCTCAACTTTTCTTTTAACCTGGCATTTGCTAAAAAGTTTTGCTCCAGTTCAATACTAAATGGAATTGGTGTATCTAAACTTGCACAGCGCATTACCGGTGCATCTAAATAGGTAAATAATTTTTCAGAAATATATGCTGCAATTTCTCCGCCAATACCACCAGTTAAACTATCTTCATGTAATACCAAAACTTTTCCGGTTCTTTTAACTGTTGCTTCAATAGCATCATAATCTAATGGCAACAAGGTGCGTAAATCTAAAATATCGGCACTTATATTATTTTCTGCACAAACTTTTGTTGCCCAGTGTACACCCATACCATAAGTAATAATAGAAAGTGAATCACCTTTAGTTACCAATTTTGCTTTTCCAATTGGTTCAGTGTAATAATTATCAGCAATATTTTCGGTGATGCTGCGATACAATGCTTTATGTTCAAAAAATAATACCGGATTCGGGTCTTCAATAGATGCCAGCAACAAACCTTTTGCATCATGTGCATTACTTGGATAAACCACTTTTAATCCAGGAGTATGAAAAAACCATGCCTCATTACTTTGTGAGTGAAACGGCCCTGCGCCAACACCTGCACCGGTTGGCATGCGGACAACCGAGTCGATATTTTGTCCCCAGCGATAATACATTTTCGCCATATTGTTTACAATCGGATTAAATCCGCTGGTAACAAAATCGGCGAACTGCATTTCAATAACTGTCTTCATTTTTTTAATCGACATACCACAACCTGCACCTAAAATTGCCGATTCACAAATGGGCGTATTGCGCACACGTTCCTTACCAAATTTTTCGATAAATCCTTCTGTAACTTTAAATGCGCCACCATATTCAGCAATATCCTGACCCATAATAACCAATTCAGGATATTTTTCCATGCCCAAAATCAGTGCATCACTAATTGCATTAATAAATTTTTTAGAAGAAGTATTTCCTGTTGCAGCAATTACGTTTTGTTGATGTGGCGCATATACATCATTCATTTCTTCATTGGTTTCGGGAATAATATCCGGTTCATTAAAACCGATTTCCAAACCGTATTCTATTTCATGTTTAATTTCTTCTCTGAATAAATTATTTAATTCATCATTTAATATACCTGCTTCGCGTAAATACATTTCATAATTTACAACAGGATCTTTTTTTGCCCCACAAATCAAATAATTCTTTCGGAACATATTTTACACCACTTGCTTCTTCATGTCCGCGCATTCTGAACGTCATACATTCCAGCAATACCGGTTTATTTTCGGTGATACAATAATTTCTGCATTCATTTAATACACGAACCATTTCCAGCAAATTATTGCCATCCACCGTTAATGCACGCATGCCATAACCAATACCTTTGTCGGCAATACGCTCACATAAAAATTGTTCGCTTGTAGGAGTGCTCAGTCCATATCCATTATTTTCAACAATAAAAATTACCGGTAATCCCCAAACGGCAGCAACGTTAAGTGACTCATGAAAATCGCCTTCACTTGTTCCACCTTCGCCTGAAAAAACAACGGTTACTTTATTTTCCTTTTTCAATTTTGCAGCAAGCGCAATACCGTCGGCAACTGCCAATTGCGGACCTAAATGCGAAATCATACCAACAATGTGATATTCGTTTGTGCCGAAGTGAAAACTGCGCTCACGGCCCTTGCTGAAACCACTTTTTTTGCCCTGCCACTGATTAAACAATTTCCCAAACGGAATGCCGCGACCGGTAAACACGCCCAAATTGCGGTGCATCGGCAAAATATATTCATCGGCTTCCAGCACATAAGGCACAGCGCAGGCAATCGCCTCCTGACCAATACCGCTGAACCACTTACTCACCTTGCCCTGACGCAGCAAATTGAGCATTTTTTCCTCTATCATGCGCGGCTTCAAAATCCGCTTGTATAAATCAAGCAATTGTTCATTACTCAGGCTACTTCTATCGTATTGCATTACGCGGCTAAAATGTTGTAAATCCGTGTCCATGCCGCAAAGTTACAACGAATTCGTCGCACCATGATACCCTTCATTAGTCTTAAAACAGGTCAGAAAATATTTGGAGTAGCAACATCCCCCACACCAACGCAATCCCCTACCGGCTCTCCACTCCAACAAACCTAAAAATCCCATTTTTACTCAAAATCGGCTGTTTCATTGGTACATCGGTACATTCACCCATTAGCACATTAGCTAGTTTGTTTCCGTTTCGATCCGGACTAGATGTTACTGAGTCGTTATTATTTTATTAAATTTCTACCAATAAAGTAATGGATAAATTACCTCTGTTTTATTTGATACCCAATAGCAAAAATTGTTTTTTACACATTATTAATTAACTTTAGCAAGAATAAATATAAGTAATTGCCAATATTAGTTATAAGTAATTGAAAATCAATAAAATGGGATTAAAATTTAATTTTGTGCAAGGCAACTATTCGTTTAAAATTTGGGTTTTATTAATCGTTATTGTTATCTGCTTAGCTATACCTCTAAATATAAAATCACAGTCAGTTATACTGCGATGGGATGAAAATTATGGAGGTTATGGATATGATAACGCTTCTGATTTAATTTTAATAAATGAGACAGAATTAATTATTATTGGTAAAAGTAGTTCGATTGATGAAGACGTAAGTGAAACTTTTGGTAATGGAGATATCTGGCTTTGTAAAATAGATACTGCACGTAATTTGTTATGGGAAAAATCATTTGGAGGTTCAAGTGTTGATTACCCGAACAGGATTGTAAAAACAGTCGATAGTGGTTTTGTAATTGCAGGATACAGTTATTCAGATGATGGTGATGTGGGTTAAGTTATGGCAACAATGATGGCTGGATTTTTAAGATAGACAGTGTTGGTAATTTAGTGTGGTCGCTTGTGGTTGGGGGCTCTAATTCTGATGTGGTAAACGCCATTCAGCCAACTGCAGATTCGGGGTTTGTGTTTACGGGTTACAGCCATTCAGTGGATGGCGTGTTTACCGAACATGTTGGTCCGGAAACTAGTGCCGACGCTTATATTGGAAAAATTGATGCTTTTGGTAATTTATTATGGCTGAAAAACCTTGGGATTCCGTATGAAGACCGGGCAAACGATTTAGTAGTAGCAGAAAACGGGAATATTTATATATGTGCCACAAAATTGATAGCGGATGGTGAAAATCAGGAATACCGGATACTAAAATTGGATAGTGCGGGTAATATTATTTGGGACTATGGTTTTGGTGGCAGTGAATATGAAGAACCTTTTACCATTGCCTTACTACCTAATCAGGATTTACTAATAGCAGGTGAAGCAGGCTCACATACCGGAGATGTAAGTGGTCATTATCCTGGCGATAATCGGGATTTATGGTTATTGCAACTTGATTCGTTAGGTAATATTGTTTGGGGAAATGCATATGGCGGCTCTGGTGCTGATTATGGAACAGATATTGAAATTATCGATTCCAATAATATCGTAATAACAGGAGTGTCAACTTCTCCTAACGACGGGGACATAAACGGCCACCACGGTGGTTTTTTTTACTCTGATTACTGGATACTTAAAATTGATTCAATTGGCGTTATTCAATTTTCACAATGTTTTGGCGGCTCGGGTATTGAAGCACCATGTGGCCTCGTATTAAGAAATAACTTTTCCTATTATTTAGGGGGTAGCTCAACTTCAAATGATGGAGACATTACAAATCATTATGGTTTTGGTGATTCAACGCCTGATTACTGGCTCATTAATGTTGAACAAACCTGCCCTTTAGTTAAATATTATATGGATGCAGATGATGATTTATTTGGTGATACCAGTATTTATATTTACAGTTGTAATGATACGGTTGGTTATGTATTAAATAATTTGGATTGTAATGATAACAATCCAATGATTTACCCCGGAGCAAATGAAATTGAAAACAATTTGGATGATGACTGCAATGGATTAATTGATGACAATGTTTCAATTGCAACTTATTTAAACAACAGCATACAAATTTATCCCAATCCCGCCTCTAATTGGTTAGTAATTTCTAATGTAAGCGGTATGCCGTTAACATTTTCGATAAAAAATGCAATTGGAACATTAGTACAACCGGAAGTCAACATTACTAATACAATTTCAATTGATATTAGTAAATATGCATCGGGAATATATATCGTACAATTTGAGGAAGGGGCTCTTATTAAATGCTTGTCGTTTATAAAGGATTGAATTAATGTACCGATGTGATAATGTACCAATGTACCAATGGAACAGCCAAATTTTGAGTGAAAATAAAATTCGGAGCGTTGATTTATAATTTGCAAAGGGTAACCACAGAGTCCCCGGAGAAACAGCCCACAGAGATTCTATGTTAAAATCCTAATTTTTAGTAAATTTGTTTTATAAACAGAACGGCTTTTGCTAGTTCGTGAAGAGCTGCATCTTGATGTGGCTCTTCTTGCTTTGCTTTATGATAATCCGGATCAAAGAACTGGATCCTTTTTCCATAATACATATATTAGCACTAATATTTTACGTTGCACTGCAACTGCTCCTTTCATTTTTAATCCTGTTTTAGATATTATTCTGGTATATAAATTTTTTGATGGTTCATAATGATTAATTGATGTAAAGGCCGGGAAGTATAAACATTTTCGTAAATATTTATTTCCTCTTTTTGATATTCGCGTTTTACCTCTCACCGATGTCCCTGATTGCTTCTCTATCACATCTAGCCCTGCATAACTGACTAATTGACTTTTATTTCTAATGAGATTAAATCCATTTGTTTCTGCCACAACAATAGCTGCGGTAATCATTCCAACTCCTTTTATACTGCACAACTTTTTCATTTTTTCTTTTAAACAAGGGTTAGCGTTGATTAGATCCTTAATCTCTGTTTCAATTTCTTTAATTTGCTTATTCATTATTTTCAACTGCTGTTCGATTCTTTTAATGCTACCACTGTTTGGCCATGCCACTTTTTCAGCGTGAAGTTGGTTTTTCTTCATTGTTCGCTCAAGCAGTAATTGGTCGCGTTCCCGCGTCAACTGGCGGATTTGGTTAAACACTTCTTGAGGAGGTGACCATGGGTCTACATTCTTTTCCAGGCCAAACAACGCAATGATTTTAGCACATTCTTTATCATTCACTGTCTTTACTTTAAGCGTGCCGGCAAAAGCTTTCACTTTATTGGGCAATAACACAGCTACTTTATTTTTACTTTCAAATAAAAACAATGCAGCCCGTTCATGATAAACACCTGTAGCCTCCATTAAAAACACCACCTCGCAATCGGTATTCATTAGTTTTTTGCTCCACAATAATAATTTTTTTAGTCCTGCAGCATTGTTCGTAAATTTTGAATTAGAAAGGATTACTTCATCAAATGAAGCATGCATAATACCAAAACTACAGTCCAGGTGATCCTTGGAACAATCAATACCGACGCTTTGTCTGATTCTTTTCCATTGATTTAAGGTTTAATAAATGAATAATAATTAATAAGGAAGTTCTTCCTTAGTCTTGTCTCGTGGATTTATCCAAAGTCATTCGTTATACAAATGCTCTTAAATTCTATTCAGACTTAATGAAGAAGCGAAAAGAATGAGGATAGTTCTCTGTGTGTGCATACCTTAAGGTTGCTTGGGCGCAGATCATCTCTCATCCTTTTCCCTTATTTTTCTACTAAAATCTTAAAATTTCAATTAATTTCCTTAAAAAAGTAAACATACGAGGTCGCGGAGAATTACGAGTTAAATTTTAATTATGTTTTCCTAATTAAATTTTATTCGTAAAACTTAAATTAACGAATAATTCCTCTGTGCCCTTTGTGTGTATTTTCTCAGCGTTCTTTGTGGTAAAAAAACAATACTCCATTAAAATATTTAAGTATAAATAATAACTCAAAACGATAAAGGATTATCAAATTTAGTTGTGATAGAAACGATATAGTAATTTCTAGCCCCGATCGGAAATGAAAACAAGCTAATGTACCAATTTGATAATGTACCGATGTACCAATGTAACAACCGATTTTGAGGTATATTTAAAATTAGTGGCTTGTTGCAATGAAGAGCGGGCAACGATTTTCATTGGGTGAAAAATGTGGATGCTCCAAAATATTTTTTATTTTTATTTTATTTATAGAAATTAGCAATTAAAAAAGGGGAAACGCTCCTCTCGTTTACCCCTTTATCTGTCAGGCATGAAAAAAAACTGTTACATAAATATATTTCCCAATGGCGTGGTAAATTCGCGTTTGCTGCCATCCATATCAATTGCATAAACTACAACGGTGGGTTTCATTTTTGCAAATTCAATTCCTGTTTCATCGGGTCCATAAAATTGTAAATAACCATTTTGCTGAAAATGCTCCCACGAACAATCGGCAATTTTTGTTTTACCATTAAAAAATACAATTGATTGAATATAGGCTACCGGAAGTGTTAGCGCAATATGCGTTACCAATTTTGCAATGATGTGGTCGATATTTTTCCGGTTGAACATGTGTGCTGTTTACAAGGTCAAAAATGCACACCTTACCACGCAAAATCAAATACAAAATGTTGCGCTATCAGCAACAGAAGTTTGCCGAATACGGAAAATAAATCAGGAAACTGTCAGGAAGTCAGTAAAATCAACGCTTTCAGACAGTCAAAACATGCGACAAAACCAATACCTATCGCAGGCCGATAAAATTTGTTTGTAGAAAATATTAAAATCAGGAAGCCATTCGGTAACGAATTAAATGCTGATAAGGGAGTGACACAATAAAATCTTTTCCTTTTTCATCGGTACCGGTAATTTCAATTTCGCCATGCTGAATATCTGCGGCTTCGGTTCCCGTTTGAAAAATAAAACAACTGCTGTTATTATCCTGATGAAATGCCAATGCCAAACGTTTAGCTGCTTCTTCATGTTTTTCGCTCCAGAAACAGGCAGCAACAATTGTATTTTTTACAATAAATGATACCGAATTAATATATGCAATCGGATAATTAATAGCCACTCTGGTTACTATTCCCGGTAATATCGCTTTTAAATTTTCTATGCTCAACATAATCATGTGTTTTTTTGATGATTCAAAATTCAAGTATAAACAGATATCTTTCAAATACACATTTATTCTGTTTCCGTTGTTATATCTTATAATATAAACGAGCCAAAAACTGTACCCAAGCACAAAACCCTTACAAACATTGCTTATCGGCGCATTAATCAGCTTGCGAGATTGGGGACATAATTTTTACTTTTTCGAAAATTGTGTAACAATTCCACTAATTTAATGTGGCGAGTTGCCCCGAAATATCTTTAATTGCTGTTTCCTGCATATCGAGTTTTACAGCGGTGGCAGCTGTAACCAGGTCGAGTTTTGCGAAATATAATTTTCCTTCGGCAGAGCCCACGCCGGTAATTATTGCTTTTTCGCCCTGAGGCACATTATGAAAAACTAATTTGCCGTCACCATTATCGCTAGGTAATATCATTCCTTTTCGGTCGGTAAATATTAAAACAATTTCCGTTTTATAATCTTTAACGGCATCGACATATAATTCAACGGTAGGTTTATTATCTTCATAAAACTGATCACAATTTATCCAACCTAATCGCGTGGCTTGCAAAATAATTTTATTCGCATTAATTGTTTTATCCATAATTAATGTGTCGTATGAAGTGCCTTCATTTTCGACCCAACGTTCCGTAACTTTAATGCGCTGACCTAATTTATTAAAGTCGAATTTGCTGCGCCATTTTTCAATTGTATCGCTCACAAATAATTTTGCACCGGAAATATTCCATACCTTATCAATTTCCGAAGGATTAGCCGCCGGTGTCCAGTTAACTACTTGCGTTCTTGCATTTTCATTACCATAAAATAATCCGAATCCATCATTTTCTTCACGCTCGGCAAACTGCACCTCCATTAAGGTTCCGCCTTTTAATCGCAAGGCATTATCATTTCTCGATGCCTCAATATTTATCATGCCGGCCGATTCCAAAACCTGTCCGTTTGATGTAGTAGTTAATTTTTGATTTATAATATCCAGCATCGAATAATATTCGGTAATGGCAATTGTTACATCACCGTTTGGCACGCTACCATTTTCATAAACCAGACTATTTGCAGGGATTTTAATTCTTGTTCCTTCGGCAGCAGTAAATTCAATATCGCGATTGGGTTTAACAAAAAAACTTGTGGTTTTTTATTTCGTTGTGCCAGTTTATAATCGGTCCATAAAATAATATCCACTCTTCTGTTCATTGCTTTTTCAGCTTCCGTTTTATTTTTATTGATGGCATTTGTTTCACCATAATATTTGTTTTCCACTGCATAACGGTTACCATAAACTTAGCACTCACATTACCCACGCGCTTCCGACAACGACATATTTGAAGCATCCGAACCATCAGGATCAGCATAACCTTTTAAAAACACCGCATTATAACTCGAATCCTTAGCCAAAGCCAAAAAATCATCAATGGTTAAAGCATCAGCAGGATTTAAATCGGCCTTGCCCTTTTCAAAATAAACAGAAAATGTTATGGGTTGAGATTGCGCAGATAATTCAAGTATACTAAACACAAACAAAGTAGCAATTAATATACGCATAGGTGTGAGTTTCCCCAACAAACGTTAAAACCCAAAAATTTATTGTTACCCCCAATTCTATCAAAAAAAATTACACCCTCCCTTAGCGCGCTTTGCCTCCCCCGCATATGCGAGAAACATATCCAAGCAAACCACAGCATACAAAAAAAACATATCGTTCAAAAAAACCACACCCTCCCTTCGCGCCCTTTGCCCTTGGCAGCTTTGCGAGAATCACATCCTACCAAGAAACACATCTTACAAAAAAACATTCATCCGAAAAACACATCCTACAAAAAAACCACACCAACCCTTCACGCCCTTTGCCCTTGCGCCTTCGCGAGAAACACATCATACGGAAACACATCCTTCCAAGAAACACATCATACAAAAAAAATTATCCCGAAAAAAACCCACACCCAACCCTTCGCGCCCTTTGCCCTTTGCGGCCTTCGCGAGAAACACATCCTTCCAAGAAACACATTATAAAAACACATCATACAAAAACATCTCCCCGAAAAAACCCACACCAACCCTTCGCGCCCTTTGCCCTTTGCGGCCTTCGCGAGAAACACATCATACAGAAACACATCCTTCCAAGAAAAACATCGTACGGAAACACACTCGTCCGAAAAATACATCATCGCGAGAACCATCCCTATAGGACCCAATTAACTACCAAATAAATAATTCAAATTTTAGCGATCAACCCATCACTCCGTAGTCGTCAACTTTTCATCCCACATTTTATTGAAAGACTTCGGCGCAATTTTAAACATCTCCCTCCGCTTACCCCACGAATTTTTAAACAACATTTTCAGCGCCATATTTTTTATCGATGGTGAAGGTTTCTCCATCGTTTTTCTGTTCATCATTGAACGTCGCCATAGTTTCCAGACTGTTCGTTCAGTTAACGTGCTATACCCTTTTTCAACAGCTTCATTTCTATTATACAACAACAAACTGTGCAACTCGATATTCATAGGACAAACCTCAGTGCAATTACCACATAAACTGGATGCATTACTTAAATGTTTGAACTCATCCATTCCCTTAAAATGCGGAGAAATAATTGACCCGATAGGTCCTGAATAAGTTGTGCTGTAGGTATGTCCGCCAATATTTTTATATACCGGACAAGCATTTAAACATGAGCCGCAACGAATACAATACAATGCTTCGTTGTCTTTCTTCTGCCAATAATTTTGAGCGACCATTGTCTAACAATATCACATACATTTCTTCCGGTCCGTCGGCTTCAATTTCTTTTTTGGTCCGGTGAAATGGTATTATATACAGTTACTTTCTGACCCGTTCCAAACGTAGATAACAATGGCCAGAAAATATTTAAATCGTTTACACCGGTAAGCATTTTTTCGATACCCACCAATACAATATGTGTTTTAGGAAAACTGGTGCTTAATCTGCCGTTACCTTCATTTTCGGTAACTGCAATGCCGCCGATATCCGGATAAATAAAATTCGCACCGCTGAAACCAACATCTGCCTGCACATATTTTTGACGCAAATTTTTCTTTAACAAGTGTTAATTCCTGGCCGTTAAATTTAAATCAAGTATTGAGTTTTTGTGAAACAATTTGTCCACATCGTCTTTACTTAGCGCATGGCAGGCGTAACAATATGGTAAGGTGCTTCACCATCTAACTGCTGAATATATTCACCTAAATCGGTTTCAACACTTTCAATATCATGTTCCTTTAAAACTCATTCAGGTTAATTTCTTCCGGTTGCCATACTTTTAGCTTTAACATCCATGCAGGCACTTTTTGTAGAATTTTCAGTTTTTCCTGCTGAGCTTCTTTTTTTTCATTGTTAGCCCATATTACTCTTTACCACGTTTGCTGTGAAATTTGGTTTCAAATTCGGATAAGATACTTATCGAGATTTTCCTTCACTTTCCACTTTGTTTTTAGCTTTTTGCGGAACATACTCTAAATCGGCATATTGTTTTTTGCTTTAATAACGGTAGACATTATCTTTCTTCGATATTAAACAACAACTTGCGTTTGTGTTTCACTATCGAATGCTTTAGTATCCGCTTTTGTAAAAATGTTTGCAGTAAATTGGACATGTGTTGTTCGCAACGGGACAAAATACTACATATACATAGATATACGTCAATATCTTTCCTTATCATATATTTGATATGCCCAAAATAGTTCCTATTTTTGATTTCCTCCATTATCCTGATTATGCTCAAAAATTACTACTGCCTTATGTTGTTTCCTGGTGTTACCGGCCATGGTTTTTTTGCATCAGGTGGTAACCGAAAAACCATAGATTTTGCAGGCATCCCCGTTGAATTTATCCTGTTTGGTTAACCTTGCTGGGTATTGCTTTAATGCACAATCATGTATTAAAAGTGGCATTGAGCGGACTTGCAGCGGTTTTGATTCTTAAAATGGTTTAGATTTTAACCTGGTGCATCACTTGGAAGAAGAATGGAAGGTGTTACTTAATTTACTGGGCTTACTGCTCGGATTTGCCATATTGGCCAAACTTTTGAAGATACCCATATTCCGAAGTTGCTGCCGAAAGTATTGCCCGACAACTGGACAGGGCCTTTGTGTTGTTAATTTGTATTTCTGTTATCCTCATTTCTCGACAATATTGCTGCGGCTATGATTGGCGGAAGTGTTCCCCGACGTGGTGTTTCGGGGCAAAGTTCATCATTGGATCTCGCTGCAATTGTTGCCCAGTAACGGAGGCGGCTCCGGTTCAGTATTGGGGGATACTACCACTGATGATTTGGATTGATGGGGGTTAACCCATGAATGTTATGCATGCTTATGCGCAGCTATTCCTGCCCTTTTGTTTTTCGGGATTGTCGCAGCGGTTTTTGCAACATCGTTATCACCCAATGTTGAAGGGCGGTATGAGGCACCCAAATTGATTATCGCAAGCTTGGTTTGTGTGTTTATTTTGGGTGGAGCCATTGCTGCCAATTTTATCTTATTTTCCTGCAGGGGTTTGGGCAGCTGTTTTATTATAGGAGCGATAACGCAATTGAGTGGGAAGAGCTCCAAAAGCTGTGCCGGGACCATTTTTCTGCTCCAGTCTCGTGCTTAATGGCCTCTATGATGCCCGTAAATGCATTACCCCCTGCTTCGTGGCAGACTACCTTTGTTTTGGGCTTTATTTCCAGTAGTTTTCGACAATATTCCACTTACCAAACTGGCGCTTGATCAGGGTGGTTACGATTGGGGTGTGTTGGCCTATGCTGTTGGATTTGGGGGCAGTATGTTGTGGTTTGGCTCCAGTGCCGGTGTGGCAATTACGAATATGTATCCGGAGGCAAAATCGGTTGGTGCCTGGTTAAAAGGCGGCTGGTTTGTAATTGTAGGTTATATAGTTGGATTTTCCATTTTATTTCACTTTTTGGCTGGCATCCGCACGCACCCATAAACTGCCGACACGGAAACCGCGCTGTATATGGATTCCGTGACTTTTAACAAATAATCGGGTAATTAGCTATTGGGTTTTTACCTAATTTTAACGTTATAACAATCGTGCTGCAACTACTATTTAACCGTTCCAAAGAATGACGACCTCAACGGATGAGGTGTTGCTGGAGCGAGTATAAACGCTCAGGGACAGTAAGTATGCAGGTGAAATTTAAGCGATAGCCCACCTGGTTTTAGGGGTTTGCATGAAATACCTTAAAAACATGGATGAAGCCCCAGGATACCACCATGAT
>JADJJZ010000014.1 GCA_016706255.1 Bacteroidota bacterium | reverse complement strand
CAATAAGACTAAAAATGATTGAAATATTCCTAAAACTTTATCCGTATCAAAAAAAGTAAAGCCCAATACCAAAAAGGCTATCATAATAATGGCAAAATAAGGTTCTCTTTTTAAGCTTTAATGTGGAGACCAATTCGTCATAGGCTTCTTTGTAGTAAGGTTCGTCAGGATAATTGTAATCGTGAAAATCATTTATATATTTTAAAAGTGTGTATCCTATGCACTCGGTTCATAATAAAGCACAATAGCACCTGGGCTAAGCAATTTTGTTTTAATGAGTTTTAATAAAATTCTGTTCGAAATGTTGTCGAACATTAACATGCCTTTTCCTTCGATGACCGGATGAATACATATTTGAAATTCGTCAATAAGGTTACTATTTAATAGTTGAATAATCAAACTTCTGCTTCCAATAAGGATGTCGTTTCCGGGTTGTTTTTTTAGATGAATAACTTCATCCGAAAGAGGCCTGGTTGCAATTATTGCACTTTCCCAGTTTGTGGTTTTGAGTGTGTTGGAAAACACAATTTTTTCAATTTTATCGATTGAAACTGTAAAGTCATCCATTGATTTTTCTCCGGAAGGGTTTTGTAACAATGTTTGCCAAAATTGCATTAATTGAAAAGTTGTTCTTCCGTATAAAATAACACCGGCATTATCTATCAGTTCAGAATAATGTTGGTGAAGTCCTTCGTCAGCTATTCCTGCTGTATGATCAGAAACTCCGTCAAGTGTCATATTGAATGCAATTACTTTTCTCATATTTTGTTAGCTACAGGTCAACGTTAAAGTGCTAAATCTTTAAGCACTACATTTTCCTTCAATAAAACTACAAATTTTCTACTACCCGCCCAGCGACTATGCCTCAAGGTACTGTTTTCAGGAAAACCTCAATTTTGGCTGTTTTTGTCCGACAAAAGCCGGGAAATGATTGTTTTTAGCATATTTGGGGGGGGGATTTAAAATGGCCGAAAATGTGCCCATTTCAAATTTTAAGGCTTTACCCGACAATGTCTTTACCATTTCCGCGAAATTTTGGGCAGGAAAAATTACTGTTTATTGTCTTCAATTTTGTAGGGTAAGTTTTCAAAATGTCCATCAATATACCAAAGATTGTTGCTTATAGATCCGGGCCCTTCCTCGTTCATTCCATAAATGGCAGGAATAAGTTGATTGATAGCAGTAACAATTTCCAAATTTTCAATTGGATAAATAATTACAGAATGCCTGTGCGGAATTCCGACGATAGACCCTTTTGAGCCAAGTAACTTGGGATAATTATTTAAATCAAATACAATGTTCGGTGCAAAGAAATGATTGCCTTCAACAAACCAAATTGCCAACTCATTAAATTTATGTTGCGAAATATTTAAAGGGTAATTATGCTTTATGTTTTGTTTCCCTACTTCAAACAATTCCTCAAATGACCTTCCCCATTGCTCTATTTGCTGAGGTTGAACGTTCGTTATGCTTTCCGGCAGGTCAAAATTAACATGGAATAAATGTCGCCGCAAAATCTTTTCCAACAGTTAACTCTTTTCCTATATGTCCAACATAGTCATTTGGGTAAAGGCGAACGCCAATGTATTTTTACTTTGTCAAAGTCATGAACAATTTTATTAAATTCCATTTCAAACTGATAGCGCTAACCATTGAATCGAAATGCTCGGAGACAATTTTGCGATAATTTCTTTGCTTGTTTTGTTTAAAAACTTGCGCAACATTGATTAGTCCTATAGAAGCAAATCCAAAGATGTTTTCCCTGTCGACAACATGCCATCTCCAAGTTCGTAGGTGACATTCTTTTTTGAAGTAATTATTAATCGCGTTTATAAACTCACTGTATTCACTACTGCTGAAAAAAAGCAGCCCATTCAGGTATTCAGGATTTTCTGATTTATGTTTGAATAATGAAAACATGCTCTTGAAATAATATTATTTTATATCCAGACTGGATTTCAGCTCATCCAAAGTTATTTGATTTTGGTTATCAGATACTGAACCTGTTGCGATTTTGTTAATAAAATCAACATCCAACCAATATTCGCCGCAATTAGAAATAGCGTAGTCTGTTGTTTTTCGTTTGCGTGCACGTCTACTTGATCCGTCTAAACCCTCATAAAACGCGATTACATAATATTGATCTTCTTTAAACCTGGAAAGGTAAGGGCGGCATAAATTACCAATGTCTCCCCAAACGATTACTGTTTTTCGGCTTTCTTCACCTTTGTAAATATCGATAATTTCAACCTCCATCGACATTGGGGTTTGCACATCGTAAATGTCTTTAAACGTCAAATATTTTGTCACTTTAACTAAAGCTACCAGTTTTGTGTTTGGAGCTACCTGTAAAAATTACCTTGCATATTACAATCACAAGCTGAAATGGTCCGTCCAATTGTTAGGAGAAAAATAGTAACTACCAATTTAAGTGAATTCATTGATTTGTTATATATTTATTTTGTTAAATACAATAGCAATTTGCGTTCTGAGCTGCATTTAAACCAAAGCGCTCAGCTAATTTACGAAAGTTGAACAGGAAAGCAAAGTTGAAAATTCTAATCTCTTTAAATCCGACACAAAATACCTGTAAACAACATTAATTCTTTTTTTCATCTGTCTTCAATTACGTTTAATAGTCTGTCCTGAAAGTCCTTCAATATTAAATTGCCCCAAAATTTTCCGTAAAAATTAATTTTTGAAGTCAATTGATAACTTGAAGAAAGCGTCAATTTCACTTGCCCATTTTTAAGGTCTGTCAACTCATAAGTTGCATCAACAAATGTGAAATAGTTGCCTTTTAAAATATGTTGGTCAAATACCTTTTGGCTCACTGTTGTTGGGTCAATTTTTATGTCGAATGCTACCTTTTTGTTTTCATTAAATTCAGTAATTGTTTCAATGAACTTTAAACCCCCTTCAAAATTTCCTATTCTCTGACCACCGACTTCTTTTTTATCAACTTCCGCACTAATGGGTCTTGGAATACCAATTGAATTGAATATCCCCTTATTATATTCAGTTTGGTTGATTGTTTTAACTTCAACAATGTTGTCCCAAATTAATTGAGCATTTGCATCAATAACAACCTCACTTTTAACATAGAAAGTATCAGAAGGGTTATTTATGTATTCTTCGATAGGAGCAAATATGAAAGGACAAAACTATTGTCAACAATTTTCCTTTTCTTTTTTGTTTATTAATTTGTAATTCTAAAAATTAGCACCTACTGTTCCTAAAATAAAAAATGGTGCAGCAAGAACTAGCAAACAAATAAAATCCTCAATTCCAAACAAGAACATTGTCAAAAAAAAGGTCACAACTGTAAGCCAAGGTATAAAAATGATGTTCCTGTAAGATTTTAGTTTGTTATTGTCTGCAAACATTAAAGGAATAATACCTAAAATGGTTGGAACGATAAATAAATATGTTACAGATGCCAAAGTTGCACTTTGTCCGAATACTAACCTTGCTACAAGTCCATATGCGATTCCGAGTGCAATACCGATAATTAGAAGTCCGTATTTTGTTTAGTTGTGTCATGGTTCTAAAAGTATTAAACTAATTATAACTTTCCTTTTCGCAACATTTATAAAATAAATTTAATTTTGGGAATTGCAATTAAATTGAGTTTTTTCGTTAGTAATTGCTTATATTTAAATAGTTGGTTTATAATACATAACGCTACAAACTGAAGCTGCCACTAAAATTACCCACCAAAATATTCTTTTCGTTTTATAGTCAATATTTTTGCTTCTTTGTATTTCAAAACTGAGTAACCCAAAACTGCAAGTAAAACAGTCCCAGATACACCAACTATGAGTTTGTCATTGGAAATAGCAACTGTAGCCATTAAGCCTAATGTAAATAGGAAATCAATCCTCGAAATTTTGAAGAAAAGGTGTATCCGTTTTCACCGAAATAGGCCTTATTTCCGAAAGTAACTTTTCAAACTTTTCATAATCTTCTATTTGCGAAGGCACACCTATTACATTAAAGTTTGAATTTCCTTTTATAGTAAAACTACCATTTGAATATTTAATAATTTCCGTGATATCTGAGGTTGAAACAGTTATTGTTGGTGTATTGATTTGTTCTCTAATAATACTATTATTATCAAGAATCAGGCTATAACTATGGAAGAGCGCTTCTTGTCTTTTAATGCCACGATAAAGTCAAATGCTAATAGTCCCAACACCAATGGTATTGCAAACAGCAAAGTTTTCACATCGCTTTGTTGTTCGTTATTACTAAAATAAGCAATTGCAAGTCCGAAGAGTGCGGCTAATAGTGAATTTGGAATTGCTTTAATTAGTAAAGCTTTTCTTATTTCTTTAAAACCATCATGCCTTATTTCAAATTGTTCCATGGTTGTCGTTTTAAATTATAAAAAGGAGTTTTCACTTTTAGATCTATTATTGGGTTCGCAACAACAGGTAACAAACTGTTTCTTGATTAAGTTTATAGCCTTAGTTGAATGGCAACCCGTAATTGCTAAACTTATTAGTATACTTATTAAAAACAGTTTGCATAGATATTGTTTAAACAAGTCGCCAATTGTTAGATGATTCGGATACGCTTCACATATAACCTCTACCGCCTTAGCCCCTATCTTCTCACCTCAACGTCATTATTTCGATTTTCATATATGGATAGTAAGGGAGCGTGGAAAGTTTTTTATCTGCGTCTGCTTTGTCTTCAGCGGATAGTATCAGGTAAATTCCGGCGGTATCAGCTTTTATGTAGGAAGCCAAAAGGGTTCCATTGTCCTCCCATTCTTTTATTATTTCTTGTTCCTTCGCTAATAATTTCATTCTCGTTTCATCATCTATTCCTTGTAAAAGAATATCAATCATAAATTTTTTCATCGTTTATTTGTTTGCTTTGCTTACTCTACTCGGTTTTCTGCTTTCCCCGTTGGCATATTATGTCAAAATTAGTTGTTTTGCGTCTTTATTTTATTATGAGTTTTTTTGGGATTCAATTATTTGTAGTTTTAGTTCCTCTGCTGTATTTACCCATACTGTTTCGTTTGTCAAAATAAGCTTGCAGTTGAATTCAGTTTCCGTCACTCTTACTATTTGCCTGAACCAATCAAAATATGTCCATTCTCGCGGTTTGGGTGAATAGAGGAAATTTCCATTGTCTTCCCAATGAATTTCTGTTGCAGTTCTATATATAAGTGTAAAACGTTGCTTCTCAGGTTTAAGGTAAAGCCTGCCTTTATTGTCAATACCAATTTCCAAAATTTTGTCTATTGTCATTTTATTTTTTTGTTGAAATTGTCGTCAATTAGAATTATTTAATACTGACAAGGTCTAACTAAACAATTTTTAGCAATTCTTTAAAACTCAACCAACACAAACCCTGCATTAGCAGTCGTTTCTTATGTCGCGATGATAATGTTACATTGTCCGCAAATATGTGTATTTACATTATATTTATTTGCATATTTTGTAAGTTGCCCGAAACAATTTGGGCATTTTGTGAAAGGTTTATATTCCGCGGCAGCATTGTCAATAAACCACCAATAGTAACATGTAATACTTGCTGCAATTTCATCTCTGAGGGTTAAACCACGTTTATTTACAGGACTATCTGCAGAAGATAGTTGCTCTTTTGCCCATTTTTCATATTCTCCTGAGTCGAGCCAAATAATATAAAAGCTGTTGTAAAAACTGTTCCATTGAGCTATCCTTTCAACGAGGTCTTCTGATAAATTTAATTGGTTTAAATCCACTTCCAAATTGCAGTCAGCGCAAGAAATGGGGTTATTAGTAAAGTGCGATTGAAGCACTACCGGTGGCCGGCTACCACATTTGCAAGTTTCATAATCAAGTGTTGGCATGAGCGTATTAAATTTTATGTGTTTTTACATGTCGGGTACAATTTCACGTATGGGGGTTCAGTTTTGGGAAGGCCTAAAAGTCGCGCTAAAATCCATAATAAAAATACAAAGTTTTTGGGAAAAGGAATGTTAACGACAGCGCTTAAGTCCATCAGAAACGCATTACTTTCAGTTCGCATTTATTGTTAGTTTAACTTTGCCTATTTTATTATATTGGCTTGTATTCGAATATTTCAAGTGCCATCCTTAACAACAATAAATCAAATCAACTACTTTATTTTTTTTTCTTTGAGTATCCAATAATAGTAATGTCCTCCTCATGAAATCCAAAAACGAACAAAAACCTGTTATCATCGCGGCATTCAACAAAAGTTGCGTAGTCTTGTATGTCTTCCAGAGGCGTGGAATTAATAATATTATTTCCTTCATCATTGGCAATATCAACAAACGAAGTTTTATCCAATACTGCTCTAGCCTCCCACAAAACATACTCCTCCATTTCTATATCATTAGAAATGTTATAAGTTGAATATCCGTTTACAATATCACTCGTTGTAAAAGTTTTTTCATAAATCATTTCACCAGATTTTGTTGTTATTCTTATTGTACTTTTTGTATCGTTGATATTTCCGCTTGGCATGTAAAAGGTAAAACAATCTTCCACCATTTCGTCAGAAAACTTTGAAAATACTGTATCATAAAAATCTGTTTGAATGATGGTATGCTGATAATTGAAATACCTATCGGCTGTTCCAATAGTATCTATCGTATTATTCGCAATAGTTTGACTAGCTTGATGAGCCTTCTCGACCGATTTTGTTGGTTGTTTGCAACTTCCTAAAATCAATAAATAACATAATAATATCAGCGAACATCTTTTCATATTAATAAGGGCACTTAGATTCATAGAACTTTATTGAATTTTTTAAAGAATTTATAATAAAAATACAAATTTTTTAAAAAAGAAATTTTACAGGGGAATATTGATCTGTTCACGCAATTTTATTGGATATTTGTCACCTAAAGTATTGATTACTTCGTATTTAAGAATTATTTGTCCCCAATTTGAGGTTTATTATAATTAGTCACAGTTTCCAAATAATTATCAAGGTCATCATTTCTCAATTCCGCTCGAGGCACATTAACAACCATACAATTATTTTCAAGCTTGTTTATTTCCACCAATAAAGTGTCCCCATCATTTGCAATAAGAATCATATTAGCTTCCCAAACTCTATTTGAATGTTGAGCAAAATAAAGATCACAGTTATGCAGGAAATTACAAATTGTATTTATCTGATTTTTGTCATGAATAATAAACACTGAATCAGTTAAGTTTACTTCCCAGCCTGGAGTGGATGGTCTTAATTCAATTTTACTGATTCCCTTATCTTCAAATTTTTTGATTGCATTCCAGTTACCAAAAACCTGATGTGGAATTAGAGTACAACAAATCCAAATAAAAAGCCAACCACTAAAATTCTTTTTAATTTTTATTCTCCTTTTTTATAAATAAGAAGCATTATTATAGAAATTATACATATAATCTCGGGGAATCTATTTACATTCATTATGAATAAAAGGTCCATTTTCGAGAATTTTTATAGGTTTTAATTTGGCAACTTTGATATGCTCAAAGCTTCATTCCGTCTCTAATTTAAGGATTACATTTTGTAGCCATTGTTGAAATACGCTATTCTAACATTTAATCCTTGTCTGATTACACCGCCATGCGAGGCTGCATTATTATAGCCATAGTCACTGACATCAAAATC
Source organism: Bacteroidota bacterium (assembly GCA_016706255.1). Classification (NCBI taxonomy): domain Bacteria; kingdom Pseudomonadati; phylum Bacteroidota; species Bacteroidota bacterium. Next base: position 8,181 of record JADJJZ010000014.1, on the reverse strand, counting down.
TGAAAATTCAAATTCAACACCGCTGACTGTAAATTTTTCCGAATCGTGTCCTCCAGAAGGCATTGGGTGATAATTCTCCACCATTCCTGCTACTGTTTGATATTGCTTATTGTTGTAAATGTTTCTTGTTTCGAAGTATTCACCAACCATAGAGGGAATTAAAAAAATAGAAATTAATACTGCAAATGCAGCGAATATGGTACCGAATACCATTCCGGATGCACGTTTATTAATGCCAAAGGTTGATGTAGCGCTATTGTCCACAAATTTTTTATTATAGATGAAAATGCCTATCCCCACTGCAACAAATAGCAAGGGTATCAACATAAAACCCAATCTGGGAAGCCTACCGGCAAAGTCGTAAACGAGGTGATTGTATTCCATATTTAAATTCGTGTTGTTGTACCGTTCATGTTCCACATCAGTATTTCGCCAATAATGCCGCCAAACACTATGAGTGTCCACATAAATTTTACCTTGTTTTTATTAACCTGATCTGTTTTACTTGGTTCACCGGTATTTAAAAAACCGGGGTGTTTTGCCAAAAATTCAGCGCCGGCTTTTAGGTAAATCCAATAACTTCCAAGGCCCCAAAGCGTAATTAAACTAGCATGAAAAATAAGCACAATTGGATTTAATTGTCGTGGCATCAAAAACTCAAAAACCCCATTTGTAAAACCTGTCAGATCACCAATACCCATTATCAGCCATGGGATATTTGCAAAAATCAAAAAATTTTTAAATAGTTTGTCATAACCCAATTTAAGGTCAGGGTTAATTTCAATATATGAATCAGCACGTTTCCGCATAATGAAAGCGTTGACAAAAATCACAACAATAAATAGGACCCAAAAGTGTTTAAAAATTATTTCCATATTTTTTGTTTGTATTTTAATTTGTTATTTTAATATCAATCGAAATTTTTACAATGTTTTTGGCTTTTTGATGAGCGTTGTCGACCGATTTTGTTTCTTTACATAATTTAAAGTTTTATTCTAACAAATTAAATATATTAATTTAAAAGTAATATTTCAGCCCGAGTCCGATTGTCACTCCATAATTATTACCATCTAGATTTTCTATAAGCAGTGTGGTACTTTGTTGAAATCGACCTGATATATCAATTGAAAACCGGTCTGACAATTTGTATCCGCAACCAATTTCGGAAAAACCTGCGAAATCGAATTTTGAATATGTTGGAGGAATTGTTGCCATTGGATCTACAAAATGATCAAGGTATCCATCTGGGTATGTCACAATTGAATTTCTAAGCATAGCTGGACAAACACCAATACTGCAGAAACCAAAAAAAACATTTCCAATTGTATAACTTAACTTAATAGGTAATGAAAGGTAATTAAATTCATATGGAATTGTATATTGCTCTTGAGGATTTCCATTTGAATGATTAAATGTAAATATTAAATTTCCACCTCGCTCTTCGTAAAGGAATTCGCACCCCAAAGAAAGATTTTTGTTTACCTTGTAATCATAAGAGATTCCCGCGATGTAATTATTTTGAAATTCATATTCATGCAAACTGCTTGAAATGTTTGTCCAGCTGAAACCAGTTTTAATAGCAATCACATGTGATTGTGCCGACAACAGGCTGGATAATATGTTAAATAATAATATTAAAGTCGGGATTTTCATGTCAACTTTATTTATTTGTTTGGGCGAATTTTCGATAACATTACAACATTTTCAATTAGGGCTGGACATCTGCATAACGATTTGCATTATAGCGCAAACCTACTCCTGCATCCAACATTTGTCCAGCGTATAAATATCTCAACAATTTTAAAATTGCATCTGCATTTACTTAAGTCAAATTTACATAAATTTTGAATAATTCAAAGAAAAACAGGCAACGACAATTAAAATGTGTAATCGGTGGATTTTGTTCGATCTGACTTTTTAGTAATAAATACGCACAAAAATTTAATTTATCCAAACATTCCTGCAAACGCCATCATGTATGGGCGGATGCACCCTCACATGATGGCGTTTGCTAATTTTTCGTAAAAGAGTTGGATTTATTTTCTGTATTGGCGTAACCACTCATCACTCATTACTCATGTGAGCGCAGCGAACAACTCATTGAATGAGTGATGAGTAATGAGGAATGAGTGGTTTTAGATTCGACTCTGCTTACACGGTTCAAAATTTTCATGCATCGAAAAATGTAAATAAAAAGAAATTGTATCCAGTTTTGCAGCCACCACTCATTACTCATCACTCATGTGAGCACAGCGAACAACTCATTGGATGAAGGATGAGAAATGAGTAATGAGTGGTTTTAATTTCGACTCGGCTTTTCTATATTAACATTTTACGAATCGAAAAGTTATTAGGCAGAAGCGCAGTTACTTGTAATTTATTACCAAGCAATTTCTCCCGTTGCAGGATTATTTTCTTCACTAAAAAATTTCCCTGTCGGGCCATTTTTATCAATTAAAGCATATTTTATAATTCGTTTGCCGGCATCTTCAACGGTTCCAGTGCCACGATGTCCGTTAAAATCAGTATTCGAGTATCCGGGGCAAACAGCATTTACTTTTAAAGTTGGTATTTTTCAGTTCGTAAGCCAATACTACTGTGTACATATTCATTGCTGATTTTGAAGAAAGGTAAGCAGCAGCTTTGTAATCGTAATATTTGTAGGCAGGGTCGCTATGCAAGGTAATAGAGCCTTGACTTGAACTTACATTTACAATGCGCGGTTCAGATGATATTTTTAATAAATCAATAAATGCCTGTGTAACTCTTACAACACCAAATACATTTGAATCGTAAGTAGTTTTAAATTGGTCGATAGTGGTATTGAGGGCTCCTTGTGGATAGCCCCCAAAGATGCCGGCATTGTTAATTAGTATGTCCAACACTTGTGTTTTCCTGCTAATTTCTACTCGAGCATTTTCTACAGATTCATCGTTTGTAACGTCAAGCTGAATGGCTTCAACATTTTTTAATCCTTCTGCATTTAATTTATTAACTGCTGCTATACCATTATCCAAATTGCGACTGCCTAGATAAACATAAATGCCTTTTTGAGCAAGTTGTCGCGCAACTTCATAGCCAATACTTTTGTTAGCTCCTGTTACTAATGCTGATTTCATTTTTACATTTTTTAATGAATCACAAAAGTCAGCAGGTCAAAATTAATTGAGATGGACTATTCACTTTATTTACCAGACAAATCCTGAATGCTTTCTACAAACTGCGTTACACTTTTGCCGGTATTCTTTTGAAAGCTTTGAAAAATAATCAGGATCGCTGAAACCTAACTCGTAAGCCAATTCTTTTACCGATGTCTCAGAATAGAAAAGTTTCCGCTGTGCCTCTAACATCAAACGGTTTGTGATAAATTCTTTTGGCGAAACTCCCGAAAACGCTTTTACAATATTGTAGAGATTATTTGTTGTTATTGAAAGATTATCGGCAATAGTATTTATAGAATGTTGTTCTGTTAGATGAGTTTCAACTGCAATTTTAAACTCAATGTATTTTGAAAGTTTGTTTGGTTCTGATTTTTCTTTTGAGACACTTTTAAAATATGCTTTGTCCAACTCTGTTAAAAGTGAATTAAGATGCGCCAAAATAATTTCAGCATCTTTTTGGTCGTTTTCTGAATGTAATATTTTGTCGAGTATATCAAAAAGTATTTTTACGCGTTGGCTCGAATCACTGTCAAATGAAATGATTTGTGAATTTAATGGATTGAGTAAAAAGAAAATTGTTTAGGAAGTAAAGACAAGCAGTTTTGGTCAAAACTCATTTTGAAACATTCAATGTTACCTTGCTTCTGTGGAGGGACTGAATGGATTTGATTAGGCAAAACAAAAAACAATTGCCCATTTGTAATTGTCAAATCGTTTAGGTCAACCTTATGCGTTAGCGAACCACTTTCAACAAACACAAAAAAGTAATTAGCTTTTCTGTGTGGTTCTTGTAAGCATTTTCATTACATCAGCAGACAAATTATTATTTGAATTAGAGTTTACTCTAATTGCAAGTTTTTCGTGCTGTTTTATTTTGTCAAGTAATCCTTTTGTTCTTGCATTTTAATTGTTCAACTCTATTAGTTGCCGATTTAAATTGAACATTAACGTTATCACCTTTGAATAATGGCGGAACATTAGTAATTTATTTTAAAGGTAAGCAAAATTTGAATTAGTAAATTATTTTCCCACAATTTCAATTTAACTATACATTCGGAAACGTCACCATGTATGGGCGGGATGCAATTCGCCCTTACATGGTGACGTTTGCTAATTTTGCGTTTAGCGATATATTTAGTTCCGGTAAAGTAGTAATCACGCATTACTGATAACTCATTTGCGCGTAGCGAACAACTCATGGGATGAGGGATGAGGAATGAGTGGTTTTAGATTCGATTCGACTTATTATCAATAGTTATTCAGAACAATTTTAATTTATCCAAACATTCCGCAAACGTCAACATGTATGGGCGGATGCAATTCGCCCCTACATGGTGACGTTTGCTAATTTTTCGTTTAAATGATTGCATGGGGTGGATTCAATTCAACTCGACTAATTACATTTTTACTCGAAAGTGCGTTAGGGATTGAAACGGAAACCCCACAGCGAGCTTTTTCAGCGAGCGAGGAGTTGCAGTGAAAAGCCCGGCCCCTATAGTGATTAATAATTTGCCCCTGCAAATTATTAATCACTATAGGGGAAACGCCCAAAACATTTTGAGCCTGGATGGGAGAAAAAGTTGGGCACTAATTGTAATTTTTACAAAAAGTATTACATTTGATTTGTAAACGTGTAATTTTAATACGCAAAACCTATTGTGTTGGGGAAAAGATTAAACAAAATAGTTGGATTGTTTGCCGTGGCTGCGCTGTTGCCTGTTTTGGGGTTTGGACAGCGGGATACAAGCAATACCGTGGTTACGCCTCAGGTTGGGTTGTTTCCGAAACATGCTCCGGATGAACTGTATCGCGTTGCGGTATCTGGGTTTTACCGTTTTTATGGCACTCAAACCCGGAATTTTACACTTATTTGCTGAGCACGGCAGGCGGACAAACCACACCAACCAATCAGATGTTTATTGGCGATGATACACATTGCCAACTTTACAATTAAATGTTTCGGGCAGACCGACATTAAAAACATCGTGGGCATTTGACATTTATACTTACCAATATTTAAACGGTGTGTTGGGTAGCGCTTACGGAAAACAGGTGGTGGACAGTTTGCGCCCAAGTATTCAAAATCCGATTGAAGGAACGCGGTTGGGTGGAAGTATGATTTTGAATTTGGGAATCAACTTACTGCGACGCATTCAACCTCGTTTAGTACGTTTACGCTGCGCACCGGTGGCATTCAATGGCATGTTTTGAGCGACCTTACCTAGGGTTCGTTTCATGGATATAATCGGTTCACTTTATTTGAACGCAACCCCTGGGACCCCATTACCAATGCGGTTTTTGGGAGATACGACAAATATTATAAGGAAGGGGCAGTTGACCAGGATGTACGCTGGGGAAATCGCGCATTTAAAGGTTTTGCCTTGGATGCAGCCGAACTTCCGGGCGATTTAAAAGCAAAATATTAGTCGGAAAACAGAATTAAATGGCGGGTTTGGCAGCACACCGAATGTATCATACGGCGGCAAACCATAAAACAATTAAATGAAGGCAGATTTTATGGAATCAACACCATCAGCAGCATTACTTATGCCGATAGCTTAGCGTTAGAAAAAGTAGGATTTAATACCATTACATTTGAAGTAAATGAAAAAATAAAATCATTCGGTCTGCATCTTGAAGCCGGTATGGCACAATATTTTAGTCCGCTCAACAACGAAGGCTGGGGCGAAATGATTAGCGGAACAATTATATCTCCTATCAAAAAAATATTCCGGTAATTAGTTTACACGGATTTAGAATTGCACCTGAAGTATTTAATAATAATGCAGTTTTTTTAAATAGCAGCGTTACAGAATATACTACCAACGATATTCCGGCAGGCTCTATTGGCAGCAGCGCAGTGCTTCGCCCTACAGGCAGCGCGATGTTGCGCATGGGTATGATGTCGAATAACAGACAGGGATTAGATATTAATATTGAACAAACCTGGGAAAATATTTCATTTAATATCGGCATCGGTATGAATGGAGAAATTACACCGGCATCAAATGTAATTACGTATTCGCATCCTGTAAATAGCTTAACACGTGCACGTTTCTGGCGATTTGCATTTCCATCGAATGTTGGCCCGTACGACAGATATTCAGTGATTTACCGCGATGTTTATGAAACTGTTAATTTAAGTGATGACAGTTCAGGTGTTGCCGTAAATAAAAAATATTTTTCAGTATTTGAACCGCAAATAAAATTTAAAACACATGCATTTAATCGCCCGATGTATATTTTCTTTTTGGGATATTACAGCACAGTGCAGCGCGACTGGAGTATTATTCCGGTATTAAATGAAGATGCTTACATTAGACAATATGCCAGCGAAATTGAAATTTATTACAGCATTACCGATGGTTTGGTATTGAGGAGATATTATGGTTACGAGCGCACGTGCAATTATTTAACCGATATTGATGAGGTAACGCGCCGTCCGCGCAATCAGACAGGTATTTGATACGGCGCAGGTTTAGATATTGATTTAGGTCGTAATGCTATTTTATACATCCGCAACCGCTGGGCTAATTTTAGTGATGCCAGTTTTGCGGATGATACTTTTAGAAATCAGGAAACTATAGTTGAATTAAAAATATTTTTCTAGTGAAAAAAATTAACGCAGCCATTTTTACAGGTTTGATTTTGTGTTCGGCATTAACAACACAAGCTCAAACTGAGGTAAAAAATTCAGTTTAAACGTACGGCACGCACGCTATCGTTTTTAGACAATTTATCGCAGGACGTTGCGGTTGCCGACACTGTTACGGCACCAAAAAGTTTATCGTCGCATACATTGGTGGACCTTGGTATGTTAATTCGCCCTGGTGAAAATATTGCGATACAAAGTACAGTGCGTATTCGTAACGACTTCGGCGGATTTTGGGGTTCAGGCGTTACTTTCGATGTTCGTGGAATTATATGTAAAAGGGTAATTAAAGATATTGTTCGTTGTGAAGTTGTTGATGTGCATTATAAATTAACACCATATACTTTTATAATACCAACAGCAAGGATTACAAACATTAACCTGACCAATTTTGCATTTATCGGACCAGATTGCATACGATAATTTTTATGATGCAGATAATACCTGGCGCCAACAAGGTGCTGCTGTTGACTTTTGGTTTGGTATTTAATAAATATATTAAAGAAATTAACTGGACATGCTTTACCGTCGAGTTGCAGCAACAAACGGAAGTTCCACAACCGGAAAGATTATTTTTGCGCAAATATGGACTTTAATTCAAAGCAATATGTTTTCGTTGGATTAAATTATGCGGGATTTATATGATTTTCCAGAGTAATGCATTTACTGAACAATATGTAAATCCAGAATGGGTAATGCACAATTAACCTACACTATTGGTACAATTGAATTATCTGCAAACGGTGAAATCGGAAAATCGCATAACGAAATTATTAATGATTCACTTGCTCCGATTTTAGATGGCAATTTTTTCGACACCAAAATTGAAGCAAAATACACACCATGGCAATTAGGTATTTATATTGGACGCATGGATGGGGATGCAACAATTGCGGTGAATAAATTATTAAAATGGAATAAAAATTGAATTAACTGCCGGCATGCGCAGCGATACCAATCGCGAGGGCGAAGCGGGTGTGCTCTTCGGTTGATTTATGCAAACAGATGACTTTAGTTTAGGCTTTACGGCTAATGTGGTAGCTGATTTAGATATTGTATTTAGTTTTCAGCAACATAGTTATTTAGGGTTTGAGTTTGTAAACCAAACCGATAAATATGACCAGATTATTAACTTCAACGAATACGTAGTAGATGGCAGTCAGCAAATAACCGGTGGTGGGTTGAGATGGAATTTTTCATAGAAAAACTTACCTGATGGGTCAATATAACGCCTATCCCAAACAATAATCTGGTTGGCGATGTTTTACCATCTTACAGCATTAACAATTTTGCTTGTTTATAGTGGTATGAAATTTTAAGCGATATGAAAAATATTTCTTCCTCTGTTTTCAGCTGTCTTATTACTGG